>JBOGJO010000142.1:0-7639 GCA_050747885.1 Thermoanaerobaculia bacterium
GAGGGGACGGGGGTGGGGTTGGCATTCGGAGAAAGGCAAGAGTCGCGAAGCACGCCCCGATACAGCTCGAGGAGCTGCGGCCCGCGAGCGGCCCACGTGTGCGCGCGGCCGGCTTCTTTCGCCCGCTGACGAATGGCGGAAAAGGCGGCGGGATCGTCCAGGATCCTTCCGAGAGCGGCGGCCAGCGCCTCCGGATCTCCCGGGGGCACCAGGATCCCGGTCTTCCCGTCTTCGATGATCTCCGGGATCCCGCCGACCCGGCTCGCGACGACGAGAGCGCCTTCGATGAGAGATTCGATGGAAACGACAGGACAGGGATCGTAACGGGAAGGAATGACGACGACGTCGGCCTTCCCCAGCAGCGCTCGCGCGGCGAGGTTCGCAACAGAACCGGAAAAAGTCACAGGAAACGCGCCGCTCCGAACCGCCGAGCGGATCGGCGAATCCTCGGGAACGAACCCGGCAACCGTCAAGCGAACCGGCCGCCCGGAAGCCCCCTTTCCGAGGATTCGCAACGATTCGACCAGAACATCGAGCCCCTTGTCGCGCGTCGGCCGTCCGACAAAGACGATCTCGAGAGTCTCTTTCACCGGATCCCTGGCCGATGCCTCGAGGGGCTCCGGCGGCGGCGCCGCCGTGTGGAGAACGAAAATCTTTTCCGCCGGAATTCCAAACTCCACGAGCTCGCTCCGGGTGGCCCGGCTGACCGCGAGCACGCGATGGGATCGAAGAAACGTTCTCCGATTCGCCCATCGATAGAACAGCGCGGTTTCCCAGCGGTGGCCGTGTTCTTTCGTCGAAAAGAAGCGGAGTGAGTGACAGACGGAAAGAACCGGAACGCCGGCCCGCCGGGCCCAGCCGACGACCCGGGGCCCGGCGCCGATCGCGTGCAGCTCGATCAGGTCGAACGGGTCCGCTTCGTGAACGCGTTGGAGCTTCTTCACGAGGGAGAGCGCGCCGGTGAATTCCAACACGGCTATCGACACGTGCGGCCAGCCGGAGAATCCCTCGACTCGCACGTGCGGCCAGGGGTTCTTCGCCGGGACGTGCGACGAGAAGAGGGTGTAACGCACCGGTCCGCCGGGCGCGCCGAGGCTGTCGAGCCGCCCCGCCACCTGGGATTGAACACCTCCGGTCGTGAACGCGTCCCAGTAGATGAGGGCGATGTGAAGGGGTCGAGCCAACTTCAGCCCCTCTCCCCTGTCCGGGCGGAGAGCGCAAGTCCCGGGGCGGGCGCGGGGTCGGTTCCTTTCGGCCGCGAGAGCCATTGTTCCAGCACGTCGAGAGCCCAGAGCTTCAGATCGCCGCCCTCGGAAGCGCGCTCGTCCGCGTAACGCCGAAGCCGCGACGGATCGAAGTACTCGGCAAGAACCGAGGCCGGTCGCGCGAGCCGGGCGGCGAGCTCGCGGCGGCGCGCCGGCGTCCACCACCGGCGGAGAGGAAAACCGAAGCCCCGCTTCGGCGCGGAAAGCACCGCCGCCGGAACGTGCTTCGCGGCCACGAGCTTCTCCGCGATCCTCGGCGCGAGCCGGCCGTTTTCCCGGCGATACTTCAAATCGAGCGGAAGGCCGAGGCAGATCTCCACGAGCCGATGGTCGAGAAGGGGGACCCGAACCTCCAGCCCATACGTCATGCTCGCGATGTCCACTTTCGTGAGGAAATCGCCCGGCAAGTCCCAGGTCAGATCGAGCGACTGGATCTGGCGGCACAAGTCGAGCCCGCGGATCGCTTCTCGCGATTGCTCGATGACCGAAGGCCGCCCCGACCTCGCCCTCCACTCCGGCCGCCAGAGAGATCGGCGCGAATCCGAATCGAAACAGCTCACGGCCCGATCGAAAACGTCGAGAGGGTTCGCCCAACGCTGCGCTCCCGGGACCCGGCCGAGCAGCCGCCGGGCAAATCGCTTCGCGCGGACCGCCGGGTCGCTCGTCGGAAATTCGAACGCTTCGAGAGCCTTGGTGAGCCACGGATAGCCCCCGAAGATCTCGTCGCCGCCGTCTCCGGAAAGCACGACCTTGACGTCCCCGGCGGCCAGCCGCGAAACGGCGAACATCGGAACGATCGAAGGATCCGCGAACGGCTCACCGTAGCGCACGAGAAGGGACGAGAGATCCCAGTCTCGCGGCCGGAAGAGTTCCTCCGTGTGCGACGAACCGAGAGCTTCCGCGACGGCCCGGGCGCCTCTCGATTCGTCGTATTCGAGGTCGTCGATTCGGATCGTGAAGGTCCGCACCGGCTCCCGCACCTCTTTCGCCATGATCGAAGTGACAAGCCCCGAGTCGAGCCCGCTTGAGAGAAACGAGCCGACCGGCACGTCGGAAACAAGATGCGAGCGGACGGCTTCGATCACCGCGGCGTCGAGACGCTCGATCCACTCCTCCTCGGAGAGATCCTGCTCCGTCGGGAACCGGGGCTCCCAGTACCGATTCAGTTTCTCCGATCCGTCGCGCTCGACCGTGAGGGTACTTCCGGGCGGAAGCTTTCGAACACCGGAATAAATCGTATGCGGTGCGGGAACATACAGAAGCTCCAGGAAATAGTCGAGGGCGACGGGGTCGATCTCGCTGGGCGGCTCGTCGAGCGCCTGAAGCGCCTGCAGCTCGGAGGCGAAATACAGCCTATCCTTCCGCTTCCAATAGACGAGCGGCTTGATTCCAATCCGGTCTCGCGCGAGGAAGAGCCGCTGCTCCAAAGCATCCCAGATCGCGAACGCGAACATTCCCTGGAAGTGCCGCACGCAGTCGGCCCCCCACTTTGCGTAGGCGGCGAGGATGACTTCCGTGTCGGAGTTGGAGCGGAAACTCGACCTCTCCCCCGGCCTCGGGCCACCCCATCTCCCGCCGGGAGAGGGGGACAGGGGGTGAGGTCCAGAGCCCAACTCCTCGCGCAGCTCCTTGAAGTTGTAAATCTCCCCGTTGTGGACGAGCGTGTATCGCCCATCCGGCGTCGTCATCGGCTGCGCGCCAGCGGGAGAGGGATCGAGAATCGCGAGCCTTCGGTGGCCGAGACCGCAGACGGCGCCGCCGCCTGCGGATTTTGAATCATGAATTGTGAATTTTGAATCAGCGGAGAAAAAGAGGCCCTCGCCGTCCGGACCGCGGTGCGCGAGCGCGCGCGTGAGACGGGCGAGCTCATCCCGATTGATTGGGGCCCCGTCGAACCGAACGACGCCGCTAATCCCGCACATGCCTCACCCCCGAGCCCCCCTCTCCACTGACGTGGAGAGGGGAAGCTGGGACTCCGCCGCCTTCCAAATCTCGTGAAGAACGCTCCGCATGTCCGACAGGACACGCTCGGCCGAAACCCGAACAACCCTCAAACCTCGCTCCGCCAAATACTCGTCCCGCGCCCGATCCTGTTCCTTTCGGCGTTCGTGGACACCCCCGTCGACTTCCACCACGAGACACCGACTCGCACAGTAGAAGTCGGCGATGAATCGTCCCACGCGGTGTTGCCTTCGAAATTTCAAACAGGATAGCCGTGAATCACGAAGCTGTTGCCAGAGCAAATCCTCAGTAACGGTTGGTCGCCGTCGCATTTCACGCGCAAGATCACCCCTGTCCAAGGTCAGGCTTTCCCGCCCCCCCTCTCCATCACATGGAGAGGGGGGCTCGGGGGTGAGGCCCCCCGGTAGACCTCGAAAGATCCCCCGCTGGATTGCCACGCGAGAGTCGCCGAGAACCGCGCCCTCAGCGCATCGAATCGCTTCGCATCGTAGTCGGGATCCGGCTCCAGGGAGCTTCTCTCCCTCGTCCTTCGAACGAGCCACACGTCCACCCGTCGGGAAGCGCGGAGAGCGCCGACGGTCTCCGGGGCGGGATTGAGGAACGCAACCACGTTCGGATGCGGCCGGATGATGTAATCGCTCACGTCCGTGTCGAAGACCACGTTCGGCCCGGGCCGCGCCGCGAGACCGTCCACGAATTTCACCAGCTCCCACGATTCGTCGCGCTGCGTGAGGAAAGTTCTTTCCCATCGCGAGTCCGCCTGAATCAGGTACAGCGCCCCCGCCCACGATGCCGCCAGCGCGACCCTCCGCCATTTTCGCGACGAGAGCTCGAACGCCCCGATCCCGGCGAGCGCCGCGAGCGGCAGCAGGGGCCGGAAATATCGCGGCTCTTCCAGGTAGCTCCAGAGGAGCCCGGGCCACGAGTATCGAACGGCAAAGATCGCCAGGCACGACACGTAGCACACGACCACGAGGCCCGCGAGTTTCCCGAATGCCGCGTCGCCGGACGCCGCGCGAGCCGTTGCTTCGCCGACCGGCTTCCGGCGAAGGGAAGCGACGACAATCAGAAGCACTCCGGCCGCCGGAATCCCGCAAAGGAGAAGCGCGAGAACGGGCCTCCCACCCGAAGGATCGAGCCCGCGCGCCAGCCGAAGGAGCAGCGAGTCCCAGCCGAGGGGGATCGTCGTCACGGACCGCAACGGGAAAAGCGTGGCGAGCTTGCCCCAGCTCCAATGGGATTTGAGAGAGTCGAGATATGAGGCTTCGCCGCTCGAGTGCCGGTTCGCGAGGCTCATCGCGAAAAATGCCGCGGTGGGTGGCAGGCCGTGAAGAAATGCGAGCGCGAGACGCTGCTTTGCCCGCCCGGCGCGGTTCCCGGCCAGCAGAAACAAGCAGCCGGCGGGCACGAGGAAAAGGCCCGCCCAGCGAAATCCCGCGACGACCGCGAGAACGGCTCCGGCGCCGGCCGACAGCGCCGCTTGCGTCGCAAAGGCCCGCCGCCCGTCGATTCGCAGCAGGCAAATCGCCCACAAAGGAAGAAGGGCCCACATCACGTAATCGGTGGTTCCCCCTTTCGGAACGAGCGCGCCGTCCACCGCCACGAGGAGGACTGCGAAGAGCGCGACGGAAGATCTTCGCTGCAGGCGATCGGCCGCCAGCCGTATCCATGCGGCGGAACCGAAGAGGAGAGCCGCGAGGTTGACGACCTTAACGGCCCTCCCCGCGGAAAGCCCGAGCGTGAGGAGCCAGGAGACGACCAGGGAAAAGAGCGGCGGAAAATAGCTGAGGCGCCGGTAAGTCGGCTGCTCCAGGTTCTTGTCGGGCACGCTTCCCTGGCTCGTGAGACCCAGTCCCTCGGAATGACGAATGGCCGCCTGGAGTTGCCAGCCCTGATCCGGCCACGGACGCAGCGGCCCGACGAAGAAGTGGAAGGACAGCGCGGCCGCGCTCATCGCGACGAGCGCCATGAGGATGATCTCGAATCGGACGCCCGGCGTGGTCCTCATTTTCCGCGGGCCTCACGCCGCATTTGCTCGAGCGCGGCTTCGAGTCGAACACTGTGCACGGGCCACACTTCTGACAGGTCAGAATCGCCGACGCGCTTCTCCCAGGGCGCGGGAAGGGTCAACGGCCTCGACCGCGCGACGGCGAGTCGCTCGTGAAATCGAATCCGGTATTGATTGTGCGTCGCTGCGATGCCGGGAAAATAACTCCACGCGTTCAGGGTCAGCATCGCGAGCGCACCGAGGACGACCGGATCAGCGCGACCGCGGAATTTCATGAGGGCGTCGATTCCGATGACCGCAAAGAGCGCCAGGAGCCACCAGCATCCGAACAAATAATGCCAGTCCGGCCGGCGCGCGACCATCGCGGCGAGCCCTCCGAGGAGACCGGCCAACAGGCCGACCGTCCGCCGGGGCCCGATCGAAGCCCTCGAAGAGAACGCAAAACCGATTCCCAGGAGAGCCATGACTCCGAATGCGGCTTCCGCCGGCACGAGCGGCGCCTGATGCGGCAGCGAGAAGAACTCGAAAAAGGATCCGATTCCGCGGTTTCGAACCACCTGCCCGACCCAGTAGTCGCACATCGGCCGAAGGGGAATCTTCCACCCGAGCGCGGCCAGCGGCACCGCGAGCCCGAGGAGAAAAGCACCAAGATGCGCGAACCGTCTTCGCGCGCCGGACGCCGGCTCGAAAAACAGAATGACGGCGACGGCGAGAACCGCCACGGGCGCCATGAAAGGTTTGGAAAGCAAAGAGAGCCCGGCCGCTGCCCCCGCCAGCATCCACGTCGAGCTTGCGGCCCCGGATGCCATCGCCTCGAGCGACAGGGCGGCGCACCACAAACCGAAGAAAAGCATGTACGCCTCGGGCGAAAACCGGTTGATGAACAGCAGGACGAACGGAGATCCGAGAAAGACCGCGCAAACGACGCAGGCCACGGGCTCGGGGACCACGAGCCGGCAGATTCGAAAGAGCGGCCGGCAGCAAGCAAGAAAGAGCACCGTCGAGAGGAAACTGACGAGCCCGAAGTAGAAGAACCGATGCTCCACGACGTGTTTCTCGTACCCTCCGACTCCCCCGAACACACGGCTCACGCAATACCCGCCTCGGATCAAGGATCCGGCCACGAGATCCATCGTCACTCCCGGGTGAGCGTAATGCTCGATCCGGGAGCGCGAGAAAAACTCGACGGCGTCGCTGAACGACAGAGCTCCCGGGTCCAGCGCGCCCCAGAGGTAGTGCCGCCCGAAACAGAACGGATCGTCGAACTGGGCGAGCGAAATCCAGGTGGAAGTCAGCGCACCAACGGCGAGAAAGAACCCCGCGAAGACGGCAAACATCATTCTTCCGGACACTTTCATCGCCTAGACCGGGAGCCTCGACAAGAGATTTCGCAAGCGCTCGGACGCACGGTCGCTCAGCGGCGGAGGTGCTACGCCTTTCATCACCCTCCTAAGTCCTTCGACGACGCCCGCCGGAATCTCGCCGTGCGGCGACGGATTCGCCGCGACACGTCTCCACCTCCGCCAGAACTGGACGTGGTGCATTCGAAGGGCCCTCGGCAGCCGCTCGCGCTGCCGCAGACGAGCCAGGGTCATCAACTGGAGCACGGTGCCTTCCAGGGCAAGCGAACCGTCGCGGCGCGAATCGTGACTGATCGAGCTGCCGACCGTGCGGTAATAGACGCCGACATACGCGCGATGGGAAAAAAGCCCCGGCTGCGAGAGCACGGAAACCACCAGCGCCGTGTCGGACGCGCACCCGAACCGCTCGTCCAGACCGCCAATTTGGTCCATCACCGCGCGCCGAACGAGGATCGCGTCGCCATTCCACAACTGATGTCCCCAGGCGGCGATCCGGAGCCACTCGGCGCAATTCCGAACCGAGTCGGCGTACGGGTCGATCCCGGCGTCGGACATCGCCGCATCCGAGGGATATGACCCGATCGGCTGCAGGTCCTCGGAGCAAACGAGAGCCCTCACGCCCGAGCCGACCACGCCGCGGTCCGCCATCGGCGCGATCAACTCCTCCAGTGTCCGCGGACGATAGACGTCGTCCGCGTCCAGCTTCACGACGAATTCGCCGCGGGCACGCCGAAGGCACTCGTTCCAGTTTCCCGTGACTCCCCTGTTGGACGGGTTCCTGTCGACGCGAACGCGCGGCTCGCGCGACGCCCACGCGAGAAGCTTCGCGTGCGTTCCATCCGGAGACGCGTCGTCCACCGCAACGATTTCCCAATCCTGGAACGTCTGCCCTGCGCCCGCGGGGATGACCCCCTCCACCGTCTACGGCCGTCGGGACTCGGCCGTTGTTCCGTCAGGACTGGAGACCACGTGAGCAAGCCCGTAGTACTGATCGCTGAAGAGCTTTCGCCCGCCACCGTCGACGCGCTCGGCCCGGACTTCGA
>JBOGJO010000143.1:0-10818 GCA_050747885.1 Thermoanaerobaculia bacterium
TGTCGCGGGACTCGCTCGCCGAACTCGCGGCTAGCCCCAGCGCCTGCTCGGCAAAGTCTCCTCGACCATCGGCCGCAGTTTGCTTTCCCTCGGGATCTCGGAGACCAGCCTGCGCAGACGCGTTGGCCCCGAGCCGCTCGTTGGCTTCGCTCGAGAGTGGGAGTCCCGTGACAGGACCCGCTCGCCTGAGCAGAGGGAGGCCTTATTTCACGACGCCGCACCCGATTCTTCCGCCCGCGTTCCCGGTGGGCTGGGTCGTCATGTCGTCGGCCTTCGCATGGATCACGACGGCGTGGCCGGCGACCGACATCTCTCCGGGCTCGACGGTCAGAATCGTCGAGTCGAGCTCGAGGTGCCCGTGCCCGTCGGCTCCGACGGTCATGTTGCCGAAATCTCCCGCGTGGTGATTCGGCGCGTCGGGCGAGCCGTGGGGCATGTGCGTCGGGTTGAAATGCCCTCCGGCCGAGGTCGCATCCGGGGCCGAACAATCGCCTTTTTCATGGAGATGGACCGCGTGAACGCCCTCGGGCGCGTTGTTGACGTCGACGACGATGTGGACGGCGCCCGAGGCCTGCGTGAACGTCGCCGTGCCGGTGAGCGCGCTTCCGCTTCGGCCTTCGATCATGGCCGTCACGTGCGGACCCGCGGCGGCCGGCGGCGCGGCGGCGGAGCCTCCCGTTTTCGAGGATGCGCAGGCGAGCAGCGTGGCCAGCAGGACGGTCGAGCCTGCCAGAATCGTAAAACGATGGAGTGACTTCATGGGGCCTCCTCGGGGGGGATTCTAATTCGTTTTTCTCGGCCGGCGCTTTCCGGACGCTTTCGAGGACGCCGTTTTCGACGATCCCTTTGCGCCCCGGCCCGCCCCTCCCGACCGGGATCGCGAGGAGACCGGCGCCGCGGCGATCTCGAACGAGCGGAAGACTCCGTTGAAGCCGATCAGCGTCTCCGCAGTCTCGCCGTTTCCGATCATTCCCCGGAAACGGCCGCGCTCCCGCTCGACGACGACGCCGTTCTCGAGAGCCGAGGCCTCGAACCCGACGCGCCGGCCGTCGAGCGGGTCTCCGGAGTAATTTGTCACCGAAACGCGGCAGATGGTCGCCGTGTCAAAGGAACTTCCGATTTCCGGCGTAATTTGAAACGTCAGGTCGAGGGCTTTTTCCGCGGCGCAGATCGGAAGGAAGCCGAGCAGAGTTGAAACGAGGAACACGAGGCATTTCATCTTCATCTCCTTTGGAAGGCGGACGAAGAAATGCCGACGCGTTTGTGAGGACCTTCGAATCGTACACGAACGGAAACTGTGTTTCAATGCGGGCAGGCCAGAGCCGATGCGCCCGTCCCTTTCTTCCGCGGTCGATGAATTTCTGAAGCACCTTTCGCTCCAGAGGAATTTCTCTCCTCAGACGCTGCGGGCCTACCGGGCGGACCTGAAGAGCTTCTGCCGCTTCTGGGAGATGGATTTCGCCAACGAGCCCGCCTCCGCAACGCCGGTGTCCCGCGTCGACACGCTTGCGATACGGTCCCACGTGGCTTCGCTCCACCGCGCAAAGCTGTCGAGCCGCTCGCTTTCGCGCCACCTCTCGGCGATCCGGTCGTTCTTCGCCTGGGCCGCCCGTGAAGGCGTCTGCGCAAAAAACCCCGCGGCGGGCATTCGGAGCCCCCGGACGCCGAAGACGATTCCCCGGGCGCTGACGGCGCAGGACACCGATCGGCTCCTCTCGGCCGGAGGCGAAACGGCGCCGTTCCCGGAGCGCGACCAGGCGATCTTCGAGTTCCTCTACGCGGCGGGGCTTCGCGTCTCGGAGCTCGCCGGCGTGGACCTCGACGATCTCGACCTCTCGCGGAGGCTCGTGCGGGTCCTCGGAAAAGGGGGGAAGGAGCGCATCGTGCCTTTCGGGGTTCCCGCCGCGAATGCCATTCGAGCGTACCTGCCGTCGCGCGGAGCTCTCCGCGCGACGCACCATCCCTCGCAGGACGGCGAGCCGCTCTTCGTCAACCGCGTCGGCGAGCGCCTGACCGCGAGGTCCGTGGCGCGCGTTTTGAAGCGGCGGCTCCGCGAAGCGGGGCTTCCCGCGCGCATCTCGCCCCACGCGCTGCGCCACACGTTCGCGACTCACCTGCTGTCGGCAGGGGCCGATCTGCGCTCCATCCAGGAGCTGCTCGGGCACGCCTCGCTTTCGACGACGCAGCGTTACACGCATGCCGATGCCGCGCGGCTGATGGAGGTCTACAAGAAGAGCCACCCGAAGGCCTGAGGGGGACTCGCTCGGCCCGGATCTCGGCGGGAGCTCCGGCGCAGCGGCGGCAGGTCGCTCGCTCGGGAATCGCAACTCGCGGCATCGGTTTGCCCCTCTTTCCGAGGTTCTCGGAGTTCTCTCGTCCGGTCGAGTTGAAGAACAGCAGCTCAGACAGGGGCCGATTCCCTCCTCGCGACAGCCGCGGTCGCGCCGCGGGAAGCCCGGCCGCTCCCGGGCCTCACTCGTGGAATGGGGCCCCAATCCCTGAGCGAAGCCGAGGGCGCGGGGGCTTGGAGCGGGCCTTCGGCGCTCTCCCGAGAGGAGCGTAGATTTTTTCGCTGGTCTTCGATGACGGGTGATCAGGACGTTCATCGCGAAAAAATCCGCCCGAGGAGCGCGCACGGACCGATGCCACGGACAGGCGCGCTGCGTCTCCTCGAGGGAGACGCCGAAGGGCTGCTCCAGGGGACTCTCAGCGCCCTCGTGCGAGCGAAGCCTTACCGAGCTTTCTTGAAAATTTCTTCGAGGCCGGAAATATCGCTCCGCGTGCGCGACGTTTCTCCCGCGCGGTCATAGACGACGGTTCCCTTCGCGTCGAGGAACGCGAGCGTGGGAATGTAGCCGTGGTAGTACGAGTCGACGAGCTTCTTCTGGGCGCGCGTCGGGTGGTTCAGGTCGACGACGAGGAACCGCGCGTCGTCCTGGTGCTTCGCGTAGAACGCCACGAGGCGCTCGGCCTCGCGGTTCGTGTTCCAGCAGTGCGAGGTCCCGAAGAACACGATCGTGGGCTGCCCGGCGGCGATCTCCCCGTCGCCGATATTGCGGCCGCGGATCGGAAAGTTCGAGCTCGAGTCGTCGGTGAAGGAAAGCGCGGGTGCGAGCGTCAGGCCGGACGCCCCGGCGGTTTCCGCGGCACGGACGGGCGAGATCGGGGCCGCGGCGAGGGCGGTGAGGATCGATATCCGCAAGAGTCTGTTCATCTTGTCCTTTCCGGGGATCTCACGGTTGACTCGCCCGGGGGCGGTCTCCGCAGACCTTGAGATTCCGGGACTGAACGGATGGTTTCCCGGGTGAGGATGAAATCGGCTCAGCGCCGATCGAACGGCCCAAGCCTTTGCCGTCGCTCGGCCTCGGAGAGCTTGCCGATGAGGCTTCAGTACTCCAGCACCTTCTTCGCGGCGGCGAGGACCTTTTCCGTGTTCGGCAGGATCGCGCGCTCGAGGATGCGGTTGAAACCGACGGGCGTGAACGTCGAGCCGACACGGCCGATCGGAGCGTCGAGGACCGCGAACACGTGCTCCTGGATTTGCGACGCCACCTCGCCCCCGAACCCTCCGTGGACCTTGTCCTCGTGGGCGACGAGGACGCGGCTCGTCTTGCGGACCGAGGCCAGGATGGCGTCGAGGTCGAGGGGCACGAGCGAGCGCAGGTCGATCACCTCGGCGCTCTTGCCCTCTTTCTCGAGGGCGTCCGCGGCCTCGAGGGCGAAATGGACGGGGGTTCCGTAAGCCAGGATCGTCAGGTCCTTCCCTTCGCGCCGCAGGCGCGCCTTGCCGAACGGAACGGCGAAATCCGCCGGCACCTTCGCTCGCGCCGCCGGAAGGTTGTAGAGGAATTTCGGCTCGAGGTAGAGCGTCACACCGCGCGACCGCATCGCCGAGCGCAGCAGGCCCGCGGCGTCGTCCGCGAAGGCGGGGACGACCACTCGAATTCCCGGAAGCGTCGTGAGCCAGCCTTCGATGTTCTGGGAATGGTAAAGGCCCCCCCCGATGTAGCCGCCGGAGGCGAGGCGCACCGTCACGTTCGGAGAGAACTTGCCGTTCGTGCGCCAGTACTCGTGCGACATCTCCACCATCTGCTCGGCGGCGGGCCAGAAATAGTCGGCGAACTCCGCGCCTTCCACGACGACGCGGATCTTGTCGTCGAGCCGCGAGAACCCGTCGGCGGTGCCCATGATGTAGTCCTCGGCGATCGGGGCGTTTCGGACGCGCTTCTCGCCGAACTCCTGCTGCATTCCTTTCGTGACGTTGAAGACGCCGCCCTTGTCCTTGTTGGCGACGTCCTGCCCCCAGAGGAACGTGTCGGGGTTCGAGCGAAACTCTTCTTTCAGCGTGCCGTTCAACGCCTGGATCATCGACATTTCCGTTCCCGATCCGTCCGGAATTCCGTCCTGCCAGGCGGTCGATTTCCACGGCTCGGGCACGAGGAATTCAAAAATCGATTCGGGAGAGGGATCCGGCGCCTTCCGAGCGGCCTCGGCCGCCCGTTCGTAGGCCGACCGGTTCGATTCCTCGATTTCCTCGAGTTCGGTCTCCGTCAGGAGGCCGTCCCGCAGAAGGCGGTTTCGGAATCTCGGAAGCGGATCGGCGGCCCGCGCGGCCGCGAGCTCCTCGGGCGACCGGTAGAGCTCCTGCCGGTCGGAGTTCGAATGGGGGCCGATGCGGACGCATCGCGCGTGCACGAGGGCGCAGCCGCGCCCTCGCCGGGCCCAGTCGACGGCTTCCTCCATCGCCCGAAAAGAATCGAACACGTCGGTCCCGTCGCAATGGATGACCGCGACGTTCTTGAAGCCGCGGAAATTGTCGGACGCGAATTCATTGGCGGTCTGGTCCGATTTCGGGACCGAAATGCCGTAGCCGTTGTCCTGAACGACGAAGACGACGGGCAGGAGCTCGCGGCTCGCCCCGTTGACGGCCTCGTAGAAGTAGCCTTCCGACGTCGACGATTCGCCGACGGAGCAGAACACGATCGCATCGCGCCCGTAATCCTTCACGGCCCGGGCGAGCCCGGCCGCATGTTGAGCGTGGTTCGAGACCGCCGAGGAGACGTTCTGGATGCCGATTTCGGGCTTGGCAAAATGATTCGACATGTGCCGGCCGCCCGACGCGACGTCGGTCGCCTTCGACATTCCGTTGAGAAGAATTTCCTCGACGCTGATTCCCGCCGCCAGGCAGGTCGTGAGATCGCGGTAGTACGGGAACAGATAGTCCCGGCCCGGACGGAACGTCAGGCCGAGCGCAAGCTGGATTGCGTCGTGCCCCGCGTCGGGGGCATGGTAGCTCCAGCCGAGGCCCTGCTTGAGGTAGTTCGGGGCCTTGTCGTCGAGGACCCGCCCCATGTGAAGGAGCCGGTACCAGCGCTTCAATTGCTCGCGGGGGGGCCGTTCGACCCCCGCCGGCGCGATTTGTTCCGTCGCCATGCGGGCCCAATCTTAATCGAGTTTTCGGCTATTCTTTTTGCGTGAAATACCTGGCGGTGGACTTCGGCGAGAAGCGGATCGGCCTCGCGACCTCCGACGCGACGGGGCTGATCGCGACCCCCCGGCGGACGGTTTCCCGCGGCAGCGACGAGCGGGCGGTGCGGGAAATCGTGGAGTTTCTGCGGGAAGAGGAAGTGGGCGAGATCGTCCTCGGGATTCCCCACCATGCCGATGGGCGGGAAAACTCGCTCGCCGCCCGGGTCCGGTCGTTCGGAAGAAAGCTCGGACGGGCGGCCGAGTTGCCCGTTCACACGATCAACGAGCACCTGACGACGCAGGAGTCTCGCGGCCGGGATTCGGGACTCGCAGGCCCCGACGCCGCCGCGGCCGCCGTGATCCTGGAAGACTTCCTGTCCGAGATCGGACGATGAGCCGACATCGGATCCGCAAAGCGATTCTCGTGATGCTTCTGCTCGCCTCGCTCGCGGCGCTCGCGGGCTACGCGTGGATTCGGGCCCCGTTCCGGGGATTTTCGGGTCCCTCCGCCACGGTGGAGTTCCCCATCGGGACGTCCACGCGAGCGATTTTTCGCCAGCTCGAGCGCGCCGGGATCGTTCGCAACTCGGCCCTTGCCGAGATTTACTATCGGCTGTTCTATCGAAACGAGCCCCTTCGGGCCGGCGAGTACGCGTTTTCGGGGCCCCAACCCCTCGACCGCGTGATCCTGACGATTATCTGGGGGGAAGTCGTCCGGCACACGGTCGTCGTGCCGGAGGGCCTCACGAACGAGGAGAGCTTCTCCCTCTTCCTGCAGCAGCGGGTCGGTTCGGCCCAGGGATTCCGCCGGGCGGCGAGCGACGCCGTGAAGCTGCTTCCCTGGGCCACTCCGGACACGCCCGACCTGGAAGGCTTCCTTTTCCCGGACACGTACGTCGCGACGCGTTCGACGCCCACGCGGGAGATCGTCACGCGCATGCTGGAAAATTTCGAGCGCCACTTCAGTCCGGAAATGCAGAAGGAAGCCGAGGCCCTGGGGTTGTCGGTTCGGCGCGTCGTCACCATCGCCTCTCTGGTGGAGAAGGAAACCTCCCTGCGGTCCGAGAGGCCGCATGTCGCCGCCGTCTACCTGAACCGGCTGAGGTTGGGGATGCGGCTGCAGTGCGATCCGACGGTGATCTACGCCCTCCAGAAGGCCGGCATGTGGTCCGGCCGCCTCCACCGCAGCGATCTGGAATTCGACTCGCCCTACAACACGTACCTGAACTCGGGGCTTCCCCCGGGACCCATCTGCAATCCCGGCGTCGCCTCTCTTCGCGCCGCCCTCGAGCCGATGGTAAGCGATGATCTCTACTTCGTCGCCCGGGGCGACGGCGGACACTACTTCTCGAAGACCTACGCCGATCACCTGCTCATGATCGACAAGAGTAGGGCGAATTCGGCGGCTGCGGGGGAGGCCGACTCGCGTTGACGATCGGTCCGGGGGCGTGTTAGCTTCGCCCTGTACCCATTAAGGTTTCATGGCTGAAAACGAGATCGTCCCGCGGCTTTTCGGGTCGTATCTGCTCGCCGAGAAAATCGGCGCGGACGCGCTGGGGAAGGTGTACCACGCGCGCAAGATCGAGGACCCGGCGGCCTTTTTTCGTCTGAGAATCTTCGATGCTCCCCGCCTGGATTCCGAACCTGTGCTCATTTCGATCGAAGAGAACGGGGCGGTCCACGATTTCCTGAAGAACCCCGCCGTCTCGCGCGACGTCGAGCTCGATTCCGTCGAGGGGGATGCGTTTCTGGCGTACCGGGACTCCGGCGGGCGCACGCTGGATGCCTTGCTGGAGATCACCCGGAACCGGCCTTTTCCGATTCCCATCGAGCACTCGCTGCTGATCGCGGAGAAGATCGCCACCGGCCTGGACCATGCGTACAACACCATGATCGACGGCGAGCGCACGCTCCACGGGCTCGTGTGGCCCGGTTTCGTGGACATCTCCGACGAGGGGGAGATCCGTCTGGTCGGCTTCGGGCTGGCGGAAGGAGTGCTGGCTTCCCGCTCCGCGCCGGCCCTTCAGAGCCTGCTGTTTCCGTATCTCGCGCCGGAGGTCCGCTCCTCGGGAAAGCCGACCCGCACGGGAGACGTCTACTCGACGGCGGCGATCCTGGTGACGATGCTGACCGGCAGCCCGCCTCCCGCCGACCGGGCGCCGGATGCCGTCGGCGAGAGGACCCTCTTTGGCGGCGGGGAGGGGATTCCGCGCGACATCGAGGCCGTCCTGAAGGTCGCCCTTGCTGAAGCGCCGGAGGCCCGGTATGAGACGGCGGGAGCGCTGCGCAGGGAGCTCGGCAAGCTTCTCTTCTCCGGAAAATACGCCCCCTCCACTTTCAACTTCGCGTTTTTCTTGACGAATCTGCTGAAGGAAGAGATTCCCCTCGAGCAGGCTCGCCGCCGGGAACAGAGCGGATGGGAAGCGAGCCGCTATCCGCGCCCGGCCGTGACGGCGCGTCCTCCGCGGCTCGTTGTTGCGCCGCGATTCGGCCTTTCGGTGGCCGCCGTGGAAGAGCCCGTTCAAAAGCCGTCGCGGATTCCCATGATCGCCGGGGGCCTGCTTGCCGTCGCGATTCTCGCGTTGAGCGTCTACGTTCTGAGGATCAAGGGAAACCGCCCGCTCATGCCGCCGCCTCGCCCGCGGACGGCCGGGGCCGCGACGCCGAGCCCCGCGGAGGCTTCCTCGAGCGCGGAACCTGCGGCCTCCGCGCCTTCCTCGGCTCCGGCCGGGCCCAAAGCGGGATCGCCGCCGTCGCCGGCAGCGCCCACGGCCGGGATGTCTCCGGAAGAGTTCAAGAACGAAGTGGCCCGGCGGCTGGCCACCGAGGTCAAAAAGCTCGAAACGGAAGAGAAAGTCAAGATGGCCAGAGCCCAGGCCGAAAGTCGGGTTGCCTCGCTCAAACCCGTGCCGGCGCCGATTTCTCCGGATCTCTCGACGCCGAGACGGATTCCCACGGCGGGCTCTCTCGCTCCGGCGCCTCCCGCGGCGCGGCCGGCGCCGCTGCCGGTGACCCCCGCGGCGGCGCCCGCGCCTCCCGCGACGCGGCGGGGCGATCTTGTCCCTTCGACCGAGCTCGACCGGCCCCCGCAGATCGCGAGCGTCGTCAAACCGGAGTATCCGTCGATCGCGCGAAGGATGAACGTCAGCGGCACGGTCGTTCTGAGCGTGCTCGTCACCGAAACCGGGAGGGTCGAGGACGTCCGGATCGTCCGGGATCCGGGGCGAAGCGTGGGACTTCCCCAGGCGGCGGAAAAGGCCGTGCGCCAGTGGACGTTCGTCCCGGCTCAGAAGGACGGCGTCGCGGTCAAGACCTGGTACATGGTTCCCATTCCGTTCGTGCTGTAATCCTCAGCTCTCGTTTCGACTTCGCATAAACTCCGCGATATGAAACTCGTCACGTTTCTGCACGGCGGAAGGGAGAGGATTGGCGCCGCGACGACCCGCGGCGTCGTCGATCTGGCCGCGCTCGTCCCGGAGCTCAACGTCCCGATGGAGGAGCTCATCCGCCGTTCCGACGCGCTCGTCCCCATCGCGAAGGAGGTCCTGAAGGGGGATGGGACGATTCCGTCCGGGGCCATCCTCGTCGAAGAGCACGTCGTTCTTCGGTCGCCGCTCCCGCATCCGCCGTCCGTGCGCGACGGCTACGCGTTCCGCCGCCACGTCGAAACGGCGAGGAAGAATCGTGGCCTCCCGATGATCCCGGAGTTCGACCTCTTCCCCGTCTTCTATTTCACGAACCACCAGGCGGTGATCGGTCCGGGAGAGCTGCGCGTGGGCGGGCGCCGGCTCGAGCATCTCGACTTCGAGTTGGAGATTGCGGCGGTCATCGGCCGCGAGGTGCGCAATCCCACGGTCGAAGAGGCCGACGAATCGATTTTCGGGTTCACGATCATGAACGATTTTTCCGCGAGGGTCCTTCAGATGGAAGAGATGAAGCTCAACCTCGGCCCCGCGAAAGGAAAGGATTTTGCAACGGCGCTCGGGCCTTACCTCGTGACCAGGGACGAGCTCTCGAAGCGCATCCTTCCTTCTCCGTCGGGGTCGATCCTCGATGCCACCATGACGGCCTCGGTCAACGGTGTGCGCGTTTCCGAAGGCAATGCGGACCAGATGAACTGGACTTTCGCGCAGATCATCCAACGCGCGGCCGACGGCGTGACGCTTCACCCGGGCGACGTGATCGGCTCGGGGACCGTGGGGACGGGATGCTTTCTCGAGCTCAACGGCTCGAAGGTCACCAATGACCAGTGGCTGCGTCCGGGAGACCGGATCTCGCTCTCGGTCGAAGGGCTCGGGACCCTGACGAACACCGTCGTGGAGGACGCGAAGTGCTGAACGGTCCCATCAACGACGATTTCGAGAACCTCTACGCATACAACCGCTGGGCCAACGAGCGCGCGGCCGCGTCCTGCCGGCAGTTGACGGCCGACGAGTACGAGCGCAAGATCGGCGGCGGCTGGCCGAGCGTGCGGGACACCCTCGTTCACATCGGATCCGCGACGAAGGCGTGGCACGAGCGCTTCCTCGGCAGGTCTCCCTCGCGCCTTCTGACCGGCGCCGACGTGCCCGCGATTGACGAGGCGATCGCGCTGCTCGAAAAGGCCGACGCGGACTTGACCCGTTTCGTTCGGGAGACGCCGCCCGAGCGGCGGACGGAGATCCTCGCGTACACGAACCTTCAGGGCGCCGTGAAGAAGGTCCCGTACTGGGCCGTTTTCCGCCACGCCGTGAACCACGCTTCTTACCACCGCGGTCAGATCTCGACGATGATCCGTTCGATGGGAAAGGACCCGAAGCCCACGGACCTCGTCTTCTGGGCGATCGTGAATACGCCCCAGGAATAGGGGCTCGCTCGCCGATCTCGCGGCCTGAGCCCGTGGCGGCCCCCGAAATCCGCCGGGCGGGTCCTGTTGCGGGGCTCGCTCCTCTTTTCCGCTCGCCGCTGGCCGCAGGACTTTGCTACACCCGCGTCGCGAGCGGCAAAAGGGAGTCTCGCCCCGCGCCACCCGCCGTAAGCGAGGCCCAGGAGCGGAGGGGCGCTCGAGGGGCGCGGCGGCGGCTGTCGCGAGGAGGGAATCGGCCCCTGTCTGAGCTGGAGTTCTTCAACTCGACCGGAAGAGAGGTTTCCGGGAACCCGGGCGAGAGGGGGCAAAGCGACGCCGCGAGTTGCGATTCCCGCACGAGCGATCAGCCGGCGCCGCACCCCTTAAATTCCGGCCGCCGCCAACCGAGGGGAGGCCTTCCCCTTCGACTCCCCTCTCCCCTTTGGGGAAGAGGGTCGCCGAAGGCCAGGTGAGGGGTTGCGAGGGAAAGCGAACTGCGGCTGAGGGTCGAGCAGCATTTGCCG
>JBOGJO010000144.1:0-1170 GCA_050747885.1 Thermoanaerobaculia bacterium
GACCGGGCGTGATCGGGCTGCCGCCGTCCTGCAAGATCTTCATCGCCTCGGAGTCGACAGACATGAGGCGGTCTTTCGACCGGCTCGCCGCCATGGTCGAGGAGATCCTCCACCTCGATCCATTCAGCGGCCACCTGTTTCTGTTTAAAAGCCGCGCCGGGGATCGGCTGAAAATCCTGTGGTGGGACCGCGGGGGGTTCTGTCTCTGGTACAGGCGCCTGGAGGAAGGGACGTTTCACTTTCCCGAGCGCACGGGCGCCTGCTACGAGATCGAGGCCGGGGAGCTGGCGCTCCTGCTTGAGGGGATCGACCTCCGGGGCGCACGGCGCCGCAGTCGGTGGGAGCCGGTCCGCCCCGGCGTCACGCGCTGAACTATCTCACCAATCGTTCGCGCCTGTGTCGCTTTTTAAAAATTCGTTGCGTCTCAATCTGGTTTAACAGGCGGAGAGAAAGCCGCGATGAGAGCCGCGCCGACCGTCACGCTCAAATCCCTCCCCGAAGATCCTTCCGCCCTCAAGGACATCGTCGTTCAGCAGGCCCAGTGGATCGAGCGTCTCGTGACGGAAGTGGGCCGTCTCCGCAGGCACGTCTTCGGCACCAAGAGCGAGCGCCTCCCGGATGGCCAGACGATCTTCGACTTCTACGGGACGATTGTCGAGGGCCCCGCGCCCGCAGAGGAGAAGCCGAAGCCACCCAGTACGAATGTCAAGAAGGGCCACGGGCGGCGGGTCATCCCGCCCGAAGTGCCGCGCCAGATCATCCTCCACGACCTCCCGGAAGATGAGAAGAACTGTGGGCGCTGCGGGAAAAGGATGCGCGCCTTCGACCACGAGGTCTCCGAGCAGCTTGAGGTTGAGCCCGCTCGGATCTTCGCCCTCTGCCACGTCCGTCCCAAGTACGGCTGCGTGGACGACGATTGCCGCGGGACGGTCCGGATCGCGCCGCCCGGGACCAGCCCCATCGAGCGGGGCCTCGCGGGCCCTGGACTGATCGCCTCTACGATCGTGGAGAAGTACGACGACCACCTCCCCTGCTATCGGCAGAGCGAGAGGTGGCTCCGCCAGGGGATCGAGTTTTCGCGCTCGACCCTCTGCGACTGGCTGCGCGAGGGGGCGAATCTCCTCCGGCCGATCGTCCTGGCGCTCAAGGAGGACCTGCTCCAGTCCCACG
>JBOGJO010000145.1:0-25611 GCA_050747885.1 Thermoanaerobaculia bacterium
GTCACGCTCACGCCGCGCGTGCGCCTCGCGCTCCAGCGCGAGGCCTGGTGCCATCGGGAGGAGGAATTCGCGGCGCTGACGCTCGATCTCCGGAAGAGGCTCGAAACGGTCTATGCGGAGGCCGGTCGCACGCATTCGGCGGTCCTTCTGGGCGGTTCGGGCACCGCGGCGGTGGAAGCGATGTTGTCCACGTTCGCGCCGCGCGATCGCCCCACACTCGTGGCGACAAACGGGATCTACGGCGAGCGCATGGTGAAGATGCTCGAAGCGCAGAAGAAGCCCTTCGTCGAAGTGCGACACGAATGGACGGAAGCCCTCGACGCCGCCCGCGTCGCGGCCGCGCTCGGTGACGACCCGACGATCGCCGGCGTGGCCGTCGTGCATCACGAAACCACGACGGGCCGGCTCAACGGCCTCGACGAGCTTGCCCGCCTCTGCCGGGAGCGAGGCCTCGACCTCCTCATCGACGCGGTCAGCAGCTTCGGCGGCGAGGAGATCCGCTTCGACGACTGGCGGCCGCTGGCCGTCGCCGCAACCGGCGGCAAGTGCCTGCATGGGGCTCCGGGCGTGTCGTTCGTCCTGGCGGAGCGGGAGCGCCTCGGCCGGCGGAACGGGAACGCCACCACGCTCTATCTGGATCTCGAAAGCTACGACCGCGAGCAGAAGGAGGGCTGGTCGCCGTTCACCCAGGCCGTCCCGCTCTTCTTTGCCCTTCAAGAAGCGCTGCAGGAGCTCGAGGCGACCGGCGGCTGGAGAGCGCTGCGGGAGCGATATCGTTTCATTTCCCGCGCCGTTCGCGCGACTCTCTCGGGGGTCGGCGTCCTCGCGCTCCTGCCGGAAGGAGAGACTTCCGCGATCCTTACGGCTTTCCGGCTTCCGGAGAGCGACACCTACGACCGCGTTCACGCAGCTCTGAAAGAAAAGGGATTCGTCGTTTACGCCGGGCAGGGCGATCTCCGCAAGACGATTTTCCGGATCGCGAACATGGGTGCGATCGGTGATGAAGACCTCGACCGCCTGATTCGCGCTCTCGGTTCGGTCTTCGAACAATCGCGCGACTGATGGCCGATCTCGACACCGCCGTCATTCTCGCGGCCGGCCGCGGCGCCAGGATGAAAGCCGCCGGAACGGAAAGACCGAAGGGCTTCCTCCGGCTCGGATCGATGCCGATCGTGGAAGAGTCCGTCGTCCGGCTGGCGGAGAGCGGCGTGCGGCGCATCGTGATCGTGACCGGGTTCCTCTCGACTTTCTACGGCGAGCTCGCCGGACGCTACCCGGGCCTCGTCACGCTCGTTCACAACCCCCTTTTCGCGGAATCGGGAAGCATGTATTCGCTCTCCCTCGCGAGAAGCCGCGTCGGCGACGGCTTCCTTCTCCTGGAATCCGACCTCGTCTACGAAAAACGCGCGCTCGGGGAGATTCGGAAGGAACCGTCGAGCGATGCCATCCTCGTCTCCGAGCCCACGGGCGCGGGCGACGAAGTGCACGTCGAGGCGTCTCCCGAAGGCCTTCTCGTCGCCCTGTCGAAGGACCGGTCCCGGCTGGGGCCGAATGTCGTCGGAGAGCTCGTGGGGATCTCGAAGCTCTCGCCGAGCGGCTTCGAGGCCATGCTCTCTCATGCCGATCACACGTTCCTCTCGACGCTCCACCTCGACTACGAAGGCGCCCTCGTCGCGGCGTCCCCCTCGGTCCCCGTGCGCTGCCGGGTCGTCTCGGACCTCGCGTGGTCGGAGATCGACGACGAAAAGCATCTTTCCCGCGCTCAGCGCGAAATTTATCCGGCGATCGTTTCGCGCGACGGCGCCGGCCCGGGAGGAAACGCGTGAGTGAACGCTGGCGCGAGATCTGGAGCGCGCGGACGGTCCCGGCCAGCCTGATCCTCGGCCTGTCGGAACTGATCGAGCTGGACGGGTTCGACACCGGGGCGGGGCGCGTCGAGGTCGCCGACTGGCGGGCCTACGCCCGCGCCGTGGCGGAGCTACTCCGGATCGCCGCGGGAGACTCCGTTTACGAAGTCGGGTGTGGGTCCGGGGCATTCCTCTTCGCGATCCAGGAGTTTCTTGATGTTCGGCTGGCAGGCTCGGATTACTCTCCGGCGCTGATCGAAGTCGCCCGCCGGACCGTTGCCGGCGGAGATTTCGAGGTCCTCGACGCCCAAGACGTGCCGGGCGCCCCTTCCTATGGCTTCGTCATTTCGAACAGCCTCTATCAATATTTTCCAGGCCTCGCCTACGCCTCGCGGGCGCTCCAGCGCATGATCGCGAAAGCAAGCCGCGCCGTTGCCGTGCTCGACGTTCCGGACCTGGCTCGACGCGGCGAGGCCGAAGAGCTGCGCCGCGCCGCCCTGCCGCCGGACGAATACGCGCGCCGCTATTCCGGGCTCGAACACCTCCACTACGAACGAGACTGGTTTCGCGACCGCGCCGCCGAGAATGGGATGGACTGCCGCATTCTCTCGTCCTTGCTTCCGAACTCCGCGCAGAGCGAATTCCGCTTTGGCGCCATTCTGACGCGAAGGTAGGTACGCAGGGTGGCACCGAACTGGAAATGGCTGAAATTCTCTCGCACCTCGAGCCGCTGCGTCGTGTTCGTGGTTCAGTGGCTCGAGACTTTCGAGATGGTCAAGCCGGTCGTCGTGGCGCTTCGCCAAACCGGGAAGACCGCGAAGATCGTCGTGACTCCCGAGCGCGACATGCCGCACCGAAACTCCGACGGGTCGTACAATCTCCCGCTGGCGGCCGCCTCCTGGGAGTGGCTCTTGGCGAACGGGTTTGATCCCGAGCCCCTGCTGCCCCCGGAACGCGAAGCGCAGCGGCTTCGCGATCTGCGCCCGTCGGCCGTCTTCCTGGCAAGCCCCTACGACGGAATCCGTCACGAGTCGCTCGCGCCCTCCCGCCTCGGCCTGCCCGTCCACTACGTCGATTACTTCTTCCGGATCGGCCCGAACGCGTTCGGCTCGAGGTTCGAGGACTCGTTCTTCCGCGAATGCAGCGCCGTTTACGTGAACAACGACTACGAAGCCGAGCAGTATTCTCTCGCGGGCGTTCCGGAATCGCGCCTCGTCAGGTCCGGGCCGCCGGTCCTCGACCACTGGGACGCCGCGCCGCCGCGCGCGAAAACTCCGACCGTCCTCTGGTGCCCATGGTGGTCGACGAGGTGGGACGGGAGCGCTCGCGGTTACTCGACCTTCATTCCCGCGTACGAAGCCGTCCTCGCCGAGGCTTCGCGCCGCCCGCACATGCGCTTCATCTTCCGGCCGCATCCCTCCCTGTGGTCCGAGCTCAAGAGCGAAGCGCTCTGGACCGACGAAGACGCGCGGCGATTTCATGAACGCGTCGCCGAGCTCGACAACGTCACACTCGCGGGGGGAGTCACCCCGACCCAGCGCTCCGCTTTTTATCCGGACCACATCGAGCAGTTCGAGCAGGCCTGGGCGATGGTGACCGACGGAATGTCGTTTCTCGCCGAGTTCGGGTACACGGGAAAGCCGCTGCTTCTCACACAGGCGCGAGGAAACCCAGGCTGGAATCCCGTTGGGCAGGCCATCGCCGACGTCGTCGAGCGCTCGGACGGCATAGAGAAGCTTTCCGGTTTTCTCGACCGGGTGGAGCAGGGCCTGGATCCGGACGCGGACAGACGGAAAGAAGCGATCCGACGTCAATTCTATCGGCCGCCCGGCGGATCCGGCGCCGCGATCGCGCGGCACCTCGCTCAGTTGAGGGAATGACGGATCACGGGCCGTCTCGTTGCAGCCGAGCCCGCGCCTGCGGTACCATCCCGACGACGAATCCCGATGATGGAGCCCGCCAGTCACTCCTCCTCCGCCGAACCAGCGTTGGGATCCGGCTATCTCCACCCGCGTTACGCCGATTCTCTGGCCGAGTTCGGAAAGCCCCGACTCCTCCCGAGGAGCGGCGCGTGGATCCTCGTTCGGCCGATCCCCGACTCCGACACATTTGACGCCATGGGGGGCGATCGCCTCCTCTTCTGCTCGGACTGGGGGGAGTTGGCCAACGATCTGGGGGAGATTCGCGATCTCGTCACCCTGACCGCGGTCACCGATCCTTTCGGCCGGTGGCAAACGGAGGATCTCCGGCGCTGCTTTCCCGACCTCCTGCGCCCCTACAAGGAGCATTTCGTCGTCGACCTCGAGCGGCCGGCCCCCTCAGCCCATCATCGCGCAAAGGTACGAAAAGCGCTTCGCTCGATCGAGACGAGCGTCGATTTCAGCCCGTCGAGTCGGCTGGATGAGTGGGAGCGACTTTACTCGGCCCTCCGAACCCGCCATCGTCTCACGGGCATGCGAGCCTTCTCCCGACGGTCTTTCGAGCGACAGCTCGCCACGCCGGGCTGTGTTGCGGTGCGCGCGCTCCTGAACGGCCGCTGCATCGCGTCGAATCTCTGGTACGTGGTGGGGGATGTCGCGTATTCGCATCTCACGGCTTCCGATCCCGACGGCTATCAGCTCTCTGCCGCGTATCCTCTGGCTCACGCCGCGATCGAAGCGTTTGCTCAGAAAGGCCTTCGCTGGCTCAACCTCGGCGCGGGCGCGGGCGCGAGCGCCGGGCGGGAGGACGGCCTCGGCTGGTTCAAACGGGGATGGGCGACGGGCACGCGGCCGACCTATCTCTGCGGACGCATCTTCCATCACGAAGAGTACCGAAGACTCCTCGGCGAAACGGTCGCGCCGGACTATTTTCCCGGCTACCGCAGGGGCGAGTTTGGCTGAGACGCCGCCTCCACCTCACGCCGAGATCATCCGCGCCGCCGAGGAGTGCCTCGACAAGCACGGGGACGGCAGCCCGCAAGGCGTGGGATGGCGGATTCCCGACGCAACCTCGAGGTATCGCGCCATGCTCGGCGTCGTCAGACCCGGTTCGGGCGCGGCAACGCTGTTGGATTTCGGCTGCGGCCTGTCGCATCTCTACGAATACATTCTCCGCAACAACTTCACCGACATTCAATACTCCGGGCTCGACCTCTCCGAGCGTTTTCTCACCCTCTCCCGGCAGAAATTTCCGGCAGTTCCCTACTACGACATCGACGTTCTCGACCCGGCTTCCCCGCCGCTACCGCTCTTCGACTACGTGGTGATCAACGGAATCTTCACCTACATGGGCCGCATTCCCCACGACGAGAAGAAAGCCTACATGGAGGCTCTGGTCAGCCGGGTCTTCGACATTGCCAGAATCGGGATCGCGTTCAACCTCATGTCGAAACAGGTGGAATGGGAGCGGGACGACCTCTTCCACCTGCCGATCGACGATCTCGCGGCGTTCCTCTCGCGCAACCTGAGCCGCCATTTCGTCATCCGACACGACTACGGGCTGTACGAGTACACGACCTACGTCTACAAGCAGCCCACGGCGCCCGAGCAGGCCGGCGCAAAAAGTCGACTTCAGGACGGCCCTTCCCGGGACGTTGACGGGGCGGACCATTGAGCTCGCCGGTTCTCCCTTTCTTTCGATGAGCGACACGCGCTCCCCGTCGCTGACCGTCAACCTCGTGAACTACGAACAGGGATTCCTGAACGGCATTCTGACCGTCTTTGCGACGCGACTCGATGCGGTGCTGAAGGAGCTCGGCGTCGCCTCGCAGGTCAGCGCCAAGCCTTCCCCCCGAGCCGATGTGAACCATCACATCAATTACCTTCCCTACCATCACGAGGATTCGCCCGCCAGCATCAACACGCTCATGGTCACCCATATCTGGGAGGGCTTGAAGCTCGATACCTTGAACCACGGCCTCCTCACCGCCGACATGGGAGTGTGCATGTCCCGCGACATGCTCGAGAAGCTCGTCGCGTGGGGCCTGCCCGAACAGAAGCTCGCGACGATTCTCCCCGCTCACGACGGCAGGCCCCGCCGGCGCCGGATCGTGGCGATCCTGACGAATGTGTACGACGACGGGTGCAAGAGAGAGCGAATGTTCCCGGATCTGGTCAAAACCCTCAAGCGCGACGACTGGACATTTCGGATCATGGGATCGGGCTGGAACGACATCGTCGCTCCGCTGGTCGCCGAAGGGCTCTCGGTGGAATATTTCGACCACTTCGAAGCCGAACGGCACCGAGAGATTCTCGAGACGGCGGATTACGCCCTGTATTTTGGAATGGACGAGGGCTCGATGGGGCTGCTGGACGCCGTCAATGCCGGAGTCGAAGTTATCGGAACACCTCAGGGATTTCACCAGGAGATGGGGCTCGATTATTCGTTTACAACTCAGGAAGAATTGAACGAGATCTTCCGAAAACTGAACCAGAACAGGGTCGAGAAGTGGACATGGGAAACGTACGGGAAAGAGCATCTCGAGCTCTGGACAAAACTCTCGAGCGCGCGCCGTTGAACGGTCGCTCCACGCCCGATGAGGAAATGCGACCCGCGGTCCAGGCGGTCTCCACTTTTCGCGGGAGCTCCGCGAATCGATTCGTCGTCCTCTTCGCTTTCCTGACTGCAATGACGGCCTGCCTCCTGCCTCGTCTGAAGCAAGGCTCGCTGTCGGCGGTTCCCGAGCTCGGGGATGGACAGGATTGGGACATGATCGGCTTCTCGCTCAGCCGATGACCGTACCAAAGATGACCGACCCCAACACGACGCGCTGCTGCGTCTATACCGTCTCGTACGGGCCGGACGAACCGCTGTCCGTCCAGGAAGTGCGCGCCCAGAGCAACGTCGACTTCATCGCGTTCGTGGACGATCCCGCGATCACGTCGGAAACATGGCAGATCCGCCATCTTCCGCCGCTCCTGCCGGACGATCCGGGCCGCAGCTCGCGATACGTCAAGATGCACCCCCATGTTCTGCTGTCGGATTACGATGCGTCCCTTTATATCGACGGTTCGATCCTGCTCCGGCGCCGCCCGGAAGACATTTTCGAGTCCCTGCTGTTCGGCGTCACCGACACGATGGCTTGCGTCCGGCACGACCAGCGCCGCAGGATCGACGAAGAGGCCGAAGCCGTCGCCGCCTGGGACCTGGACGACCCTGCGGTGGTCGCGGAACAATTGCGCGCTTACGCGCTCGACGGTCACGACGGAACTGTCCCGATGATTTCGGCCGGATTCCTTCTGCGATTTCACAACGACAAACGGGTCGTCGCGTTCATGGAAGCGTGGTTCTCGCACGTGATGGCGTTCTCACGCCGCGACCAGCTCTCTTTCCCGCACGTGGCGGAAAAGCTCGCTTTTCCGATGCACATGCACGATTTCGACACCGAGAGCTCCGAATGGTATCGGCTGGCGTGGGACCCCTCGAAGCCTCGCACGCCCTGGCGGGGAGCTTCGTCCGAGCCTCCCCCGCCGCCGGAGAATTCGGTGTCCCGGCGCCTGCTCGATGTCAGCGCGCATCTCGAGGCCCTGGGACCGGCGGCCGTCGTTCGGCGAGCACCCACGCGAGACGCTCCGCCCTCGCCATGGGTCCCACCCAGCCGGCTGCCCGCGGCGACCGTTGCCCTGCGGCAGCTTCGCGGAAGCCTGCGGGACGCGCGCGATCGGCTTGCCGGCGCCACCGCCGAGCTCGCCGCCGCGCAAGCAGCTCTGGCAGCGAAGGAA
This sequence comes from Thermoanaerobaculia bacterium, assembly GCA_050747885.1. Lineage (GTDB taxonomy): Bacteria > Acidobacteriota > Thermoanaerobaculia > UBA5066 > DATFVB01 > CAWEYG01. Next base: position 7,550 of record JBOGJO010000145.1, read on the forward strand.
TCCGAGCTTGCCGCCGTCCGGGACGCCCTGGACGCCGTACATCAGAGCACGTCCTGGCGCCTGACGTCGCCCATCCGGAAATGTCTTGACGCACTGAGGAGGCGGCCATTCGCGCGGTGAGGTTCTCCTCGCGTCTTTCGGCCAGGGAGCGCGAATGAACAGGAGCCCTCGGGTGTCCGTCATCATGATTTTCTTCAACGGGGAGCGCTTCTTTCGCGAAGCCCTTGAAAGCGTCTTTGCGCAGACTTTCCAGGACTGGGAGCTGCTGCTGGTCGATGACGGCTCGGCCGATGGAAGCACCGCGATCGCAAAGGAATATGCAGCCGCCCATCCGGGAAGAGTTCGCTATCTCGAACACGACGGCCACCGGAACCACGGCCAGAGCGTGACGCGCAACCTGGGGGTTCGCCACGCCCGGGGTGAATTCGTGCATTTTCTCGACCAGGACGACGTTCTCCTGCCGGCGGCGCTCGCCGAGCAGGTCGAGATTCTGGACGCGATGCCCGACGCGGGAATCGTTTTCGGCAGCCCCTTGAGGTGGTACAGCTGGACCGGCCGGCCGGAGGATCGAGACCGCGACTTTTTCATGTTTCCCATGGGAAAGATGGATTCCGTCTTTCCGCCGCCGGAGCTCTTGACCGCCTGTATTCGGGGCGACTGTGGCATGCCTCTGCCGAGCGACTTCCTCGTCCGGCGTGAGGCCATTCTTCGCGCCGGCGGCTCCGAAGCCGCGTTTACCGGAAGCTTTATCGGTCTCTACGAGGACGAGGCGCTCTGCGCCAAGATCTTCACGATGTCGCCGACGTACGTCTCGAGCAAGTGCTGGTGCTGGTACCGGGTCCATCCCGGCATGGCATCCGCGGCGGCCGTGAAAACGAAACAATGGATTTTCCAAAAGGCGAACCCCGCCGAGATGAAGTACCTGACCTGGCTGGAACAGTACCTGCGCGAGAGCGGATGGGAGGGTTGCGAGGTATGGGCGGCGCTCCAAAAGGCATTGTGGCCGTACCGCCATCCGGCGCGGGAGGCGTTGTCGAACCGCCTGAAATGGTGGTACACGCTCGTGTTCTTGAATGTCGGGCGCTGGATTCGCAGGGTGAAAAAAGGGAGCACAGGCTCGATCGAGGCGCGGCCCAATCCCATCGTCGAATGTGATCCCGTGGGTGGCGTGACGGCCACGCTGCATTGGACTTCTCGCCGCGCGGAGGCGCTCGAGGTCCGCATGGGATCGCCCGACGGCGCCGTCTTCTCGCGGTCGGGCCCATCCGGCGAAGGAGCGACGAAGGATTGGGCGGTCGAAGGGATGACGTTCTTCCTTCAGGACGCGAGCGCCGGCCGGGCGCAGTCCCTTGCGAGCTCGCTCGACGTGGTCAGGCTGAGGGTTGCCCGGTCGAAGGACTGACGGGTGGTGAAGAACGGAGCGCTCCCCGCCCGCGACTACTACGATCGGATTGCGGGAGATTTCAACGCGGAGCTCGAAACCCGCCGGGCGTACGTCTCGGCCGTGGACGACCTTCTGGTCGCCGTGGCGACGCGGCTCGGATCGCCGTCGCTTCTCGACGTCGGCTGCGGCAACGGGGCTCGCCTCGAGGAGATCCTGGCGAGGATCCCCATGCGGGCCCATGCCATCGACGTGAGCCCGCGCATGGTGGCGCTGGCGCGCGCCCGGGGAATCGATGCGCGCGAGGCCGACATCGCATCGTCCCAAATGGACGCGGCGCTCTCCTCCCTGCGGGTCGATCTCGTCAGCGCTCTGTGGAACGTTCTGGGACACATTCCGAGCCGGGAGGAGCGATTGACGGCCCTCCGGAACATGCGATCCCTCCTGCGCCCGGGCGGTCGAATATTTTTCGACGTGAATAATCGGTACAACGCCGCGGATTACGGTTGGACGCCCGCGATCCGAAACTGGGTCCGCGACAGGATCCGGCCAAAAGGCGCGGGGGATTTTCTCGTCAGCCGGCCGGTTTCGGGCGCGCCGACAGGCACGGTGACTCATCTCTTCTGTCTCAGGGAGGTCATCGAGTTGTGCCGCGCGTCCGGGCTCGCTCCTACCGAGATTCATTTCGTGGGCTACGCCCGGGGGACCCCGGGCCGTGGACAGTGGGCCGGGCAGCTCTGCGTGACAGCGGAATTGGCCGGCTGATTCCCGGGTTCGGAAGGCGTCACGAGGACGCGTTCACTCCTTCGACCAAACCCCTCGTGATTCGCTCCAGCGCGCGATCGTCGAGATCCGGCGCCACGGGCAATCCGAGCAGAAGCGGCGCGAGCCCTTCCGTGACGCTCAGGTCCTCGCGCGGCAGATCGGAGAAGTGGGTCTGGTCCTGGACGCCAGTCCCGTACCACAGCCGGGAATCGACACCGTGCCGGCGCAAGGATTCCCGCACGCGACCGCTTTCGTCCGCGTCGCGGCAGCGAAACACCGCGTAGCTCGAGCTGATGCCGGGGGCGGCAAAGAACCGCTCGCGCAACCCCGACGGTTCGAGCCGGGACCGATAGGCATCGGCCACCGCCAGCAGAGATCTCTGCTTTTCGGTCCAGCCATCGAGCTCCGCGAGCCCCACGGCCGCGTGGTACTCGCTCATCTTTCCGTTCGTGCTCGCCAGGGCGCAGTCGCGGCTTCCGTGGAACCCGAAATTCAGCGCCTGCGTGATCCGCTGAGCCTGATCCGAGCTCGTCGAGACGACGCCGCCCCCCTCGCCGGTCGAATAACTCTTCGTGGCGTGGAAACTCATGGCCACCGGAATCTGGCCGAGGAACCGACCGGGCTCGCGCGCCACGCATTCCAAACTGGCCGCGCCGTCGATCACGATGGGGATGCCCGTCTTCTCCCGGAATCGAAGCCACGGCTCCTGCGGAACCGGGCGGCCGAACGGCGCGACCGGAACGACCACTCCAATTCGAGAAAGCTCCGGATGAGATTGCAGCCGTTCGGGGTCGAGCATCCATGTCCGCGAATCGACGTCCGCGAGATAGCCGCGATAGCCGCACAGCTCGACCGCGACCGCGGTCGCGACGAACGTGAAGGCGGGAAAGAGCGCCAGCGGTCGTTTGTCCGTCGGGCGGCCCGCCATCGCGAGAATCGCCCCGACCAGAGCGACCGTGCCGGACGACGCCCCGACCACCCCGCCGGCCGGCAGACCGAGGTGGCGGGAAAGGCGGCCCTCCAGCTCCCGAGCGAGGGGACCGTAATTCGAATAGATCCGGCTCGCGTCGATTCGCCGAAGATAAGGCGTCAGCCGCTCGACGCCGGGCAGCCGCGGCCGAAGGACGGGCACGGTCGGTTCGGCTTCTTCCGGCAACGGCCGATCGCGCCGGATCTCCCGGTCTTTCATGTCTGTCGATCTTCTCGCTGACGAATGCGATTCAATATAGCACCGGGCGCGAGATCCGCGCAATTTGCGGACGCTTTCCGCGCCGGCGTTCGCGGACCCGTGTCGTATACTGCTCCGGTTTCGAAGGAGGAAGTTTGAAATCGGCCGTCATCACCGGAATCACGGGCCAGGACGGCTCGTACCTCGCCGAGTATCTCCTGGGCCTCGGTTACAAGGTCTATGGGATCGTGCGGCGCAGCTCGACGACGAACTTCTGGAGGATCCAGGACATTCAGGATCGGATCGAAATCCTGAACGCCGATCTCCTCGACCAGAATTCCCTGACGAACGCCATCGCGGAAGCCCGGCCCGCGGAGGTGTACAACCTCGCGGCCCAGTCGTTCGTTCCCGCGTCGTGGTCGCAGCCGGTCCTGACCGGCGAATTCACCGCGCTCGGCGTCACGCGCGTTCTCGAGGCGATCCGGACGATCGATCCGAAGATTCGTTTCTACCAGGCCTCGACGTCGGAGATGTTCGGAAAGGTCCACGCGGTTCCGCAGGACGAGGAAACGAAATTCCATCCCCGCAGCCCGTACGGCGTGGCGAAGCTCTACGGGCACTGGATCACCGTCAACTACCGCGAGTCCTACGGCATGTTCACCGTTTCCGGAATTCTCTTCAACCACGAATCGCCGCGTCGCGGGGAGGAGTTCGTCACCCGTAAGATCACGCTCGCGGTCGCGCGGATCGCCGCCGGCCTCCAGAGCGAGCTGCACCTGGGCAACCTCGAAGCGAAGCGCGACTGGGGCTTCACGGGAGACTACGTTCAGGCGATGCACCTGATGCTCCAGCAGAGCGAAGCGCGCGACTACGTCATCGGCACGGGCGAGACGCACACCGTGCGCGAATTCGTGGAAATCGCGTTCGGGCGGGCCGGCCTCGACTGGACCAAGTACGTCGTCGCCGATCCCAAGTTCGTCCGGCCCGCCGAGGTCGACCTCCTGATTTCCAACCCGCGCCGGGCGCGCGAGGAGCTCGGCTGGACGCCGACGGTCACGTTCCGCGAGCTCGTGGAAATGATGGTGGATGCGGACATCCAGAACGTGCGGGGCGGCCGAAGGTCCTGACCGCAGCGAGGCCGCCGGGCAGCTCTTCGCTCAATCCGCCAAGCGAATCGGCATTCCTTCCGGAAGACGCCGGGCCGCGGCCGACCGGGAGTCGACGATCAGAACCTCGATCCGGTGGGGCCCCGGACCCAGAGCATCCGCGCGAAACCGCGCTTCCCACCGCCAAAGCTCAGGCCCGGCTGCTTCGGGCGCAGAGCCCGCGGCGGCCGGCGGCCGGACGAACGCGGAGGTCTCGGCAATTCCACGTTCGTCGGAGAGGATCACGGCGCGCAGGGGCGGGCGATCTCCGGCGATCGAAACGGAACCGGACACCCGGACGATGGCGTTTCGCGGGATCGGCGAGCGACCCGCGCTGTCCCCGAGCGCTTCGACACTCTCGATCCTTCCCTGCGCCGGGCCCAAGGGAAGACCGAGGGGGGACGCCGGAACGGGTGCAACGCGGCGCCGCGCGTGGAAAAACGCCGGCAGGCGGGACGCGAGGAATCGTGGCGGAGCCAGAAGCTCGCGCGCAAGCGGCGATGGCCGCCCGAACCGGATGAGCCGGCCCGGATCGTAAGCGCTCAGCGCTCGAGAGCTCCCGTCGGGAAGCACCCCGAAAAGAGACGGGACCAGGTCGTAGCGATTCCTTCCCGGGTCGTATCGAAAAAGCAGGGCGTTGGCGTACTCGATTTCCGAGCGCTGCAGCGAATTCGAATAGCACACGAGACGGTCGGAGCGCGCCTCGCACGCCGCTCCGTCGGCCAGGGACCAAACGAACACGCGGTCGCCCATGTCTTGCCTTTCGTAGAACAATTTAAGCCAGCTCGATGCCAGGTAGCCGACGGCGGTGGCCCGGAACAAAGGCGGGCTCGAATCGACGTACAGGACGACGCGCGCTTCCGGCTGGAGATTCGGGGCGGCAGCGAGGATCGAGCGCAACTCGACGCGGTGCCGCTTCCAGTATGAAAGGTAGTAGCCCTGGCGCTCGACGCCGCCTTCGAGCCCGAGCCCCACGAACAGCACGAGAAGGGCGAGGCTCGGGAAAGAAAGCCGCGACGGGCGGGAGAGAAGAACCCCGGCCAGGACGGCGAGCGCGAGAGACGACCAAAGACGCGAGCAGACATGCGTTCGATAGAAAACTTCGGAAACCTGAACCGGGGCGAAGGCCGCATTCGACAGAAACGCCGCGAAAAGCGAAACGGCCGCGATTCCGGCCGCTCTCCGCCGCCCGCCGATCGAGGACGGCCCGACAGGCGGCTCCGCAGGCGGCCCGACCCGGCTCTCGCCGGCCGGGTCCGCCGGAAGGGCCCAAAGAAAGATCGCGAGGCCGAACAACGCGAGGAACGGCGCGAAGCGGGGACTCAGGACCGGGGGCGGCGCCGCGAACCAGTTCTCACGCCCTGCGGCCCATCGCCAGGGTTGAAAGTTGTAGAGAAAGAGCGTCCATGACTTCCGAATCCACTCCGCGGGCGCAAGCCAGGTGACCGCCCTCGCCGCATAGCTCTGCGGATCTCGCAGAAAACGAATGAGGACGACGAGGTAAGGAATGACCGGCGCGTACCAGGCGACGGCGTGGGCAAAGAGGCGGCGCGAGAGGCGCCCGTTCGTGGCCGCCCAGAGAAGAACGGGAACGAGAAGGATTCCGGGCAGCGCGCTGTCCGTCGTCCAGAGGCTGGCCGACACCGCGAGGACGAAGACGACGCCCCAGCCCCACCGGCCGCTTTTCCAGGAATTCAGAAAGGCCAGAAGGGCGATCAGGAAAAAGACCGACGAAAGGCAGTAGTGAATCGCGACGGGGCTGTCCGTCAGGTAGTCGCTCGTCGCCGACAGGGTCAGAGCGCACGCGAAAAACGCGACCCGTCGCGAATCCGGAAACAGCCTCCGCGCGATGAAGTACAGCAGAACGCCGGCGAGCGCCCAGAGGATCCCGTAGAGGACTTGCAGCGCAAGCGCCGGATTCGGAAAGAGCAGCGCGAGGGCCGCCGGCGCCCCCGCCAGAATCCGGGTCGGCGCCACGACGGGAGTCGTCAGCCGCCGCCAGAGCCCATCTCGGGACCACACGTCGGCGAGGATCTGGGCATCGTCCTGAAACAGGCCGCGGTCGAGGGCGAAGAGCCCCCAGACGATCATCGTGAATGCCGCGACGACGGCCGCCAGCGAGATCGCCTCGCTCCGTCTCCGAGGATCCGTTTCCGCCGCCACGTCGGACCGCATTTCGGATCGCACTATGGATCGCACTATGGATCGCACTATGGATCGCACCGGGATCGCATTGGGATCACATTGTAGCGTCCAGTCTCCGGGAGGCCGAAGGTTCGCGGTGTTATCATGATGTCGGGTTCATTTGATGTTGCGCTCATTTTTTGTTCGGATTTCCATTGGTTCGGCGCTCGTGGTTCTCCCGATGATCGCGCGGACGGCCTCTGCCCAGTCCGCCGATGCTCCGGTGCTTCGACCCGTGCGGCAGGCCCCGGTCCTGCACGACGTCTCCCCTCCGCTGCGGTCGATTCCGCCGGCGCGCCACATCCCCGGGCCGCCCCATGAAAAACGCGAACCGGGCCATCTCCCCCCGAGGCTGGCGCCGGGGCCCAACGATCCGGTCACTCAAACCTGGAACGGGCCCCTCGCGATCCCGTCGACGAGCCAGAATTTCGAAGGGATGGGAAACGGGTTCAGCGGGCCGCAGGGAACTTTCTCCGTCGACTCCGCTCCCCCCGACATCGACGGCGACATCGGCCCGAACCATTACGTGCAGATCGTCAACACGGGGATTGCGGTGTTCGACCGCAGCGGAAACGTGATCTACGGGCCCGTTCCGACCCAGACGCTCTGGAGCGGTTTCGGGGGCGGCTGCCAGACCAACGACGACGGCGACGGCAGCGTCAAGTACGACAAGCGGGCCGATCGCTGGGTCATCACTCAGTTTTCGGTCTCGACGACCCCGTACAAGGAGTGCCTGGCCGTCTCGACGACGGGAGACCCGACGGGCTCGTATTCGCGATACGCCTACACGTTCTCGAACTTCCCCGACTACCCCAAGCTCGCCGTCTGGCCCGACGGGTACTACATCACTTACAACATGTTCAACGGTAACAACTACGCGGGCGGCGAAGTCTGCGCTTATGACCGCTCGACGATGCTCTCCGGCGGCCCCGCGACGCAGCAGTGCTTCGGGCCGTCGATGGCCATGGGAGGTTCCCTGCCGTCGGACCTCGACGGACCGACCGATCCCCCGGCCGGCTCGCCCGATTACGTTCTGACCTACGGGACGAATTCGCTGGATCTCTGGAAGGTCCACGTCGACTGGGGAAACTCCGCGCTCTCCTCGCTGACCGGGCCGACGAGCATCACCACCGCCGCGTTCACTCCCGCCTGCAACACCACGGGCACCTGCATCCCTCAGAAGAACACGGCCGTCCAGCTGGATTCGCTGTCGGATCGCCTGATGTTACGCCTGGGCTACCGGAACTTCGGCGACCACGAAGTCCTTGTCGCGAATCAGAGCGTGTTGCCCTCGGGCTCGGGGGTGGGCGTCAGCGGCGTGAGGTGGTACGAGATCCGCTCCCCCGGCAATTCCCCATCGGTCTTCCAGCAGGGCACGTACGCTCCGGCCGATGGAAAGTCACGGTGGATGGGCTCGATCGCGATGGATGGGTCCGGAGACATCGGCCTCGGCTACAGCATCTCGTCGGGCAGCATGTTTCCCTCCATCAGCTACACCGGTCGGCTCGTGGGAGATCCGCTCGAGACCCTGCCTCAGGGAGAAGCGTCCATCCAGGCGGGGAGCGGTTCGCAGACGACTTACACGTCCGGCGGAAAGAGCCGGTCGCTGACCCGGTGGGGCGACTACAGCAGCCTTTCCGTGGACCCGGTGGACGATTGCACGTTCTGGTACACCGACGAGTACCTTGCTTCGACGGGCGCGTTCAACTGGCAAACGCGGATCGGGTCGTTCAAGTTCCCTTCGTGCGGCAACTGCACGACGTTTCCGGCCGCGGTCGCGTCCGGATCGTCCACGATCTGCTCGGGAAATTCGACGCCCCTCTCTGGCTCGGGGGGCGCCTCCTGCGCCTGGTCGCCGGCGACCGGTCTTTCGAGTCCCACAAGCTGCACCCCAACCGCCTCTCCAGCCTCAACGACGATCTACACGCTGAGCGTCACCGACGCCAGCGGCTGCTCTTCGACGAACGATCCAACCGTGACGATCACCGTCAACCCCAAGCCGACGCCCACGATCTCGGCAAGCGGGCCGACCACGTTCTGCCAGGGCGGGAGTGTCACGCTCGACGCGGGCGCCGGATACAGCTCTTATCTCTGGTCGCCGGGAGGCGCGACGACACGAACGATCGGCGTTTCTTCGTCGGGCAGCCACAGCGTGACCGTGACGAACTCGAACGGTTGCTCCGGAACTTCGAACGCCGCCTCGGTAACGGTGAACGCACTTCCGACCGCCGTCGCGTCCGGATCGGCCACGATCTGCGCGGGAAGCTCGACGGCTCTTTCCGGCTCGGGAGGTGTCTCCTGCTCCTGGTCACCTTCGACCGGTCTCTCGAGCGCCACGAGCTGTTCTCCATCGGCTTCCCCTTCCTCCACGACGACGTATACGCTGACGGTCACGAGCTCCGTTGGTTGCACTTCCACAAATGCTCCGACGGTCACCGTCACGGTCAACACCCGGCCCACCGCGTCCGCCTCCGGATCGGCCACGATCTGCGCGGGAAGCTCGACGGCGCTCTCAGGCTCGGGAGGTGTCTCCTGCTCCTGGTCACCCTCGACCGGTCTCTCGAGCGCCACGAGCTGTTCTCCATCGGCTTCCCCTTCCTCCACGACGACGTACACGCTGACGGTCACCGGCTCCAATGGCTGCAGCTCCACGAACGCCCCGACGGCGAAGGTTACCGTCAACACGAAACCCGCGACGCCGGCGATCACCGCCCCTTCCACCGCCAATCCCGGCGACACGGGGCTCGCCGCCTCGGTTGCGAATCACGCCGGGAGCGCGTACGCCTGGTCGATCACGAACGGCTCGATCACCGGCGGGACCGGAACGAGCCAGATCACGTTCACCGCCGGCGCCGACGGGACGCTCACTCTTCAGGTCGTCGAAACCGACTCGAACGGCTGCTCGTCAGCGGTGGGATCGGCCAACGTCACGGTTGGCTCCGTTTCACCGCCGCCCCCCCCGACGGCGACGAAGTTCTACACCCTCACGCCGTGCCGAATCCTCGACACGCGCAACCCCGCCGGCCCTTACGGCGGCCCGAGCCTGTCGGCGGGCGGAACCCGGACGTTCGTGCTCGCGGGCCAGTGCGGGATTCCGGTTGACGCCATCGCGGTCTCGGTCAACATCACCGTCGTTCTTCCATCATCGGACGGGAGCCTCAAGTTGAACCCGGCGGGAGTGGACCCCTCCGTTTCAACCGCGATCAGCTTCGCTTCCGGGCGAACTCTCGCCAACAACGCGATGGCGTTTCTCGGCGCCGGCGGAGATGTCAGCGTGGAGGATGACCAGGCCTCCGGAAGCACGAACTTCATCATCGACACGAACGGATACTTCAAGTAAACGTCCATATTCGCTGCGAAAAAGGTCAGCTCGGAGAAACTCGAACGGTGTGGTCGATGCGGCGAAAGACTTGCCCGCAGCTCTCGTTCCGGAGAAGAAGGCCGACACGGTAAACCCCGGAGGCCAGAGGTCGCTTGTCGATGAAAACCTGGAATCCCGCTTCCGGCGGGCTTTTCGGAAAAGCAACGTTCACGTCCGGTCTCTTGAGCTTCTGACAGTCCACGACGTAGCTGTTCTTTTCCGATTCGAGCACAACTTGAAGCGTGCCGCCCGGGTCGTCGGGCAAAAAAGCCCATCCGAAAACGGAGACGCCCCCGGGACCGTCCTCGAAGCCGTCCACGTGAAAAAGAAGACCCGGTGTCTCCTGTCGAGAGACCACGCTCGGCCGCAGACGCGCGAGGAGGCGCGTGGGACTGAAAAAACCCGCAATCCGGCCCGGGCCCGCGCTCGAATCGGCGTTCGGTGACGGGACCTCCCGGCGAACGCTCGCCTGTTCGTCCAGGAACTCGACGCGCCAGCGCTGTTCCGACGTCCGCGTCCTGAGGAACTTTCTCCCGTTGTACGTCTGCGCCACCGGGCCCCCGGTTCGCAGATCCGTGACGTCGCGGAGGCAGAGCTCCCCCGCAATCGTGTTCGAGTAGAGCGGGACGTAGTAGATGCAATCCTCGAAAAAATAATGCGTCACCTGCGTCCACCGGGTGAGGCTCTTGTCGAGCCGGGGCATTCCCCCGTGAACGAGATTCGAGGCCCAGATCAGCGCCGAGCCCTTCTTGACGCGAAGCTGCTCGCGCTGAAAGCCCTCGGTGGCCATCAACTGGCTGATGAATTGGGGATATCGCTCACCGAAAAAACCGTCCGGATTGCCCCCGGGATCGCGAAAATCCTGAACGGAATACTCCTTGAGCCGGTGCGAGGACGGGTAGTAGAAGAGAGGGCCGCTCTCGAGATCGACGTCCTCGAGCGCGACCCAGACGCCGCACATGTACCGCGCGGGCAGCGAATTGAACAGGATGGCGTCGGAGTGGTTCGCCTGCTGGGAGCCGTAAAGGAAGTTCAGCGTCTGGAAAGGCACCGGGGCGCGCCCGTAAAGGAGCCGGAGAGCGGCAAGAATCTTCTCATCGAGCGCCAGCTCCTTGACCGCCGGCGAGGTCGTCCAGGCATCGTGAACCCGGTAATAGCTTGCCCACCCCTCCTGAATTTCCGGCCGGAAGAGCCCCTGGACCTCCGTTTTGATTCGGTCCACGAGATCGTCGCCGACGACGCCGGGCAGCGTCGCGTAGCCGTGGGTATGGTAGTGCGTCACGAGCTCGATTTCGGCCGCGGTAAGTGTCGGCCGGCCAGCCAGTTCCTGCCGGAAGAACGGCGACTCCACCCACGGCAGATTCGGCGGGGTGTTTGTCATTTGTTCGGGGAATCTTAGCAGCTTCCCGCGGGCGCGCAGAGTCATGCTAAACTAAGCGCGCCAGAGCGTCCGCCACTTTGTCGAAGCGCGGGCAGCAAAAATGAGGGAGCTCAAGATGAAGAAAATGGGATCTGCAAAAGGCGTTCACCTCACACTCGCGGCCCTCGGATTCTTCGCGCTTCTGGCGCCGAAGAACGCGATGGCAGCGGGACCGTACTCCTATTTCCCGCTGACTCCGTGCCGGTTCGTGGACACGAGAGACTCGAGCCTTCAGGGAGGCGCGCCGCTTTCGTCCTTCGTCGTCAAGACCTTTACCGCCAAGGGGAAATGCGGCATTCCCAGCACCGCGAAAGCGATCTCGGTAAACGTGACGATCGCGGTCCCGGGTGGTCCGGGGTTCCTCACGCTCTACCCGAGCGGCGTCGTCAAGCCCTACGTTTCCGTCATCAATTGGGCCTCGACTGACAATGCGATTGCGAATGGGGCCGTCGTTCCGCTCGGATCGGCTTCCACAAACGACTTGTCCGCCTACGAAGAGGAGGGAGGTACCGGAACGGTGCATCTGATCCTCGACGTTACCGGATACTTCCAGTAGACACCGCTCTCGAGCGGGCGAACACGGAAATTCACGAAGCCGGTGTCAAGCAGTAGGGGTGAAATCATGTCTTTTGGAAAGCGATCGAGGCGCTTGTCGAGGTCTGGATTCGCGGCCGCTTCCGTCCTCGTGATCGGCGTCGCCCATTTGTGTGCTCAATCCCCTGTCCTCCCGCCGGGAGTTTCGGCAAAATCCGGCTTTCCGGCCACGCGCTCCGGAGACAAAGCATCCCACGGCGAACCGGTGATCGCCGATCTCGGCCTCACATCCGGCCACAAGCAGATTATCTTCGGCACGGCGAATCACAAGCTATATGTCATGAACTACAACGGAACCGTCGCGAGCGGATTTCCGGTCACGCTCCCCGGCGATGTCTACAGCAGCCCCGCGGTCGGTGACCTTGATGGTGACGGAATTCCGGACATCGTCGTCGGGTACGGCTCGACCATCGAGATCGCGTCGACCGGATTGGAAACGGGCGGCGTCTGCGCCTACCATCGAAACGGGACCCAAATGTGGTGTCGCGTCGCAGGCGATTTCGGCGGATCACCCAGCGGCGCCCCGGACGGGAAGCCCGACCCGGTCATGTCGACGCCTGCGATCGGCGATGTCGATGGGGACGGCTCTCCGGACGTGGCCTGGGGCGGGCTCGACGCCAATATCTACCTCGTCAACGGAGCAAGCGGCTCGAACAAATTGGGTTGGCCAAAATTCGTCCGAGACACTCTCTTCTCGTCGCCGGCTCTTGCCGATCTCGATGGCGACGGAAAGCTTGAAGTCATCATCGGCGCAGATGCTCACCAGGAGGGGGCGCCGTACAACACGCCCAACGGCGGCTGCCTCCACGTCCTTCGCTCCGATGCATCCGAGCTCACAGGCTTCCCCCAGTGCATCAATCAGGTCATCGACAGCTCGCCCGCGGTCGGCGACATCAACGGGGACGGAAAACCCGAAATCGTAGTCGGGACGGGACGGTTCTACTCGGGCGGGACGCATGCCGTTTATGCGTTCAAATGCGACGGCTCGCAAGCTGCGGGCTGGCCCGTCGCCGTGGACGGGGAGGTCGAGACCTCGCCGGCGATCGGCGACATCAACGGCGATGGGACTCTCGATGTGATCGTCACGGACAACAATGACTCGCCGAGCACGACTTTTCACGTTTATGGATTCAAGGGCAATGGAACCTTGATTTTCAAGACCCAACCGAAGACGTTTTTCGGAACGACGCCGAACGCCGGCAGCCCCCGCATAGCCGACATCCTCGGCGACTCAAAGCCCGAGATCATCTTGCCGATCGGAACCGAGCTGTGCATCCTCTCTTCAACGGGGGCTCAGCTCACCGACAACGGTACACACCCCGCGGGCTCTTTCTCGTTCTACACTGACACGGCCTTGAGTGGCGTCGCGATCGGCGACCTGGACAACGACGACGCCGCAAACGAAATGGTGGCAGTTTCCGCAAGTCCGTTCCCAACTGCCTCGGACACGAAGGTCTTTGCCTGGACGATGACCACGAATACGACGCCGACTTGGGGATTCTTCAAGTACAGCCCCGCGCGAGTGAACACGGTCCCTGGCACGCCGAGTTGCCAGATCGTGCCTTCGTCGAAGTTCTACACGTTGACGCCCTGCCGAATTCTCGATACGCGAAATTCCGCCGGTCCCTACGGCGGGCCCGCGATTCCCGCTCAGAGCACTCGCGATTTCGTTCTCGCCGGCCAGTGCGGCATTCCGGTCGGCGCGACATCCGCTTCGATCAACGTTGCCGTCATCCCCAACGAAGCGGGTAATCTTAAGATTTACCCGACGGGCACCCAGCCGACCCTGGCGACGTTCATCCAGTTCCCCATGGGCCGCGTTCTCGCCAACAACGGCATGGCCAAGCTCGGCAGTGGGGGCGCGGTGACAGTTCAGAACAATCAGGCGACAGGAAGCGTCGATATCGTGATGGACACGAACGGCTACTCCAAGTAAGGCGTTGATGTCTCGGCGCAGGCCCTGGATCTTTTTCTTCCTCTGCCTGTTCGTCTACAACGCGAATCTTCGCTTTACCGGTAGCTTTGACAGCCTCGCGGGAGGCCGGCTTCCCTTTCGAATCCTGACGGGCCACGGCTTGACCTTTGACGACCCGTCGACGACCGTCCCCGAAAACGTGCGCTACTCCTACACGAAGAACCTGAACGGCCAATGGATCTGCCTTTACCCCATCCTGACACCGCTCATTCTCACGCCGCTCTATGTCCCTGCCGTCCTCCTGGAACGATCTCGGCCCTACCTCGACCCACGAGGAATCGAGCTCGCAATGGAGAAGCTTTCGGCCTCTCTCGTCACGGCGTTGTCGGTCGTTTTCCTCTTTCTGACACTGCGCCGGCTGACATCGGAGAAGCTGGCAACCTGGCTCTCCGCCGCTTACGCCTTCGGAACTTCCACCTGGTCGATCTCGAGCCAGGCCCTCTGGTCACATGCAATGGGCGAGTTGCTCCTCGTTCTCGCCCTGTATTGGTTGGCTCGAGGAGCCGAGTCTCCAGTTCAGATCGCGCTCCTCGGCGCCGTCGCCGGGCTCCTCGCGGCAAACCGGCCCACAGATCTCATTTTCGGCGTTGCCCTCGCGGGAATCGTCGTCCATGATCGGGGAAAGCGCGCCTGGCCGTTCTTCCTCGCAGCCGCGTCGATCGGAGCGATCCTCGTCGCCTACAACCTGACCGAATTCGGGGCGCTGGCCGGCGGATACGCCCGGTTCCCCTTCCCGAACGCGCGCCCGTTTGGTCTCGGCCGACTCGGTGTTTCAGGTTTGGTGGGCCTCCTTTTCAGCAATCGCGGAATCTTCTTCTTCTCGCCGTTTACGCTCCTTTTCTTTTTCAGGTCGTGGAGGAAACCGGAGCCCATCCGCGGCTTGCGATTTCTCCTCGCTGCCTATCTCGGTTCACTTTTCCTGTACGGCCTCGCCTTTGATTGGATGGGAGGCTACTGCTACGGCCCACGCTACGCGATCCATGGGCTCCCGGTTCTCATTGTCGCGCTCGTCGAGCCGTTGGAGAGGATCTGGAAAATCGCCGTTGCAAAAATCGCATTCGCCGCCGCGGTCGCATTCTCAATCGCCCTTCAAGCCATCGGCGCATTCTTTTATCCCAACGGCGACAGCGGAGAGTGGCATCACGGGCTCTGGACGATTCGGAATTCCTCCCCGATGCTCGCTCTGCGCGCCGGGCCGGCGATGCCCCACTTCCTGTTTCTTCTCGCGCCGGGGACTGCAACCCGCTTCCCACTGCCTCCGGACGCCGAGAAATGCCGCCTCGAATGGGCGGCAGCTCCGCCGTCCGAGCTGGTAGCAGGGCGACCCGTGACCCTTCACGTTCGCGTGACGAACCTTGGGACTTCGCGTTGGTCTTCGGTCGGAGGCTTCTTCAATTCAGGGGGGGTCGAGATCCAAACAGCCTGGCGCTCCCCGGATCGTTCGAGTTTGCTCGGCGAATCCTCGAGTTGGCTTGCCTGGAAGCTCGATCCAAGGCGCTCCCTCGAGCGGGAGGTACACGCGGTGACACCGCCAGCGCCGGGGCCCCAACGATTGGAACTGGAGCTGGAACAGGACCGTATGGGCCCCTTTCCTTCTTCACTGTGTCCCGCCCTCCAGACGAACGTCCGAGTGATTGGAGCGGAGGTCAGCTCCGATCCGCGACGACCGTGAACAGGCTTCCGACAATTTCGGGACCCCGATAGCTATCCACGGCCGTGGCGCCCCAGGGTGAGAATCCCGGCCGAAAGATCTGAGTATGGAATGTCACCTCGCTTCTCGCGAATCCAAGCGATGCGAGCATCCGCTGAATCGAGCCCGGGGAGAGGTACCACCACGTGCACGGATCTTTGCCACGGGAAGGGTCAAACAGGATTCCAGAGCGCAACTCGTGATCTCGGGGGATCGTTTCGTCCGTGAACGGAGGATTGTGGGTATCGGTGACGATGATCCTTTCCCGCGTGACTCGCCCCGCCTCCTTGAGCGCTGAATACGGGTCTCGGAGATGAAGCAGAATCGACCCGAAGAGCGTCACATCGACCTCACCGATGACGTCTCGAAGATCGTAAGCCGTCCCGTGGGTGAGCTCCAGTGAAGACCCGAACGCATTCCTGGCGTACCACCAGGCTTTGTTCAGCCCCGCGACGACCTTCCGATAGCCTTCTTCGAATTCAGAATAATCCCGACCCGGAATCTTCATGATGTCGCCGAGATGATCCGGCGAGAGATCATAGGGGACCACGCGAGCCCCGCGCCGCTCCATGGTGAACGTCAAGAACCCGTTCGCCGCACCAACCTCGAGGATTCTTTTCCTCGCGAGATCCACGGAACCCAGATATTCATCGACATGAGCGCGAAGATCCCATGCCCCAGCGATCGCAGGACGTCCGGGCAATTCGATTGAATGGTAGAAATAGCCGTCGAGATTTTCCGGCGCGTTACCCACCTTTGAAAGTTCCATACCCTCTACGAGCTGATCGCGTCGAGGCGCTCGACGATCCGGCGCGCCGACTCGTCCCAGCTCCACTTCGCCGCAACCTCGGAAGCTGCCGCCGCGCCTCGCCGGCTCGCCTCGGCGCGATTCTCGTAAACCTCGCGAAGCAGGAAGCGCAGGTGCTCGGGGTCGGGATCGGCCCAGCGAAAACCTTCGTAGTAGGGACACTTCGCCTCGGCGGCGATGGTCCCTCGAATGCGAAGCGGATAGGAAATCCCCTCGTGCAGGAACTCCTGGTGCGCGCCCCAATCGGTCGCGATGGTCGGAAGGCCGCACGCCATGGCCTCCATCAGCGGCATGTCCCACCCCTCGCCGCGGCCCGCCGACACGAAGCAGTCCGCCGACCGGTAGAAGCTCGGGAGCTGCGCGTAGGGGAATTCCAGGTTCAGAAGAAACGAGATCCGGCCGCCCGCGCTCCGGAGCTCCAGCTTCCGGATCTCGTCGCGAATCGAAACCGACGGGTCCCGGTTGATGACCTTGCAGAGCAGACGCACCGGCTCGCGCTCCGAGAACTCGTCGCGGAACGCCTCGAGCAGCAATGAGGGGGCCTTGCGCTCGCCCCATTCGAAGTTCGCGGCGAACACGAACTCGCCCAGGGGGTTGGGATGGCCGCCGACCCCCGGATGAAAGTAGTTCGTGTCCACACCGAGAGGAATTTTGTGCACGGGCCGTTTCAGGCCGGACGCGAGGAAGCCGATTCTGTTGAACTCCGTCGGAACCCACACTTCGTCCATTCGGTTCGCCTGGCGCACCCATTCGCGCGGGAAGCCGTCCACCTCCAGCATCGTGAACCCGATCTTCTGCCGGCCCCTGTTCGACTGGAACACGTCCCCCTGGCCGTACACGGCCGAAATTCGCGGGCGAGCCCCGTTCGCGCGGTCGTGAATCACGTTCATCAGGTAGTCGTCGGCGTCCTCGGGCTCTTCGACGGGAAACGGCGTTCCCCGGCCATAAACGTACTCATACGTCGCGCGAACGCCCTGCTGCTCGAGCGCCCGCAGGATCTCGCGCGAGCTGATGGCATAACCGGTTGAAAAATTCAGGATCGACTGCCAGAGGATTTCCGAGCGGTAGCGGGCGTTCAACGGCCCTCGCCACTTCGCGCGAAAGATCTCCCGACTCGTCTCGAAGAGCTGCCGAAAGTGCTCGTCCGATCCCGACGTGGAGCCGTGCTCGTCGTGGGTGAGCGTCACGCCGCCGCACAACAGCACCTTGAACCCGGCCCTGCGGACACGGAGACAGAAGTCCGTGTCCTCGAAATACGATTCGAACTCCTCGGACAGACTTCCGATCGCCGCGATGGCCTCGCGTTTCAGGTAGGCGCACGCAAAGACGATTCCCTCCACTTCCCGCGTCGCGCTGTACTGGCCGACGTCGGTTTCGCCGGAGCCGATCTGCTGGCCCCACATCGTATCGGGCACAATGAAGGTCCCCGCGTGGAGCAGCGACCCGTCGGACCGCCTCAATCGACAGCCGACGACGCCGATCGCGGGAGACGAGTGCGCGCACGCCTTCATCCGATCGAGCCAGTCCTTCTGCGAAAATTCCAGGTCGTTGTTCAGCAGGACGATGTCGGA
>JBOGJO010000146.1:0-13657 GCA_050747885.1 Thermoanaerobaculia bacterium
ATCTTGCGATCGCCCGGGCCGGCCACCCGGACCCCGCGCGCGTCGTATGTCCGCCTCTCCGCGGCGGAGGAATTTCGTGGCGTCGCCGCGCCCTGAGTTCTCTCTCTATCGGCTTCGGCCCGCGACCGAAAGCGATCTGGACGCCATTGCCGCGATCGAAGCCGCGTCGTTCCCCGTGCCGTGGAAGCGGGAGTTCTTCGCAGGAGAGCTTCGCGAATCGAACCGATACCACCGTGTCCTCGATCGGCAGGCCGGAGGCTCGCCCGGGATCGCCGGCTACCTGTTCGCCGTCACCCTGTTCGATGAATTCCACATCAACAAGATCGCGACACACCCCTCCGTCCGGAGCGAGGGCCATGGCGCGCGCCTGATGAACGACGCCATCTCGGCCGGCCGCTCCCAGATGTCCGCCTCGATCGTCCTGGAGGTGCGGCTCTCGAATTCTTCGGCGATCCGCTTCTATTCACGCTTTGAATTCATCGACATCGGCCGGCGGCGCCGTTACTACAAGGACGGCGAGGACGCGATGGTGATGATGCGGCCGCTCCTTGATCTGGGCGAAGGGCCTCGATAAAATCAACTCGTGCATCCGGCGCTACCCATCCCGCGCGAAACCCTCAAAAGGAAAGGAGAATCGGTAATGGAGAGAGAGGTTCCGATGGAGCTCGTCGTCAAGGACGAGCAGTACCAAAAGCTCGCGCATCTTCATCAGGAGCACGAACAGCTTCTCCACCGGCTCGCGGAGAAAAGCCATCTCACCGAGGAAGAAGACTTCGAGGAAAAACGTCTGAAGAAAGAAAAGCTCGCGCTGAAGGACCAGATGGAAGCGATCCTGCGCAGGTATCGAGAAACCGCAACCGCGTGAGATTGCCCATCGCCCGGGGCGGCTGGGCTTTCATCGCGCCGCCCCTCGCTCTGACAGTTCTGGCGGCCGCCGCACTTCCGATCTGGGTGGCAGCCGCCTTTTTCATCCTCACGGTCTTTCTCGTGCAGTTCTTCCGAGACCCGGAACGGACGAGCGCGCAAGGCCCGGACGCAATCCTGTCGCCCGCCGACGGAACGATTCTCTCGATCGGCGCGGCCGGGCCCGACGAAGCCCCCCCGGACCTGCCGAAGAAGATCGTGATCTTCATGTCCGTCGTCAATTGCCACGTCAACCGGTCCCCCATCGCCGGCACGGTCGCCTCCTATTCCTACTCGCCGGGGAAAAAGCTGGCGGCCTTCTCCCCGAAGGCCTCGTCCGAGAACGAGCAGAACCGCATCGAGGTGACCGGCGAGAGCCAGCGCGTCGTCTTCAAGCAGATCGCGGGAGCCCTCGCGCGCCGCATCGTCTTCCGAAAGAAGCCCGGGGACCGGCTCGACCGCGGCGAGCGGATCGGAATGATCCGCTTCGGGTCCCGGGTGGATCTGTTCCTGTCCCGGGACGCACGCGTCGAGGTCCGCGAGGGCGACCGCGTCAAAGCGGGCTTGAGCGTCATCGCGCGGGCCGCGGCCCCTCGATGAGCGAGGCGGAGCGCCGCCCGCTCTCCCGGCGGGGGCTCTACGTCCTTCCGACGCTCTTCACGGTCGGGAATCTGTTCTGCGGCTATTTGTCGGTCTGGAATTCGATCAACGCGTCGTTCGAATGGGCGGCGGGACTGATTTTCATCGCGGCGCTCCTCGACGGGCTCGACGGTCGAGTCGCCCGAATGACCAACACCGCCTCCGAATTCGGGGAACAATACGACTCCCTGGCCGACGTGATCTCGTTTGGAATGGCGCCGGCGATCCTCCTGTACTTCTGGGGGCTTTCGGGCGAGCCGGATCTCAAGCGCCTGGGCTTCATGGTTTCGTTCCTCTTCGTCGTCTCGGGGTCGATGCGGCTCGCGCGTTTCAACATCCAGACGCACGTCGTGGACAAGAAGTATTTCGTGGGGCTCCCCATCCCGATGGCCGCTTCCGTTCCCGCCGGTCTCGTTCTCGCCCAGCCGGGAGCGCATCTGACGCGGACCGGGTTCTTCTTTCTCCTCGCGATGACGGCGGCCCTCTCCTATCTCATGGTTTCGACGATCCGCTACCGATCTTTCAAGGACCTCGACCTGAAGAGGCGGCGTCCGGTCGGCATCCTCCTCGTGATTGCACTCGTGATGGCGCTCGTGGGGTTTCGTCCCGCGATCTCGCTCGTGACCGTCTCGTCGGCGTTTGCCCTCTCCGGCCCGCTCGCGCGCGCGTTCGCTTACGCGCGGTCGCGTTTCAAGAGGGCGGCGTGACGCGCGGCGCGCAACGTCAGCTTCGAATCGGCCTCACCGATCCGAGGGGGCCGTTTGCCAGGCAGGTGCGCGAAGCCTTCCACGAAAGCCCGATTTCCGTCTCCCGGTTCGTGTCGCTGGGCCCCCCGGATCACGAAGGCGAGCTTTCCCAAATCGACGGCGAGGCCGAAGTCCTCCAGGCGCCCGGCCGCGAAACGATCGGCGACCTCGACTTCCTGATCCTCGCGGGCTCTTCGGTCGACGCCGACTGCCGGGCCCAGGCCGCGGCCGCCGGCATCCCCGTCTTCGACCTCGAGCGGGACCCGTCCGCTTCCGAGGGATGCGCCGCGGTTCTGTCGGCTTGCGATTCGCTGCCGACATCGGCCTCTTTCACCATCCTGATCCCGGCTTCCGAGGCGGGAGCCGGCGGGGTCGAGGAGCTTTTCGAGCAGGCAGGGGCCTCTTTGAACTTTCGGCCGCCTGACGTTGCCGTCTTTTCCGCAAGGCTGGCGTTCAACGTCTTCCGCGACCCGGCCACGGAATCCCTCGACGCGGCCGTCCGGGCGTCGCTGGAGCGCCGATTCGCGCCCTGCCGCATCTCGGCGACTTGCACGCGAATCGCGGTCTTCCACGGATACGCGGCCTCGGCCTCCCTGCGATTCGGAAGCGAGGCGCTGGCGAAGGACGCGATCCGACGGATCGGATCGTCCCCGGAGATTTCTCTCGGAGACCGTCCCGGTGCGGCGTCGGCCGCTTCCGCCGTGGAAGAACGCCGCGTCCTTCTCGATCCGCCGATGCACCGGGCGGAACACGTCTCTCTCTGGATTGCCTTCGACGGCCTCGCGCGGTCAGCGGCGAGCGCCCTTGAGGCGGCGAGCCGGCTGCTCGGCTGAGGGAGGGGCCTCCGCACCCGGAACGACGGCGACGGGCGCTTCGGCGACGGCGAGAGCGCGGCCGTCCGGAAGCGTCAGATGCGCCGACGCGAAAAACGCAGGCTCCCCGGAATAGCGAATCGGGCCCGCGGTCATTGACTCGCCCGGCGCGACGAAATTCTCGAAGAACCGGATCGTTCTCGTGCGGGCGGCGACGGCCGGCTTCCCGGCGGCATCGAGAAACTCGAAACGGTCGAAGTCTCCCGGATGGACGTCCTGCAGCCGCCCTCCCTCCAGTCGCAGATCGACCCAGTTGTTGAGCCGGGAGAGCTCCGAGTATTCCGGCGACGAGTTCACCACCAGGAAGGTCATCTCGCCTCCTCCCCCGGAACGGCTGAACGTCAACTTGGGCTCGAGCCTGCGGCCGAGCAGGATGTCCTCGAGGGCGGAAAAGCCGATCAGGCGATCCTCGTCGTCGAGCGAGCGGAGACGGATGATCTTTCCACGCGCGGCGAGAGGGTCCGACAGGCTCTGCGTGAAGTCCGACGGCCGGTTCTCCCAGAACGTGACGGTGTCTCCCGCGGCAAACGGCCCTCCCCACGGAGCGCCGGAGCCCGGTTGGCGCGCTCGAAACACATACACATTCTCATCCGCGTCCGACAGAAGAGATCCGAATTCGAAATCAAACCTTCGGTCCTCCGAAAGATCATTGAGAAATCCATCCGAAACCGCGCGGACCGGGCCCTCGCGAGGCTGGAAAAGACCCCGACCCTGAGGGCAGTACTCGGGGAACGACGCCCGGCCCAATTCGACGCTCTCGGCCGAGGAGGCCGACCCCCGCGCCCCTTCCCGGCCCTCCCGCCCGAAGCGCCCGTACACGACGGGAACCAGGAAGTCGACTTCCCGGCCGACGGCGCGCCAATTCTTGAGATCTTCCTCCGCAAGCCGAGAGTCGATGGCCACCGAAAGCGTCAGGGAGCCCGACAGGCGGTTCCGGATCGAGCCGAGCGCCGAGGCATATTCCGCGGCCGACTTCGCGACGTGAAGGTCGAGGTGCACCCCCGCGACTTCGCCGTATCGACCCGAAGAGAGAGCCGGACGGAGCGCGTTCCAGATCTCCTCGCCCGCCTTCCCGGCGGCGGCCTTCAAGTACCCGTCGAAATCGCCGCTGCCCTTCGCGACCAGGTACACGGCAAGGGGGTAACCCGAGGCGGGAGGGGGCACGGGGGTCCCGCGAAGCGCTCCCCCGCCCATTTCCAGATCGACGGCCGGCACGAACACCGATCGAACGCCGATCGCCTTCAACCGCGGGACCAGCTCCGCCGGCACAGGAGCCGCGGCCTCCGAGAATTCAATCGAGATCCCCGACGGAATCCTCCGGGGGTTCGCGCCGTCCTTGCCTCGGCACCCGACGAGCGAGGCGAAGGCCAGCAGGCTCAGGGCTGTGGTGGAAATTCCCTTTCGAAACGGCAATCGCATGGACGGCCCCCGGATCATACGCCGCCGGAATCCCGCAGATCGAATTCCACGGCAAAACCGCGCGGCAATAGCCGTTCGGCCCGAGCGTCGCCGCCGTGCTCTTGCGCGATCTTCCGAACGATCGCCAGCCCGAGCCCGCTTCCCCCGCTCTTCGAGGAAAAGTACGGCTCGAAAAGCTTCGCCCGGTCTTCCTCCGTCACCCCCGGACCGTCGTCCTCGACTCGGATCGTCCACTGGTCGCCGCGTTTCTCGGCCCGGACGCAAATCGTCCCTCCCGCCGCGCCGAGGGCCTCGCGGGAGTTCGCGACCAGATTCGTGACGGCGCGGGCAAGAAGCTTCGGATCGGCGTGGATCGACACCTCGGGGACCTCGACGCTCCAGCGAATGCCGGGCGCCGCCGAAAAAGACCGCACCACCCCTTCCACGAGCCCGCGGAGCTCCACGCTCTCGCGCTGGGGCTCTCGAAGGCGGGCGAAGTCCGAGAATTCGGCGGCGATCGAGCGCAGCGTCTCGGTCTGCTGAAGGATATTTGCAACGCATTCCTCGAGCACCCGGTCCCGGTTCGGGTCCGCCCGGCGCCACACCTCGCGAAGGTGCTCGGCCGACAGGCGGATCGGCGTCAGGGGATTCTTGATCTCGTGGGCGATGATCCGGGCCATCTCCGCCCACGCCCGGAGCCGCTGCGCCCGGGCGAGGTCTTCGCGCTGCGCCTCCAGCGTCCCCGCCATCGAGAGGAACGCCTCCACGAGGCGCCGGAGCTCCTCGTCCTCCGGGAGGGAGATGTTCGGCGTCTGTCCGCGCGCAACGGCGCGCGTCCCCTCCACGAGATCGCCGATCGGGCCGCTGACGCGAAAAGCCACGCGCGCTCCGAGAACGAGCGACAGCCCGAAGACGAGAACCGTGAAGGCGGTAAGGCTCGCCGAAAGGCGCGCGATCTGCTCTTCGGACTCCCGCTGCTCCGGAAGGAGAGGAATCGAAAGGACGGCGGGACCGGCGAGGGAGAGCTGCCCCGCGATCGACGTCAGGGTCGATTGCACCTGGTCGAAACGCCGGCCGCGCACGAGCCGGGACTCCACGACGAAGGCGGCCGGCGAGCCCAGAAGCCCGGCCAGCGATTTGCCCTCGATCCTTTCGGGAAGCAGGCCCGAGGCGAACAATTCGCGGCGGCTCGTCGAGTAGAGGCGGCCGTCGGTGTAGATCGACAGGTCGTGGCCCACGATCTTCGACATCCACGACAGAAGGTCGTCGTCGATCAGTTGTCTTCGCCCCGGCGAGGTGCCCGCCGCGAAGAGATAGTCGTCGAGCACGGTTCTCGCGGTCGAAAGCGCCGTCTGCGCGTGAAGCACCGTCTCGCGGCGCAGGCGGGCGGCGAGACTCTGGCGAATGAAGATCGTGACGGCGACGAAAGGAACCAGAACGAGAAGCGTGAAGAGAGCCGTGATCCGGCCTCGGAAAGTTCGCGGCAGGAAATTCCCGCGTCTCCGGCCCGACAGGAGAAGCGCGGCAGCCCAGATCCCGCCCGCGATCAGCAGGGCCGCGAAGGCGGCGATTGCCGCCGTGAACGACTCGAGAACGCGGTCCAGGACGCTCTCGAGGGCCGGCACCGGCGCCCGGAAGATGGCCTGTGCCGGGAGCAGCAGGTCCCGGTAGTCGCGCATCGGAAGCGGCAGCGGTTTCCCCGAAGGCCAGTCGCCGACCTCGATCTCCGCCTCCAGGGGCGCCTCGCCCCGCCGGAATTCCGGCCGTTCTTCGAGCGGCACGCGCGTTCTTTCGATCGCGACCGCGTTTCCGCCGACGGCGACCTGAGTCGAGGCTTCGAGGGGAATTCCGGACGCGAACCGCGAGACCAGGCGCCCTTCGCGCCAGAGCCGGATCCCGGAAACCGGGGCGCGGGCGCCGAGACCGACTTCCTTCCACAGAACGAACGCCAGGTCGCTCAAGTCCTCCTCGGCAGCTCCGGAGAACCTGGACGCCGCGGCGGCGAATCGGGCGGGGATCTGCGCCGCGGCCGAGGCCGAGAGCTCCCGAACCGTCGGCCCGGGCCGGGCGGCCGAAGCCTCCGCGCTCGAAGCACCCGCCCGGGCGGTCCGCGACTCGCGCCAGAGGCAAAGCGCCCCGAACAGCGCCGCCGCCGCGAGCGCCGCCGCCGAGACGGCGGCGAGCGGACGGCGCGGACCCCGGGCCGAAAGAATCAAAGCGGAGAATGCCAGACCGAAGGCAGCGGCGATCGCGACCGAGCTTCCCGGCCAGAGCACGCCGCACCCGAACGCCGCCGCCGAGAAAGAGATCGCAGGAATCCAGCGGGGCTTCCCCCTCGCGGCAAGGGCAAACAGCGCGGCCGCAAGCGCCGCTAAAGAGAAGCCAAAAAGCGTCGCGGCGTCGCGAAAGTAATCGGCGGGCTCGAGCTTGGGAGCCCGTGAGAGGACCGAGACCGCACCGGCGGTTCCCCAGACGAACGCAAGCGCCGCGGCAACTTCTCTCGCGCGCCGTCGCTTGAGCGTCCCGGCCGCAGCCCAGACGAGCAGGATCAGCGATCCCGCGAGAAATACGTACGAGGCCTGGCGGCGGCGCCCTTCGCCGGATTTCGCCGGCAGCGGGGACGCGACGATCGCGGTCCACGGGGAAGAGCTCGCGGCTGGGCTCCAGGACAAGCCCCCGGAAGGATCGAGGCGCAACCCCGCCCCCTCCCGCGGCATCCACCAGGAAATGACGAGGCGTCCGGCCGCGGCGGCCTGGGGAAGGGGCACGGGCCGATTCTGGAAGAACGTCACCGACGCGGCCGACCAGACCGCGCCCTCCGGCCGGTCCGTGGGGAGAAACGCCGGCGAGCGCCCGGACCAGGCGATCGGGGTTCCTCCCGGATCCTCGAGAAGGATCGAGGATCCCGCGGGACCTCCCGAGAGCGCCCGGGCCGCCGCCGCGAAGAGAGCGACTCGATCGAACGCGATTCCTCCTCCCCGCAGCTGGCTCTCCACGGAAGTCTCCGAGAGAAATCGCGCGGCCCTGCGCTCCAGATCTTTCCATCCGGAATCGAGCCGGGCGCGCTGCGCGAGCACCCGGGGCGCGGGAGCGGGATTCCGAGCCGAGGGGGAAGAAAGCGCGGAGAGAAACGAGACGAAAAGGAGCGGGCTCAATCTCGGCGCATCGGGAGGTCGAGCCCGCGCGTCCGAGCGGTCTCGATCGCCCTCTCGTATCCCGCGTCGGCGTGGCGCATGACCCCCGTTCCGGGATCGTTCGTCAGGACACGCCTCAGGCGGACCTCGGCCTCCGGGGTTCCGTCCGCCACGACAACGAGTCCCGCGTGGATCGAATACCCGATTCCGACGCCGCCGCCGTGGTGGACCGAGACCCAGGTGGCTCCGGAGGCCGTGTTCAAGAGCGCGTTCAAGATGGGCCAGTCCGCAATCGCGTCGGAGCCGTCCCGCATCGCTTCGGTCTCGCGGTTGGGCGAGGCGACCGACCCCGCGTCAAGGTGGTCCCGGCCGATGACGATCGGCGCTTTCACGCGGCCGCTCCGAACGAGCTCGTTGAACAGAACGCCGGCGCGGTCCCGTTCGCGGTAGCCGAGCCAGCAGATCCGCGCCGGAAGACCTTGAAACGCGATCCTCTCCTGCGCCAGGGGAATCCAGCGGTGGAGCGTCGCGTCGTCCGGGAAAAGCTCGAGAAGCGCGCGGTCCGTTTCGAGGATGTCCTCCGGGTCGCCCGACAGAGCAGCCCAGCGAAATGGCCCCTTCCCCTCGCAGAACAGGGGTCGGATGTACTCCGGCACGAAACCCGGAAAGTCGAACGCGTTCGCGACACCCGCCTTCTTCGCCTGACCGCGCAGGTTGTTCCCGTAATCGAACGTCACAGCGCCCCGTTCGCGGAGGGCGAGCATGGCGCGCACGTGCGCGGCCATCGAATCGTACGCGCGGCGGATGTACTCGACCGGATCGTCCCGGCGCAGGCGCAGGGCCTCCTCATAGGCCATTCCATGCGGGACGTAACCGGAGAGCTCGTCGTGCGCCGAGGTCTGGTCGGTGAGGAGATCCGGAACCACGCCGCGCGCGAGCAGGCGCTCGAGGAGATCGACCGCGTTGGCCTTCACGCCGATGGAAACGGGCCGCTTCGCGTCGCGCTCGGCGAGCGCCCGGTCGATCGCGGCGTCGAGTCCGGGGATCTCGACGTCGAGGTAGCGGGTTCGCAGCCGCTTTTCGATCCTTCCGGCGTCCACTTCCGCCACGAGAGCGGTCGCCCCGTTCATCGCGGCCGCAAGCGGCTGCGCTCCCCCCATGCCGCCGAGCCCGGCCGTCACGAAGAGCCGCCCGGACAGATCGCCGCCGAAATGCCGGCGACCCGCCTCCGCGAGAGTCTCGAAGGTCCCCTGAACGATGCCCTGCGACCCGATGTAGATCCAGGAGCCGGCCGTCATCTGGCCGTACATCGTCAACCCGAGTCCCTCGAGGCGGCGGAACTCGTCGCCCGTCGCCCATGCGGGCACGAGCATCGAGTTGGAGATCAGGACGCGGGGAGCGTTTGCGTGCGTCTCGAAGACGCCGACAGGCTTGCCGGACTGGACGAGGAGCGTCTCGTTGCCATTCAGGCGTTTGAGCGTCTCGACGATCTTCTCGTAGCATTCCCAGTTGCGAGCCGCCTTGCCCGATCCGCCATACACGATCAGCGCGTCGGGGTTCTCCGCGACGTCGGGATCGAGGTTGTTCTCGAGCATCCGGAGGGGCGCTTCGGTCAGCCACGACTTCGCGCGAAGCGTCGCGCCCCGCGCCGCGCGGATGGAGGTCCTCACGCTCGCCACGCGGTTATTCTAATCGAGCGGGAGCTCACGCCCCCGGGATCGTTGAGGTTCTTTCCAGCGCGTAAGGCGAATTGCCGATCCTCACCTCGGCGTCCCGCATTTCACGCTCCGACAGGCGGCGGGGGAAGCTGAATCCGTAGCGGCCGTCTCCCCTTCCGGTCCCGTACAGATCGGGGCGGTACGATCGGGCGACCGACTCGGCAACTTTTCGTTCCCCGATCCAGAGGGCGACCGGCAGTCGAACATCCGGAAAGAGCGGCGAGCGGACCCACCCGGCGACGCCTTGCTCCGACACGTGATCCACCCAGCCCTCCAGGGAGGCCGACCACGAAAGGTCTTCCCCCAGAAGCGCGACGATTTTTTTTGCCCGCGCGTCCGAATCGGGAAGCGCCAGAGTGTCGGCCCGCTTCGCGAAGAGACGGTCGACGATGTCGGCGCCGGTGGACCGTTCCAGCCAGCTCGCCGTGTGCTCGTCGATCGGAGCCCGGGGTTCGACCCCGCTCCAGGCAACGTAGTTTCGGACCATCAGCCCGACGCCATGAGTCGCCGGCGCCTGGCGGTTCGACAGGCACGCCCCGCAGGCCGCGAGCGGATACTGCCCGTTCAAAATCGAACCCCGCATCGTCTCGTAGGCGACCCCGTTCCAGATCTGCTCTCCCGTGGCGCGCCCGATGTCGCCGACGGCCGGCGCTCCGTCCACCATGTAGCAGCACGTCTTCACCTTTCCGCCGCGGCGAAGATAAAAGGTCTTGAACGGCTCCATGCAGTAAAACGGCCGATCTCCTCCAGTTCCCGGAGGGCTCCCGACGAGGAGGCGCCGCCGGACGGTCCCCGGGGAGTCGCGCGCGAGGTCGATCGCTTCCCCCCGGGGGCCGGAATCGGCCCCGCGCGGAAGAACCGGCAAACCGCCGGCGATCTCCTTGAACTCCCGAACCGGGAGAAGGTTTTCCCCGGCCGGCCGATCGGGCGCGTCGGAGACGGCGCGAACGAGGTCGGACTCGAGGAACGGGTGCAGCGCCAGCGTGACCCGGTTGCGAGCGGCCGCGTCGCGCGCCCGCGCGACGGCCTCGCGGATTTCCGGAGAATCGAAATTCGCCGCGTGACCCTTGAGCTGGGGAAGGGCCGTGTTGTGCTCGAAAAGGCGCGTCACGGCGACCCGCTCCACGCCGTGCCGCGCCATCAGGTCGACGAAAGCGTCGAGCTCCCGAACGTGATGGTCGAAGGACAGCGAATTCACGGCCACCCGGGGAAATACGCTGCCTGCCGCGGCTTTCGCGTCGCGCAGCCTTGCCAGGCCCGACAGCACGCGCTCGAAGTTTCCTCCCTGGTACACGTTTTCATACAGCTCGGCGGAAGCCCCCGAGAAGCTCACAGTGATCTGAAAGATCGAAAGGTCCACGAGCTGCCGCACGAGCTCCTCGGTCAGGTGCATTCCGTTCGTGAAGAAGTCGATGAGCACCTCGTAGTTCGAGACGTGCTGAAGGAAAGCCGGAAAGCTCGGGTGGATCGTCGGCTCGCCGTACCCGAACGCATGGACGACGAGCGCGCGCTCCAGGAGAGGACCGAGCGCGAGAGTCGCGGGATCGGTCTCGAGGAACCCGGGGTCGGTGTCCCAGATCGCCTGTTTGCGGGCCGGGTTGAACGCGGAGAACGTGGGGCACATCACGCACTTCAGATCGCAGACATTGCTGACCTCGAGATAGATCTCGATGGGATATTTCGGCCGCTCGCCGCCGCGGTCGAAGTCCAGAAACGACTGCACCGCCTCGCGCTTTTTCTCCAGAAATCGCGGTTCGGGGCGCGAGGACCGAACGGCCGAAAGGAGAGAGGACAGGTTCACCGGACTATTGTACGCGAGGGTGTCGCAACGCCGGCCTGCCAAACGCGGGGGCGACCGCCGAAGACGGGACCGAAGAAATCGATACTCCGTGGATCTCAAACACGCCCCCGGAGATCGTCGCCGCATAAAGCCGCCCGTCCACAGTCGCGGCGAGACCAATGATCGAGTCCCCAAGCAAACCCGCGTAGGTGAACGGTACCCAGGATTGCCCCGCATCGCGGCTCACAAATACCCTTCCTTCCAGGAGCCCGTTCGCGTCAGCCGTCGCCGCGTAGACCGTGGCGTTGTTCCGGGGATCCGGCGCAAACACATACTTGACATACGAGTCGATGCCCAACCCGTTCCCCAGGTCGGGAATCGGTTCCCAGTGTGCACCGAGATCCGTGCTCCGCTGTGGCCCTGAGTCTGTCATCGCAAACACCGTCGAACTGCTGTCGCGGCCGACGACAATTTCCGAGGCAAAATAGACGTCCGCCGACGTAAGGAAGGTCCAGGTGGCTCCCGCATCGTCGCTTCGCAAGAGTCCCACACCCGAGGAAAGGTATACGCGGGAGGGAACCAGCGGGTCGACGGCGGTCGCAGAGAAAATATTCGCGCCCGCCGGAAAACCCAGTGATTTCCACGTTGAGCCCCCATCGATGGACTTGAAGACCCCGGGATCGGGGTTGAAATATCTGGAACTCGTTGCATACAGGGTCCCTGAAGTCTTCGGGTCGGAGACAAGTCCGTTCCAGAAGCCGCTTTCCAGATTGATGCTCCACGTCAAACCTTCATCGGTCGTCCTTCGAGACCTGCCGATCGTCAAAGCGTATGCAACCTCGGGATCGAGAGGGTCGGCGACAAGCGCGTCCAGTTCCGTGTCGTCAAGCGAGGTTCTTGTCCAATTCCGGCCGCCGTCACCGGAATGAAATACATGCCCGTCCTGCGTTCCAACCCATACGCTGGAGCCGACGGCCGGTGAGACCGCGAGCAACGAGATGTCCACGGCGATGAGTCCGGAATTGGACTCCATCCACGATCGGCCCTGGTCTTCGCTGCGGTACACCCCGGCAAGGCGAAATCCCGCGAGAACGGCGCCATCCGTGACGGCGAGCGATTCAATGATCTCGCGGGGAGGCCCTGCTGCGAGCCGCTCCCACGTCGTTCCGGAGTCGTTCGATTTGAAAACCGTTGGAACTGGAATCGGCGAGTATCCATCTCGACCCGTGACGACTCCGTATGTGATCGGTTGAACGGGGTCAAAAAACGCAAACGTCATTCCAGACGGAGCCCACGTTTTGCCGCCGTCGGTCGTCCGATACCCTCCCGCAAGGACGATCGACGAATTGCGGGGATCAACTGCAACCTCCGTCAAGATGTCCGAAGTCGTGAGCGCAGTCGGGTTCCAATGGTCCCCGGAGTCGTTGCTGAGGAAAATGCCGGCGCTCGTGCTCAGATAAAGAATCGTCGGATTCGAGGGCGCAATTGCCAGCGCAAGGATAAATAATGAAGAGAGCCCATCGAGACCCGAAACCTTCGCCGACCAGGTCGTTCCACCATCCGTCGATTTGAAGACGCCGGCTCCATCCGTGAAGACATAGACCCTCCCGGAAGTTACCGGATCAGCGATGACTCCGACCGCATGCGATTCCGACGATGTTCCTGGATAAGACGAAACTCCCTGCCAGTTCACTCCGCCGTCGACCGTCTTGTAGAGAAGACCGCCCGCCGCATAGGCGACCATTGGGTCCTTGGGATCGACGGCCAGGGAAATGACCCCGCCGGGCTGCGGCGGGATTCCCGACGATGCGAAAGCCCAAGTGACACCGCCATCCACGGATCGGAACACGAGCCCCCGGGCAGTGCCCAGGTACACGGTCCGGGGATTGGAGGGCGACACCGCCAGGCACCTGACATGGCCTCCTTCAGGACCAAACCTCGTCCACTGCCCGCGAGCCGCATGAAGAACACTCGCGGGTATCGCGAGGCAAACGAGCACGACGAGAAACCGATAGACGCGGCCCACCCGTATCACCTTACGGCCGAACATCTTCATTTGACTGATCGAAACGCGCCGATTCTCGTGGGATGAAGAATGGGGGCGGGCGGGGTCTTCGGAAAGTCGCGAACGGGAATCGTGGATAGGACGTAGAGCCCTGCCTCGGTTGCCGCGTAAAGCGCGCTCCCACCGAAAGCAAACGAATCGATCGCAACATCGAGAGGCGGCGTCATCCGCGTCCAGGTCGAACCGCTATCCCCGCTCACGAAAATGCCCTCCACGGTGCCCGCGAAGACCGTTCCGGCCAAAGGCCCTGCGATGATCGTGTCCGCCTGGACTGTCACGCTTGTCGCGGCCCAGGTTTCGCCGCCGTCGAGGCTGCGAAACACACCCGAAGGTTGGCTCGTGATTCCGCAGGCGTACAAGAATCCGGATGGATCCCCGGGGGTTGCCAGGAGAACTCCATCC
>JBOGJO010000147.1:0-1046 GCA_050747885.1 Thermoanaerobaculia bacterium
GAAGTCCTCGGCGACGTCGATCCACGCGCTCATGAAACTGCTCGGGGTGGAGAAGGCGCGCGTCGTCGGGCACGACATTGGCCTCATGGTTGCGTATGCCTATGCCGCCCAATACTGGCGGGAGACCGAGAAACTGGTCCTCATGGACGCGTTCCTTCCGGGCGTCGCCGGGTGGGAGGATGTGTACAATAACCCCGGCATCTGGCACTTCCGGTTCAACGGACCGACTCCGGAAGCCCTGGTTTCAGGCCGTGAACGAATCTATCTCGACCACTACTGGAACGACTTCGCGGCCGACCCGAAACACTCAATCCCGGAGGCCGAGCGCGAGGCATACACGGCGTCTTACGCGAGGCCGGGGCGCATGCGGGCCGGCTGGGCTTACTTCATCGCCTTCCCGCAGACCGCGAGAGACTTCGCCGCGCTCGCGAAGAACCGGCTCGAAATGCCCGTCCTCGCGATCGGCGGCGACAAGGCGAACGGGGCGCTTCTGGGAAAGCAGGCCAACGCCGTCGCTTCCCGGGTCAAGGTCGTCGTCCTGAAGGACACCGGCCACTGGTTGATGGAAGAAAACCCCGAAGCCACGATTGACGCCCTGCGAAAGTTTCTCGAGGAATGATCGAGATTCGACGCGCCGAGGATCGCGGGCACACCGAGTGGGGCTGGCTCGACAGCCGGCACACGTTCTCCTTCGGCGAGTATCACGATCCCGGACACAGAGGATTCCGCGCCCTGCGCGTCTTGAATGACGACCGCGTGCAACCGGGTCAGGGTTTCGGAACGCACGGCCACCGGGACATGGAGATTCTTTCCTACGTCCTCGAGGGCGCGCTCGAGCACAAAGACAGTTCGGGCGGAGGCGGCGTGATCCGGCCCGGCCAAATCCAGTTCATGCGCGCGGGAAGCGGCGTGCAGCACAGCGAGTACAACCACTCCCAAGGCGAGCCGGTGCACTTCCTCCAGATCTGGATCATCCCCGACACGGACGGGCTGCTCCCCGCCTACGGCCAGCAGGTCTTCGACCGGGAGGCGGCGAAGAAGTCTTT
>JBOGJO010000148.1:0-22366 GCA_050747885.1 Thermoanaerobaculia bacterium
GCGCAGACGGCTGCCATCACGCAGATGGCGAGGAGTCTGAACACCTTCATGAAATCTCCTTCCCGGCCCCTCGAGGGGCCATCAAACACAACTTCCCAGTGATTCCGATGAGCTTGTGAAGCTATTATTGTGCCATGATGTTGAAATTGCAAACTACCAATAAATCATTTATTAAAAGCTCTTTAGGCTATCGGTGAGCCGGTCCACGGAGACGCCTTCTCTCGTTTTTTGAACTCCGATTCAGAAGATTGGATTCTGTGGGAATATCTCCTCCGACCATGGAAGTGATCGTCGTTGGCGGTGGTTTTGCCGGGGTGGAATGCTGCTGGCAACTGGCAAAACGAGGCCATCGGGTGAAACTTTTCGAAATGCGCCCGCGGGTCTCGACGGCCGCGCATCAATCGGCGAACCTTGCGGAGATGGTCTGTTCCAATTCGTTTCGATCCGACAACCCCCAGAACGCCGTCGGGCTCCTCAAGCGCGAGATGGAGGCGCTCGGATCGCTCGTGATGGCGTGCGCGAGGGAGACGGCGGTCCCGGCCGGCGACGCTCTCGCAGTCGACCGGGAAGCTTTCGCGGTCCGGGTCACGGCGGCCATCGAGGGCGAAGCGCTCGTCGAAATCGTCCGCGAGGAATGCCCGGCTCTCCCCCCGGACGGAATCGCGGTCGTCGCCACCGGACCGCTGACCTCGGCGAAGCTCTCCGAATCGATTCGCAACCTGCTCGGCGAGGGCGCGCTCTATTTCTACGATTCGATGGCGCCGATCGTGACGGCCGACTCTCTCGATCCCGCGAAGATCTATCGCGCCTCACGGTACGGCAAGGGAGAGGGGGACGATTATCTGAACTGCCCTCTCGACCGGGAACAGTACGAAGAGTTCATTTCCGACCTCCTCTCGGGCGAAACGGTCCCGGTCCACGACTTCGAGAAGGGCGTTTATTTCGAGGGGTGCCTTCCGATCGAGGTCATGGCCGAGCGCGGGATCGAGACGCTGCGCCACGGGCCGCTCAAGCCGATGGGGCTCGAAGACCCGCGCACGGGGCGGCGGCCTCACGCGGTCGTGCAGCTCCGCCAGGACGATCTGGCGCGCGAGCATTACAACCTCGTCGGCTTTCAGACGAAGCTGAAAGTGGGGGAACAGAAGCGGATCTTCCGGAAGATTCCGGGCCTCGAAAACGGGAACTTCGTCCGGTTCGGAATGCTCCATCGCAACACCTACATTCACTCGCCGGCCCACCTGGATCGGTTCTTCCGGATGAAATCGAATCCGGGCGTGTTCTTCGCCGGCCAGATCACGGGCGTAGAGGGATACCTGGAATCCGCGGCGACGGGTCTTTATGCGGGCCGGACGATCGCCCAGCTCCTCGAGGGCACCGAGCCGGTTCCCGCGCCTTTCGACACCGCTCTCGGATCGCTGTCGAGGCACTGCTCGCAGCGTCCCCGCACGAAGACTTTCGAGCCGATGAACGTCACTTTCGGAATGATCGAAGACTCCTCCCACGCGACGATTCGCGACCGGGCGCAAAGACGCAGGATCCTGTGTGCGCGCGCACTCGCCTCGATCGAAAGTTACAGGGCGCAGACCCACGGACGCCCGTCCGGGGCGGCCGCGTTCGCGGGATGACGGCGCGAGAGCGCGCCGCCCGGGCCCGGCGGACGGCGCTCGCCGCGTGCGTTTCCGCCCTCCTGGCGGCGCCCGCCCTTCCCGCGATGACCCGGCCGGCGAAGTCCGCCCCGGCCCGCTCCTTCGAGACCCTCGTGCGGGAGGCTCGCGAGGACGCCGCTGCCGGCAATTCTCGCGCGCGCGATCGCTACCTCGCGGCCATCGAGCAGAAGCCTTCCGACACTGCTCTTCGGGCGGAGCTGGCCGACTATTTCTGGAAGATCGGAGACCCGACGGAGGCGGAATCGCAGATGGACTGGCTCGTCGCGCACGGCCATCCCCGCCCCGGGTTTCTCCGCTATTACGGCCTTCGTCTCTTCGACGCCGGCAATTTCGTGAAAGCGTCAAAGATCCTGGAGAGCGCCTCGCGGGAGGGACCTCCCGACGACGACCTCCTCTTCTGCCTGGGATCGGCGAGACTGGAAGAAGGCGACTTTCGAGGAGCCGAAGAGGCCCTGCGGGGCGCGATCAGAAAGGCCCCGTCCAAGTTCGCCGCTCGCCACGTCCTCGGAAATCTCCTGAAGCTCACGGGGCGGCCCGCCGAGGCGGTCGTCGAGCTGCGCCGGGCCGCGGAGTCGGGTGGCGATTCCGCCGACATATGGCTCGATCTGGCCCAGGCCCTCGCGGCCGACGGGCACCCGGGCGAAGCGGAAGAGGCGTGCCGAAAGTCGCTCCGGATTCAGCCCGACCGGGCGGCCGCGCACATGACGCTCGGCCGGATTCTGCGGTCCGAGGGAAAGGCAGATGAGGCCGCCGCGGAGCTCACCAGGAGCCGGTTGCTCTACGACCGCGAAGAGGAAAACGTCGAGAAAAGGCGCAGCTCGCAGGCCCGCGTGTCCGAGGTCTGGGTCCTCAAGCGGCGAGCGGAATCCTTGGAGGAGCGCGGAAGACGCGAGGACGCGATCCAGGCGCTCGAGCGCGCAAAGTCCCTCGCCCCCGAAGATCGTTCTCTCGATTACGCACTCGAAAAGCTTCGAGCCTCGGGCCCCAAAAAGCGATGACCGCGGCCCTTCTCGGGATCGGTTTGCTCATGAGCGCGGCGGCAAAGCCCCCGGCGCCGTGTTCCGTCTCCTTCGAGGACGTCGCGCCCCGCTCGGGCCTTTCCTTCCTGCACGAGCGCGGAGCCTCGGAGGCGCATCGATTGGCTGAAACGATCGGCTCGGGGGTGGCGTGGCTCGATTTCGACAACGACGGATGGCTCGACCTGTTCGTCGTTCAATCGGGCAAGCTCCCGGAAGGCGACTCCGGAAGGCTCTTTCGGAACAACGGCAACGGCTCGTTTACCGACGTCACGGCAAAGGCAGGGCTCGGCACGAAGATCTTCGGCATGGGAGCGGCGGCCGCGGATTATGACAACGACGGCTTCACCGACCTTTACGTGACCGGCTACGGCCGAAACGTTCTGTACCACAACAACGGCGACGGCACCTTTTCCGACGTCACCGACCGCGCGGGGGTTCGCGGTTCCGCCTGGAGCACCAGCGCGGCCTGGGCGGACTTCGACGGCGACGGCCTTCTCGACCTCGTGGTCGCCCGCTACGTCGACACGACCCCCGAGCCCTCGTTTTTCTGCGGCGATCGATCCATCAACCGCCGCGACTACTGCGATCCGCAGCTCTATCCGCCGGCTCCGATGCTCCTCTTTCACAACAACGGCGACGGAACGTTCCGCGACATCTTGGAGTCCTCCGGCGTCGCCGCGATCAAGGGCAAGAGCCTCGGGATCGTTGCATCCGACCTCGACGGCGACGGCCGGCCGGACATCTACGTCGCCAACGACACCATGATCAACTTCCTGTTTAAGAATCTCGGCTCGAACCGGTTCGAGGACGCGTCCCTGACCTCCGGGGCGGGAGTCAATCTGAACGGCCGTCCCCAGGGGGGGATGGGCGTCGAAGCCGGGGACCTCGACGGGGACGGCAGGATCGACCTCGTCGTGACGAATTTCGAATCCGAAATCAACTCGAACTTCCGCAACCTCGGTGATCTCGTGTTCGAAGACGCGTCCGCGTCGAGCGGTTTCGGAGGAGCGTCGTTCGCGTTCTCCGGTTTCGGTCTGAATCTCGCGGACTTCGGCAACCGGGGATCCCTCGACGCCTTCGTCGCCAACGGCCACGTGCTCGACCACCCGAAGCTGCAGGTGGCCACGCGCGCGGAACGGCCGTTCCTGATGTGGAACGACGGGCGGGGCCATTTCGAGGAACGGGGATGCGGAGCGCCGTTCGCGCGCCCGCTCGTGGGACGGGGCTCGGCCGCCGGAGATTTCGACAACGACGGGTTTCCCGACCTTGCGGTTTCCAACTCCGGGGGCCCGCTCGAGCTCCTGCACAACGGCGGCAACTCGAACGCATGGATCGGCGTCCAGCTGCGCGGCACGCGGTCCAATCGCGAAGGCATCGGGGCTTTCCTGATTCTGGAGACGGACCGCGGCACCCAGGTGCGGGAGGTCAAGTCGGGCGGAAGCTATCTCTCCTCGGGGGATCCGCGGGTTCTCTTCGGGTTGGGCAACGGCGCCAGGGTCCGGAAGCTCGAGATCCGCTGGCCCTCCGGAGCGCGGCAGACCGTCGTCGATCTGCCGCTCCGGCGGTACACGAGGATCACGGAATCAGAAAGTCCGCCCCCGGCTATTCCTCGGTGATCCGCATCCGCGAATTCTCTTTGATGCCGGAGCTCACCACCTGGTGCTTTCCCGAAGGCCAGTCGACTTCGATGCGATCCACCGACGTCGAGCTTCCCAGCCCGAAATAGAGCGGCAGGATGCTCTGGGAGAGGTAGCCCGATTTCCCGTCGTTGTACTGCACGTATGTCTTTCCCCCGGCCGTGACGCGGACCCACGCGCCGAGCCCGTTTCGGTTCGACTTGCGGCCGACCAGGTCGATCTTCAGGTAGTGGATCTTTCGCCGCTGCGCCAGATCGCTGATCAGCACCTGCGGATGATCGTTGAACTCGTTGGTCACGATGTCGAGGTCTCCGTCGCCGTCGAGGTCGAAGATGACGGAAGATCGGGTTCCCACCGTGCCCGTCAGCACGAGAGGTCCCGACCGTCCCTCGCAGACCGGCCGGCCGCGGCCGGGGCCCGAGCAGTCGATCTCGAACCAGGGCTTGCGCGTGCGGCCTCCGCGGCGCGGCTCGACCCCGAGAAGGAACTCGCTGTCCCGGAACTTTTCGCCGTGGTCGTTGAGAAGGACCGAGTTGATCCCGTAGCGGAAGGGAAAATTCATGCTCGAAGAAATGAAGATGTCCTGCCACCCGTCGGCGTTCAGGTCGGCGACGCTCGTCCCCCAGGGCCAGTAGTTCTCGACCCCCATTTTGTCCGAGATCTCTTCGAATTTTCCGTCTCCGAGATTGTGGTACAGCGCGTTCCCGAAAATGAACTCGTCGTTTTCGCCGCCGAGCATGCGCGCGCTGTACGTGGACGCGGGCTTCAATTTTTCCTCTTCCGGCGAGGCGAGCTTCGCCATGTCGGAATGCATGTCGGTCAGGAACAGGTCCATCTTTCCGTCGTTGTCGAAATCGAACCACTTGATTCCCATCGCTCCCCAGGGAGTTCTCGGGAAGTAATCTTTCGTCTTGTCCTCGAACGTCTTTCCCTCGTGGTTGACGTAAAAGTGATTTTTCCCCTGCATGTTCAAGACGTAGAGGTCCGGGTAGCCGTCGCCGTTGATGTCGCAGAAGCTCGCGTCGCCGCTCCAGCTCCCGTCGTGCAGCCCGGTTTCTTCCGAGACGTCCTTGAAATGGGTGCCGTCGATGTTCTTGTACAGAATGCTGTACTCCGTCCGCTCGGGAAAGAGCTGGCCATGAAACGCGTCCGGCAGGCCCACGTAATAACCGCCGGCCCCCTTCTCGTCGGTCGTGTATTTTCCGACGTTGACGAGAAACAGGTCCGGAAGACCGTCGTTGTCATAGTCGAAGAACACGGCGCCGGAGGAATGGCCGACGTAGGCAACGCCGGCTTCCTTCGCGATGTCCTTGAAATGCCCGTGGCCGTCGTTGAGAAACAGGGCGTTCCCGCCCCGAACCGTCGTCACGTACAGGTCCGGGTGTCCGTCATTGTTGACGTCGACGAACGTCGCCGTCACACCCACGCGCCCCTTGAGCGCGACGCCGGCGGATTCCGTGATGTTGCGAAATTTTCCATGGCCGAGGTTTTTCCAGAGCTCGTTGCCGCCCATCTGGCTCACGAAGTAGATGTCTTCGAGGCCGTCGCCGTCGACGTCGGCCACGACGATCCCGTTCCCGTGGTCATAGTGGACGGCCTTGTAAAACCGGCCGGAGTCGTCGGTGATGTGCTGCTGAAAGGTGATCCCGCTTTCCTTCTGGCGGTCGGCGAACTTGAAGTTGCAATCGACGTGAAAATCCTTCCGCGTCTGCTCCTGGGCCGCCTTCCGCGCGGCGAGCGTCTGTTCTCCGATGTCCGGATCGGGGACGTTGATCGAAGGCACCGCCGGCTTCTTCGGGGCCGCGGATTTCGCGGGCTTTCCGGCCATTCCCGTCAAAACGACCATCGCGACGAGGAGCGAACCTCCCGCCAGGAAACGATCCCGAGACTTTCCCATGATGACCTCCTCCCAATTTGTTGAACAATATCGCGGCACCCTGCCCCTGACAACTCCGGCGCCCCTGCGCGAACCGCCCGATTCTCCGGGTCGGTGTTAATCTCCCGGGCATGCGGTTGGGACTCCACCTCGGGCGCGCCTGCGCAATTCTGGCGGCCCTCGCCGTCGCCTCCCCGGGGACCGGCGCCCCCGCGAAACGTTCGGCCCCGCCGGCGGTCGAGGCCCTGCTCGGCCGGGCGGAAACCGCGATCGGGGCTCGCGACTGGGCACAGGCCGAAAAGCTCGTTCGGCAGGCCGTCGCCCGGTCGCCGAAATCCGCCCGCGCCCATTCGGATCTCGCCATCGTTTTGACGCTCTCGGGGAAGCCGGGCCGGGAGGCTGTTTCACACGCGGAGACCGCCGCGAGGCTGGCTCCGACGGAGGTCGCGTACATCGTCCGGTACGGCACGACGCTCGAGGCCGCCGGACGGCTCGCCCTGGCGAGAGATCAGCTCCGCAAAGCGCTTGCGCTCCGTCCTGAGGACCGCCAGATCCTGATGCTGCTCGCGGATTGCTCGGCCAGGATGCACGACGAGGAAACCGTGCCCCTCTTGAAGAAGGTCATCGCGGTTTGGCCGGAAAACCGCAAGGCCCGCGTCGATCTCGCGGACTATCTCTGGGACAGCGGCGAGAACGCCGAAGGCGACAAGGTGATGGAGGACGCCATTCGCGAGTCTCCCCGCGACCCGGGCCTTCGCCTCCACTTCGGCCGGTCCCTGTTGAAGCGCCTTCAATTCTTGAGTGCGATCGAGCAACTCGACAAGGTTCGGGAGCTCAGTCGGGTGGACGCTTCGTTCTTCGTCGCCTTCGGAGGGGCCTACTGGGAATCACAGCAGACGGAAAAAGCCCGCGAGGCTTTCTCGGCCGCCGTCGCCCTGGATCCCCACTTTTTCCCGGCGCGACTCGAGCTGGGGCGTTTGCTCCTCTGGACGGACAAACCGGCCGAAGCCGCCGACGCTCTCCGCGAGGCCGTCCGGCTGAAGGAAGACTCCGCGCCGGCGCAGTGGAACCTGGGGCGCGCGCTCCAGGCCAGCGGGGATCTCCCGGGGGCCGAAAAAGCGTTCCGGCGCGCCGTCGCGCTCGCGCCCGCGACCTCCCGTTTTCATTATTCGCTCGGAATCGCGCTCAGGCTCCTGAATCGCCCCGGCGAGGCCGATGCCGAGTTCGAGCAGTTCAAGAAAAGCCAGGAAGCCGAACAGCGCGCGACCTACGAGTCGAGCTCGCGCCGCGTCGAGCTCAACGGCGCCGTGAATGCCCTGCGCCATGGAAGCTTCGAGGAGGCTCTGAGTCGATTCCAAAGCCTTCCCGAGAGCGTCCCCATGCTGGAAGGCCAGGCGGAGGCGCTGTCGCGGCTGGGCCGCCATCGGGAAGCCATTGAGGCCCTCGAGCGGGCGAGCGCTCTCGCGCCCGAAGACAACGAGGTTCGCGCGCAGATCGCCAGCGAATACGCGGAAGAAAAGGAGAGCCGTTGATCCCGCTCATCCTTTCGGCGGTCCTCGCGGCAGTCCTGGCGGCCGCGCCGGAGAAGGCGGCTTGCCCGGTGGTCTTCACGGACGCGGCCGCGGCCGCCGGAATTCATTTCGTCCACGAGCGGGGGGCCACGGATCTGAAACGCCTGCCGGAAACGATGGGCGCCGGCGTCGCGTGGCTCGATTACGACAACGACGGGTGGATGGACGTCTTCCTCGTTCAGTCCGGGAAGATTCCCGAGGGTGACACGGGACGGCTCTACCGAAACAACGGCAACGGGACCTTCACGGACGTGACGGAAAAGGCGGGCATCGCCACGAAGCTGTACGGCCAGGGAGCGATCGCCGCGGATTACGACAACGACGGTTTCCCGGACCTTCTCGTCACCGGATTCGGCCGAAACGTGCTCTACCACAACAACGGAAACGGCACGTTCACCGACGTGACGGACCGCGCCGGAGTGCGCAGCTCCGGCTGGAGCACGAGCGCCGCCTG
This sequence comes from Thermoanaerobaculia bacterium, assembly GCA_050747885.1. Classification (GTDB taxonomy): domain Bacteria; phylum Acidobacteriota; class Thermoanaerobaculia; order UBA5066; family DATFVB01; genus CAWEYG01. The sequence continues at coordinate 8,225 of JBOGJO010000148.1, forward strand.
GGCCGACGTGGACGGCGACGGCTACCTCGACCTCTTCGTCACGCGCTACGTCGACTTTCGCCTCGACCACGACTATTTCTGCGGCAACGCCGTGACGGGAAAGCGCGAGTATTGCCACCCGGACGTTTTTCCGGGAACCACGGGCACCCTTTTCCACAACAACGGCGACGGGACGTTCAAGGACGTGACGCAGGCCGCGGGAGTCGGAACGGTTGGAAAAGGATTGGGCGTGATCTTCTTCGATTCCGACGGCGACGGGCGGCCCGACCTCTACGTCGCAAACGACCAGGTCATCAATTCCCTCTTCCACAACGTCGGAGGAGGGAAATTCGAAGACATTTCGATTCCTTCCGGCGCGGCCGTCAGCTCCGAGGGCAACCCGCAGGCGGGGATGGGTGTGGACGCCGGAGACGTGGACGGCGACGGACGGCCCGACATCGTGGTCACGAATTTCGACTTCGAGCTGAATTCGCTCTACCGCAATCTGGGCGACAACCTTTACGAGGACGCCGCCGTCTCTTCCGGCTTCGGGCCGCCGTCGTTCAATTTTCTCGCCTTCGGCGTGAACCTCTTCGACGCGGCGAATCGCGGAATGCTCGACACGTTCGTCGCGAACGGCCACCTCTCGGAGTTTCTCACCCGCCAGGGCGTCACGTACGCCGAGCGTCCGTTCCTGATGTGGAACGACGGCAAAGGGCATTTCCGCGAGCAGGGATGCGGCGAGCCTTTCACCCGGCCGATCGTCGCTCGGGGCTCGGCCGTTGCCGACTACGACAACGACGGCTTCCCCGACATCGCCGTGTCGGTCTCCGGCGGCGCGTTCGAGCTGCTCCACAACGGGGGCGGCGGAAATGCCTGGATCGGCGTGCGGCTCGAGGGGACGCGCTCGAATCGCGAGGGCGTCGGCGCGCGCCTGACGCTCGAGACCGACCGGGGACGCCAGGTGCGCGAGGTCCGGGCCGGATCGAGCTACCTCTCCTCGAGCGATCCGCGGGTCCTCTTCGGTCTCGGATCGGACGCGAAGGTCCGAAAGCTCGAGATCCGATGGCCGTCCGGCACCGTTCAGACGGTCGAGAGCCTTCCGCTGCGGAAATACACCGTCATCCGCGAACCGGCCCCTGCCCCGCCCAAGGGCAACAAACCTTGACGGCGCGCTGCCTTGCGGAAATAATCGGCGCTCCTTTGCCCTGTTGGGAGGTCGTCCAACGGTAGGACACGTGGCTCTGGACCACGGTATCGGGGTTCGAATCCCTGCCTCCCAGCCATTTTTCGCTCCACTTCGTTCCGCGGCACTGCGTGCGTCCTCGCTGCGTTCGGACAAAAATGGCATGTTCAACCCTGGGGGGATGTCTCCCCCAAACCCCCTCTCCAATTGGCATCGGTCAACCTCGCGAGAATCCTCGTCCCGCGGATGCCGCGCCGTAGCTCGATGGCCCGGCCCACGAAATCAGGGGAGCGTTTCTTCAAGCTGGAAAAGCTGTTCGACCGAAGTCTCGAAAACCTGCGCCAATTGCAGGGCGAGAACGGTTGAAGGCACGAATGGCGCCTCTCATGGCCCGCGTCACTTCGTCAAGAAAACAGTCTGCCTCTGGAGCCCTGCGAGCACCCCTGCCCCGGCGAGCTGGAGGACGGCCGCGACGAGGAATCCAACCCAGAGATGACCAGGAAGAATCGTCCAGAGTGTGCCGACCATGGCGCTTGAAATGAAGTCTCCAATGCCATTGGTCGCCGCGAGTAGACCCATTCCCGTCCCGCGGAGGTCCGGCGGCAGGAGTTCAACAGCGAGGGTCTTCTCGCCGACTTCCTCGCAAGCGATGTAAAGACCGGAACCCACGAATAGTGTTATCAGGAGGGCCGGAGTGGCAGGAAGCAGTCCGAACGAGGCGGTTACCGCGGCGGCGAAGATGTATCCGCCCACAACCACAGGGCGAACGCCCACGCGGTCGCTCAATGCGCCCAGGGGAAGCGCCGCCGCCGAGCTGACGGCGTTGTGGAGAACGTAGAGCGCGATCGCGAAGCTCGCCGCGGACCATGAGAATAGCGTGCCGAGCGCGCTCCTGGTTGCGTAGAGAATCAGAAGTGTACGGGAGAAGTCTCCGCAACCGAAAAGCAGAATGCCCGCGAGATACGTATGAAAGGATTTTCCTGTTGCAGCGAAACTCCCTCGCAGCGAGGGTGGTCTCCGCGACGCCAGATTCGGTTTCTCAGACACGAGCAGTGTGATCGCCAGAAACGCAAAGAGGCCGGGGATCAGGGATGCGAAAACGACATGTCGTTCCTCGACGCCGCGAGCGAGGAGAACGATTGCCAGCAGCGGGCCGATCACTGCACCAAGAGCATCGCCTGCGCGCTCCATGCCGAATGCTTTCCCGCGCATTTCCGGGGCAGTCGCTTCGACGACCAGCACGTCACGCGGAGCGGTCCGGCTTCCTCGTCCAATCCAGGCGCTCACCCGGCAGAGAAGAACTTGCCACCACAGGGAGCAGACTCCGATCGCGGCGATGCCGAGGGCCGTAACCAGGTAGCCGATCGACGCGAGCGGCTTGCGCCGCTCTACGCGGTCTGCCATGACGCCGCCCCAGAGCTTGGAGAGAGCGGCCAGACCGTCGGCGCTCCCTTCGATCCACCCGAGCGCCGCCGATCCCGCTCCGAGCGAGAGGAGCAATGCCGGGAGCACGGCGGTCCCGAGCTCATGGGAGACGTCGGAGAAGAGACTGGCCAGGGTGAGGCCGATCGTGGAGCGGTTGAGCCAGCCCGAGGATGCTCGAACCTGCGAACCTGACGAAGCGTTCGGCCCGGGTTTGCTCATGCGAAGGCGCTACAGTAAATCATCGCGTGCCTTCCGCCTCGCCATCTTTCGCTCCACTGCGTTCCGAGGCACTTCGCGGCCATTCGCCCGACTCTGGCTCGAAATCTGCACTTCTCTCCCTGCGAGGCGCTTCGCAACAGGCGCGGGGCGACCTGACGAAAGGAGTTTGCGATGAGAAAGGCTTTCCAGGGGATCCTCCTGGCGGCGGCCGCGCTCGCGATGGGGGCCCCCCGCGCATGGTCCGAGACGACCTGCCGGATGAACTTCGACATGAAGGGATGGTCGGCCATCTACAAGACGGCGCACGGCCACGGAACGATCACGTGCGACAACGGCCAGACGGCAAACGTCCGCATCGAGGCGAAAGGCGGCGGACTGACGGCGGGCAAGAGCGAAATCCGGAACGGCGTGGGCAAGTTTACCGGCGTTTCCTCGATTGACAGCGTCTTCGGGAGTTACGCGGCCGCTTCGGCCGAGGCCGGAGCCGCGAAATCGGCGGAAGCGATCGCTCTGACCAAGGGCGAGGTCTCTCTCGCGCTGTCGGGGACCGGGCACGGCTTCGACATTGGCGTCGCATTTTCCGACTTCAAGATCACGCGGCGGTAGCCCCGACGGTCGCAACCCCAGGGCCGTTCAGTCTCGAATTCTCGGGGAGAGCGTCTGCCCGGACGCTCTCCGTGATTCTTGGCTCGTCTTCGACCTGGGGAATCGCTGACCCAAACCCCTCTGAAGCTCATTTTGCGGTGCATCGCCGCCGACCCGTTTTCTACCTCTCCGGCTGGGCGACGACCACTTCCCCCCCGGCCGTGTGGGTCAGGTACACGTCTCCCCTGTCCGTCGCGGCGGGGTTGCGGCATCCCGTCGGCGTCGGGACGGCCGCGACGATCGACAGCTTGCCCTTCTCGTCCGCCCGCGCGACCGTGAGCTTTCCGGCCCGCGACGCTCCCACGTAGAGCAGGTGCGTGTCGGGCCGGTAGTCGAGGTCGTCGACCCCGTCTCCCGTGTCGACCGACGACAGCGAAGCGCCGCCGTGGGGCGCGTCGAGCACCTCGACGCGATTCGTGCACGCGACGAACAGCCGGCCCGAATCGGGATCGACGCGCAGGCCGCGCGGCCCTTCTTCGCCGCACGACGGGCTCCACGTGGCGAGCGTCTTGCGCGACTCGAGGTCGATCGCGAGCGTTTTGTCCTTGTCCTCGAGGTTCGTGTAGAAGCGATTTCGCGCGCCGTCCACCGCGAAACCCTCCGGGCTCCCCTCGAATGTCAGCTTCCCCTTCTCCGCGAGCGTGGCGGCGTCGAGAACGCGGATCGACCTGTCTCGCGGCGTCGTCACCCAGACTTCCTTCGTCCTGGCCACGTACGCGACGCCGTCCGGCATCGCGTCGAGCTTCCGGCAAGCCTTCTTCGCGAGCATTCTGGCGTCGAACGCGCAGATCGACGAGTCGCCGCGGTTGCCGACATAGTTCACGCCGTCCCCGATCGAGACGGAGCTCGGCCCGACGCGGCGCTTGCGCTCCCCCGTTCCCATCTCGGCCGTTGGAAAGCCGGAGATCTGGCGGATCGCGCGCGTGGAGGCGTCGATCACGTCCACGAGACCGGTGTTGCCCGCCGGCACCCACACCGATCGCGTCGCGGGATCGAACGCGATGTAGTCCATCAGGATCGGCCCGGGCCCGCCCGGAAGCGGGACGTTTCGGACCGTGTAGGCCGGATCGCCTGCCGATGCCGGCGCGGCGGCCAGGACGAGAGTCAGAACGGCGAGCAGGGCGAGACGCGGATTTCGCATGACGGTCTCCTTTTCGAAGATCCCAGTCTACGCCCTACTCCTCACGACTCACGCCTCACGACTCACGATTCACGACTCACGCCTCACGCCTCACGACTCACGACTCACGTCTCACGCCTCACGAGCAGTCGAACTCCGACGACGGCGGAAAGACCTGGGAAGTCAACTGGATCACGGACCCGACGCGGGTCGAAACCCCGCCGGCTCCCGCGCGCTGACACCGGCGGGCTCGCCGGGCTCGCGCGCCGGCGCTGCCGCGGCGAAGAACAGACACACGAGGACCGTCACGAGGAGGCGCGGCGCGGTCCACGAGATCCAGAGCGTCGGATCGGCGTTGCCGCCGTGCAGATAGCAAAAACCGATGAACGCGAGATCCCCGATCGCCACGGCCGCCGGGGCCCTCCAGGCTCTTCCGCGCGGTGACAGAAAGGCAACCGCGGCGATCACGATCCATGGCGCGTATGCCACGCCATAGCTCGCGTTTCGCACGAGCTCTTTCAGGACCGTCCCGGCGAACCGAACCGTGAATTCGCCATTCGGGTGGCCGCCGTAGGCGTCGCGCATTCCGTGCAGGCGCGCATAGGCAACCCAGAGGGTCAGAGACAGCAACGGCATTCCGCCCAACCGGAGGATCGGGCGCAGGGAGCGCGCGCGGAAGCACCGGGGAAGGCCGTAAACGAGAACGATCAGGCCCGCGAACGCGGCGCCCTCCACTTTCGTCAGAACCGCGCCGGCCAGTCCGATCGAGGCGGCCAGCTCGTGGTGCGGCCGCAGCGGCGGGAAAGCGAGCGCGCTCAGCGACAGGATCTCGGAAAAGACGAGAGGCGGCTCCGCGTTGCCGGCGCACATGGCCGACGTCAAGGCAAAGCCGATGAGAAAGACGAGGAGCATCGTCTTTTCTTCGGCCTCTCGCGCGGGAACGCACCGGGACGCGGCGTCCCGGTAGGCCAGCGCGCTCAGGAAAACGAAGAGAGGAAGGGTGAGGAGCGCCGTTCTCCAGGGAAAGCTTCCCGCAAAGAAAGAGCCCCAGGCGTACAGAAAAGGAAGCAACGGCGGATAGTCCGGACGCAGAACGAACTGGGAGGGACTGGTCAAATACGCCGGGTCCACTCCGGCGGCGCTCGCGAATCGCTGCGCCTTGGGGCCCCAGAAGAGCAGCAGGTCGTCGCTCGTGGCGCGGCCCGAGGCCGCGACCCACGCGCAAAGGGCAAGACCACCACCTGTCGCCAGCAGGGCGGGAATGGCAGACCGCGGGACCGTCGCGCGGCGCTCGGGCGCTCTCGGCTCCCGCCGCCCCAGCTTCAGAAGCTTCAGAAGTTTCAGAAGCTTCACAAGCCCCGCGACGACGAAGGGCAAGCACATTCCAAGGATCGTCCACGGCAGCCCGAGCCACGTCTCCAAAAGCATCGTCCACGCGAGCGCGACAAGGCCGAGGCCCGCGAAGGAGGCGAACTCGCCCGCCGCTGCCGAAGCCCGCCGAAGGAAGCCCGACGCGCACCAACCCAGAATCGGCAGCAATCCGAGCGCGGCCAGGAATGCGAGGCTTCTCATCGGACCGCCCCGGAGAGCGTGCCCCCGGAAAATTTGCCCAGGAGCCGGTATCGCGGAGACCGCGGGTCGCCGCCGAAGGCGATCGCGTAGGGAGCCGACGGACGATCCCGCGCCTCGAAGCGGCCGACATCGATGGGCACGAGGTTTTGGTCGGGCAGCTCCGCTTGCGCCAGGAGCCAGCGATACTCGAGAAGCCATCGGTCGGCAATGCCCGGCTGCACGAGCAGGACCGTCGCGCCCCGGGGCAGGCGCGGCTCGACGTCGCGCAGAAACTGGATGTAGGGAATCCATCGGCGCTGCGCCGGGTGACCGTTCGAATAGACGGTGGCTGGAAGGTTTCGCGAAAGCGGCGCCCAGCGGCGGGCAGCGGAAACCAACGACAGAAAGAGAATCGCGGCCCCCGCCCATCTCGCGAGCGAGGCGAAGCCTCCTCCGGTCCTCACTTCACGGCGGCCGGTGAATCGCCCTCGAGATCCTCATCCATTAACGCCTCGATCCACGCCTCGATCCACGCCTCAATCCACGCCTCGAACGGCATACGCTGGGCCGACTTTAGCCGATGTTTCGCTGCGGATCGCACGGCCCGGCCCGAATCGCGGCGCGTCATCGGCCCGGGCCTGCTACTCTCCGCGGATGCGAACGGGCGAGCCGAGCCGCACCGCTCTCGCGGCCGCCTCGCACTGGGCCGCGCACCAGATCTTCGAAGGCGGACGCCTCTTCGCCGACCCGCTCGCGGTGCGGATCCTCGGCGAAGACGGAGAAGAGATGGCGCGCCGGTCCGCCGAGCGGCCGCACGCCCGCCGGATGCGAATCTTCATCGCCGTCCGGTCGCGCTTCGCGGAGACCGCGCTGGCGAGCGCTGTCGAGAGCGGCGTGCGCCAGCTCGTGGTGCTCGGAGCGGGCCTCGACACGTTCGCCTACAGGAGCCCGCTCGCGCCGCGCCTGCGGATCTTCGAAGTCGATCATCCCGTAACACAGGCGTGGAAGAAGGCGCGGCTCGAGGCCGCGGGGATCTCCGCGCCGGAGTCGCTCGTCTACGCGCCCGTCGATTTCTCCCGGCAGAGCCTCGCGGGCGGCCTCGGCGCCGCGGGGTTCGACTCGAGCGCCCGAACGTTCCTTACCTGGCTCGGCGTCGTGCCGTACCTCGAGAAACCGGCGATCGAGTCCACGCTGCGCTTTGTCGGTGGCCTGGCGGGAGGGGCGCAGATCGTCTTCGACTACGGCGACCCGCCGGAAACCCTGCCCGCGGAGATACGCGAGGTTTATCGCGAGAGAGCCGCGCGCGTGGCGGAGCTCGGCGAGCCGTGGCTGACATTTTTCGAGCCGGAGGAGCTGCAGAGAGTCCTCCTCGCGGCGGGGTTTTCCCGCGTCGAAGACCTGGGCCCGCGCGAGATCGCCGAGCGCTACTTCCCCGGCCGCGCCGCCGAAGCTCCGAGCCGCGGCGGCCACGTCGTCCTCGCGAGTACGATCTGAGAGGGCCTGAACTTCCCGGGAGCCGGCCGCGCCTCACTCCCCCTCATCCTTGACCTTCACGTCCTTGACTTCCCGGATCTGCGAAATCACGATCGCCCGCGTCCCCTTGCGCTCGAACGCAATCCCCGTCGCCCGCACGTACTTCCCCGCGAACGGCTCCTTTCGGGGTCCCCCCTGGGACCCCTTGCATCGGCATACGGCTATGTTAGTATCGCCTACATGCGTAGTAGCACCTCGCCGCCACCGACCCGGCTCACGAAGCTCGAGCTCCGAATCATGGAAGCGCTCTGGAGGCTCGGGCCGTCCTCGATCCGCGAGATTCAGGAGACGTTCCCCGAACCGAAGCGTCCCGCCTACACGACCATCCAGACGACCGTGTACCGTCTGGAAGCCAAGAAAGCGCTCTCCCGGATCCGGAAAGTCGGGAATTTTCACGTGTTCGAAGCCGCGATCTCGCAGCACGCCGCGCAGCGGCGGCTGATCGACGACCTTCTCGCGCTGTTCGGCGGCCGCACGCAGCCGGTCATGGCGCACCTGATCGAGTCCGGCCGGCTCACGCTCGCCGACGTAAAGGCCGCCGAAAAGACGCTCCGGGCCCTCGCGAAAAAGGAAAAGCCGCGATGACGTTCATCGCCGCGCTCGCCGATCACATCTGCCAGTCCACACTGTTCGCCGCGGCCGTCGGCCTGCTCGCGCTCGCCCTCCGGAAGAGCCCCGCCCGGACGCGCCATCGTCTGTGGACGGCCGCGTCGGTCAAATTTCTCGTCCCGTTCTCGCTGCTCATCGGCATGGGCAGCCAGATCGCATTCCCGTGGAACGCCGCATCGCCGGAAAGCCGCTGGTACATTTTTCTGAACGCGATCGGGCGGCCCTTTTCCCGGGGCGGAGCGCCCGCCTCGATCTCACCCCTCTCGGAAGCGATCTCGGTGCGCGGCATCGCGGTCCTCGGCGCGATTTGGGCATGCGGGTGCGCGGCGGCGCTCGCAGCCTGGTGGAGGCGCTCGCACCGGATCGCGGCGACGATCCGAAATGCCGAGCCCTTCACCGCGGGGCGCGAGCCGGACGTCCTGCGCCGCCTGGAGCGAATCGGGCGGATTCGCCGGCCCATCGCGATGCGGTCCTCGCCGGCCTTTCCGGAGCCAGGCGTGTTCGGCATTTTCCGCCCGGTCCTCGTCTGGCCGGAGGGCATCTCCGAGCGGCTGGACGACGCGCATCTCGAAGCGATCGTGGCGCACGAGGTCTGCCACGTTTGGCGGCGAGACAATCTGGCTTTCGCGACACATCTCGCGGTCGAGGCCATTTTCTGGTTCCATCCACTCGTGTGGTGGCTCGGCGCGAGACTCGTCGTCGAGCGAGAGCGCGCCTGCGACGAACAGGTCCTGGGATCGGGAAACGAGCCGCGCACCGAGCCCCGCATCACGCCCCGCATCACGCCCCGCATCTATGCGGAAAGCATCCTGATTGCCTGCGAATTCGGGGCCGGCGCGGCGCTGTCGTGCGGCTCCGGTGCGACGGGAGCCGATTTGGAGGAACGGATCGTCCACATCATGAGAGCCTCGAGCGCCCGGCGAGTCGACTCTCGAACGAAGCTCGTGCTCGCATTTGCGGGATTCGCCGCGTTCAGCGCCCCCATTCTGCTCGGCTCGCTCTCTCCCTGCATGCGGGCCGCCTCGCGGCATTCGATGTCGAAAACCGCGGCACAAACCATCCGTCCCGATGTCACAGCCATGCGCGCCCGCCCCGGACGCGAGAAGGAGAAAGAGAGATGAGGTTCCGACGAATTCTTCCCCTGGCGGCCGTCCTGATTTTCGCGTGGCTCGCTTCGCCGACATCCGCCGAAACCAACGAGCCCGCGGCGGCCGCGGAACGCGACGGCCAGCACGACTTCGATTTCGACCTCGGAAGCTGGAAGATCCACTTGAAACGCCTCGCGGACCGCATGGCCGGATCGCACACCTGGGTTGATTTCGACGGAACAACCGTCACCCGGAAAGTCTGGGACGGGCGCGCGCAAATCAATGAATTCGAGGGCGACAGCGCGGGCAGCCACATCGAGGGGCTGACGCTGCGCACCTACAACCCGCAAACGCACGAGTGGAGCCTCTACTGGGCCAACAGCAAAGACGGCAAGGTTGTCGTTCCGCAGGTCGGGAAGTTCACAAACGGCGTGGGTGAGTTCTACGCGATGGATACGTGGAAGGGAAAGAGCTATCTCGTGCGGTTCCTCTGGACGAAGACTGACACGCCCGTTCCCCACTTCGAGCAGTCGTACTCGGGCGACGGCGGAAAGACCTGGGAGGTCGACTGGATCACGGACCAGACAAGGGTCGGGCCGTAGGGCCGGTCTCCCCGGCCTCCGGCCCACCTCACCCCCGGCCTCCGGCCACCCCCTCTCCAGTTGGAGAGGGGGTAATGTTGTTGGCGATGTCGGAGAAAGATGCAGCCCCGCCGGCATGGCACTCGACGGCGAGAGCCTGGCGGCGAATCAAGTCGACGACGAAGCTCCTCCGTCGCGAGGAGACTCCCGCCGAGGCTGAACTTTGGAAACTCTTGCGAGGCGGGAGGCTCGGCGGATTTCGGTTCCGGCGTCAGCATGGCGTCGGTCCGTTCGTGGTCGACTTTTTCTGCTGGAAGGCCAATCTCGTCATCGAGCTCGACGGGGGAATCCATTCCGCGAAGGGAATCGAGGATCGCGCACGTCAGGAGTTCCTCGAGAGTCGAGGCCTCAGGGTTATTCGGTTTTCGAACGATCGTGTCTTCACCGATCCGGCAGGCGTGCTCCGGGAAATTACCTCCGCCCTTGGCCCCCCCTCTCCAACTGGCAGCTGTTGGACCGACAAGTGAACGCGGGAGGGGGACGGGGGGGTGAGGTCGCGCCTCACTCCCCCTCATCCCTCACCTTCACGTCCTTGACTTCCCGGATCTGCGAAATCACGATCGCCCGCATCCCCTTGCGCTCGAACGCAATCCCCGTCACCCGCACGTACTTCCCCACGAACGGCATCAACTTCTCCCTCTGATCGAAGTCCGGCATCTTGTCCGAAATCGGCAAATACAAATCGCCGTCCTTCGTCAGGATCGCAATCGGCGAGCCGCCCTTCAGGCAATCTGTCACGCATTTCAGGCTCATGCTCGTGGCGTTCCCATCCAAATTCTGGATCGGGCAGGCGACATCGCGCACCAATCCTTCGATCGTCACCTCCGATCGATTCGCCCGCGACCCTTCCATCGAAGTCTTTTGCACGTTCTGAGTTTTCTGCGCGGGCGACGCGCCCGCCGCCAGGCTGGCCGCCGCCATGCCCCACCCCGCCACCAGGCACAGCCCCAGGATTCGCTTCATGGGTGCTCCTTTCGGTTGCCCTCGGCTCTTCGCGCGGACGGGCGTTTCAGTCGCCGATGATCTCCATCAACCCGTCGACGACCCGGCGAAGCATCTCCGGGGAGACACGGCCGAGGCGCTTCCCGAGACGCTCGACCGAGAGCGTCCGGACCTGGCTGATCTTCAGCCAGGATTGCTTCGGAAGCGCTTCGCCGCGAAGCTCCCACGTCAGCGGGAAGCCGGCGCGAGGCGTTTGACTCGTGATCGCCATCGCGAGAACGGTGCCGGAGCGCTCGTTGAAGACGTCGTGGCTGATCACGAGCACCGGGCGGCGACCCGATTGCTCCCGCCCGAGGACGGCGCCGAGATCGGCCCAGACGACGTCGCCCCTCAGTATTCGGGCCACGAGTCGAGGCCGTATTCCCCGGCTTCCTCGGCCAGGGCCTGCTCGAGCCGCGGGTCGAGCTTCGCGCATTCACGCGCGAGGCGCCCGCCGTCGACCCGATCGATCTGCGCGCGCACGGCGACCTGGATCGCCCGGCTGCGGCTCGGAAACCTTCCCTCCGCCACCATGCGGTCGATCCGGTCGAGAAGATCCTCGTCGAGGGTAATCGCAATTTTCGTCGTTGCCATCGCGCCTCCGGGTATGAGAATTCATCATACCGCCCTCGGCGCCGATGGTACGAAGGCACGCTAGGAATCTGTGCCGACTCTCCGCTCCGCCGGCCTGAAGTACCACGACGTGATCGTCAAGATCAGCAGCAGGAGAGCAGGAAAGACGCTCGTCAGCGGGTCCTTCGATGCGAGATGCGAAAACATGGCCCCGGTGGTGAGGAAGACAAAGCCCGCGTAAGCCCACTCCTTCAACCGCAGGAACCCGGGAAGCAACACTGCGACGACTCCGAGAATCTTCCATGTGCCCAGCAGGATCAGAAGGTAGGCCGGATAACCCAGGTGCGTGAGCATCTCTTTGCCGCCCTGCCCCTGTTTCATCCCGACCAGTTGCCCGCCGCCGGTTGCGGCCATTCCCAGGGCCAGCCAGAGGGTGGAAGCCCAGTAGATGATCTTGTTTCTCTTTGTCATACGCAATCGGTCTACTGCGTTGGCGCTGTCGTCTCGAATTCTTCACTCATCCACTTCTCGAACGCCTTCATGTTCTGCGGACGGCCGAGGAAGTTCTTGACGAGGTCGCTGGCCGGCTCCGTTCCGCCGGGCTCGAGCACGGTCTTGCGGTACCGCATCGAGGGCCCGTCGGCGAGCAGGTTCTTGCTGTCGAATTGCGCCACGAAGTCCTCAGCGATGACCTTGTCCCAGAGGTACGTGTAGTACGCCGAGGAGTAGCCGCTGAGGTGGCCGAACGCCGCCCAGAAGTGCGTGCCGGGGATCGGGTGGACCATCGTGTACTTTTTCCACGCGTTGTCGGTGATGGCGTCCATGTCCAGCTTCGCTGGATCGGAGTGGTACATCTCGTAGGAGATCGCCGAGAGCGCGTCCTGGGCGGCGACCCAGCTCCCCCGGCCGAACGCGGACGCGCGGTTCATTTTCGCGATCAGCGCGGTGGGGATGACTTCACCGGTCTGGTAGTGCTTCGCGAAGGACTGGAGCACCTGCGGGCTGCGCATGAACTCCTCGAGCATCTGCGACGGCGCCTCGATGAAGTCCGCCTCGAGGTTCAGCGCGTTCGCGCCCGCCCACTGCACTCTTCCGGCGAGGATCCAGTGGACCGTGTGGCCGAACTCGTGGAAGAACGTGACCACGTCGCCGTACTCCATGAGGCCGGGATCTGTCGCGGTCTTTTCCGGGAAGTTGCAGACGAGCGCGGCTTCCGGGAGCTGCCGGCCGGCCACACCGTCCTGAATCGGGACCATGTTCGCGTGGGTGAACTTGCCCGGCCGCGGGTGCATGTCGAGGTAGATGCGCCCGATGCGTTTGTCTCCCTCCCAGACCTGGAAGGTCTCGACGGCAGGGTCCCAGCCGGGCACGTTCTCGGGCTCGAAGCGCACGTGGAAGAGCCTCGCGGCCGTGTCGAGGATGCCCTGGCGGACCACCGGGTACGGGAAGTACGGCCGCACGGACTGCGAGTCGAACGCGTACTCGGCGCGACGGAGCTGCTCGGTCAGGTAGCTGTTCTCGAAGTCGAAGACTTCCGTCGCTTTCGGGTCGGACTTGCGCTTCTGGGCGAGAAGCTCCGCGTACTCCTTCTCCATCACGGGCCTCGCCGCGCTCTCCACGTCGCGAATGAACCCGGCGACAGTCCCGGAGGTCGACGCCATGCGCGAGGCGGCGTTGGAGTCCGCCCAGGTGGGGAACCCCAGAAGCTTCGCGATCTCCGCGCGGGTGACGGCCATCTTCTGCGCGACGTCCTTGTTCTTCGGGTAGGCGCGGCTGTCGAACGCCTCGAACACGCGCCGTCGGAAGGCGGAATTCTCCGCGAACTTCAGCGCGGGCAGCGTATCCGGATAGGCCGACGTGATCTTGACCTTGCCGTCGGCGCCCGGCTTGTGCCGATCGATGTAGTCCTGCGGCAGGCCCTTCAGCTCCGAAGGGTCGGCGTCGGTCGTGCGGAGGTCGTCGGCGATATTGCGGTTGAACGCGGACTGCTCTTCGGTCAGCTCGTCGCTCAGTTTCTTGAGGTGCGCGCGCGTCGCGTCGTCTTTGTCAACGCCCGAGAGCCGGAAGAGGACGAGCTGGCGGGCCACGTAGTACTTCGTGGCGGGATCCGAACCGCTGACGTCGAGCGCCGCGAGGGCGTCGTAGACCTTCCGATTCAGCGAGAGGTCGGTCGCTGCCGCGCTCACCTTGCGCGTCATCTCGGTCGCGGCATCCCGGAATGTCGCGTCGGCCCCGACTTCCTCCATCAGCCCCGAAAAGTAGCCCGCGGAATCGAGCTCGCGGTTCGCGTCGTCGTACGGCACCAGCGTGTTCTCGATCGTCCGGGCGCCGGGGACCGCCAGGAGCGTGTCGATCGCCCTCTGCGCGGCGGCGAGGTGGGCGTCTTCGATTTTCCGGAACGCCGCGGGATCCGGCTTCGACGCCCACAGCGACGGGGGCATCGGGGGATCGGCGGCGAGAACGGCGGAGGCGGCCGTCAACAGGAAGGAAACGGCGAGGGAACGGATGCGCATGAGAGATCTCCTTTCCAGGAATGTATTTACGGCGACGGAGAGCGAGGGTTTCATGACCGGTCTAACCCCTCCCCCGGCC
>JBOGJO010000149.1:0-8563 GCA_050747885.1 Thermoanaerobaculia bacterium
GATGTCGATCGACTGGGCCATGGCCGCCGCGAAGATGACGGCCGGAGGAAGCGTCGCCGCCACCTTGACCGCCAGAGGCTGCCGGCCTCGCCAGAAGATCCAGGCCCCCCAGAGCCCGATCAGCAGAAGACCGGTCGGATATTTCAGAAAAACCGCGACGGGAAAGTAGTACCACCAGCCTTTCGTGGAGATCCGGCCGTGGAGAAACGCGATCTGCCCATGCTGGCCGATCAACGCCGTGTAGAAGACTCCCTTCAGGAAGCTGTCGGGCACGGGAAGGATTCGAAGCACGGGCGCGAGCGAGGAGATGCCCATGCGGTCGAGGTCGCTCGCCGCGAATTCATGCCCGAACATCCGGGGTTTCGGCAGGTAGGAGACCACCACCGCCGCGAAACTCACGGCAAGCGCGAGGACCGCGTTTTTCAGAAGCGTCTTCCAGCTTCCGCGCCGGAAAAACGGCAGGAGCACGAGAATCGGCGGCCACAGGATGAGGACCGTGAGCTTCGTGGCGATCGCGAGCCCCATGGCTCCCCCGAGAAGCGCGAAGTTTCGGGCGCGGGCGTCCTGAAGGACCCGCGCCAGCGCGATCGAGACGAGCACCAGTGTGAGAGCCGAAGCGATGTCGGAGTGCGCCCACTGCGATTGCGCGAGGATTTCGGGCGTGAACGCGCAGACGGCGAGCGCGGTAAGCGCCGGCCACGGCCCGAACAGACGCCGCACGCAGACAAAAACCAGCCACGCGAGGAGAGCGCCGAGCAGGGCAAACGGCGCTCGACCCCAGAACAACACCCGGTCGTGTGACGCGCCGGAGTCATAGAAAAACGGAACCGTGTAGTTGAAAACGTCCTGAATCTTGTAGGCGTAAAGATCCATCGCCCCGCGCGGGACGATCGGCGGAGGCTCGGCCACGCGTGCCCCCCCGAAAAAGACAGCCGGGAGCCCTGCGACCCAGCGCAGGAGGGGCGGATGCGTGAGATCGATGTTCGGGTCGAGGTGGCGCACTTGCACGGCCCCACCCGCGATAAAGAGCCCTTCGTCGACGATCTCCGACTGCCGGACTGCGGCCGTGGTCACGAGGATGCAGAAAACGGCGAGGATCGAGAGCGCGGCCCACGTCGACCGCCGCGTCCGCCGGGCAGCCGCGAGCACGGCGCTCATCGAAGACCCTTCAGATGCTGCCGGGCGTTCTCCGAGGTTCCTGTGTCCTTGTAGCGCTCGGCCATCTCCAGAACGCGGGCCCATTCCTTCTTCGCCTCGGTGGAGCGCCCGGCCGACTCGAGGGCAAACGCGAGCTGGAACGTCGCGCCGTAGTGATTCGGGTTCATCTCGAGAACTCGCTGAAAATCCTCCACGGCATCCGCCGGCCGTCGCTGTGCGTAGAACAGGTCGAGGCCGGTCTTCATCAGAGCATCCTCCCGGGTGGTGCGCTCCTTCGACGGCCAGTGCCGCGAGGCCGCGGCCAGACCCCCGACGGTCACGAACGCGACCACGGCGGCCACCGCCGCGACGGCCCTTCCGAGCCGCGGCGTCTCGGCGTGCAAGGGAGCTTCCCGCATCGAGCGGCGAATCCGCCAGACGCAAAATGCGAGGATCGCGACCAGAGGAACGAGGATCTCGAGGAACCGTCCGACACCAAACGTGCGCTCGACGTTGATGATCCACATGTCCACACGCCCGTCTCCGGCGATCAAAGCTCGGCTTTCTGAAGCGAGCGGAGAGATGTTCGGGATGAACAGGAACCCGTACTCCGGATGGAAGGCGGGAAGGCCGTCATGGTTATAGGCGTAGGCAAAATTCACGGCGACATTGAGAACCGTGACGAAGAATCCCGCCAGCGCCATGGGCGCGATTGCCAGCCATGCCCGGCGGCCATGGGAGTCCATCCATTCGGCCAGAGGCAGGAGCAGCACCGGCACGATCGGCATCAGGTAACGCGGCCCCATCGCGGACCACAGCCCGTGCCAGAGCGAGAAAGTGCTGTAAAACCCGAAGTAGGAGAGCGCCAGAAAGGCCGCCGCCGCCGCCTCGGAACGATGCCGCCGAAAGAATTCCGGCAGGATCCATGGCAACAGGCATAGAAGGGGTGTAAAGAAAAAAATGCTCTCGCCCGGGCTCAGGAGAAACCCGTACACTGCCGTGAATGAAGGGAGCCCGAACCGCTCGGAGAGAGTCCCGAAGCTTTTGTCCGCATAACCCCCGGCCAGGTGCCACGTGCCGAACTTGAAGTGGTTGACCGCAAGGTGCACAGCGAGACCGGTCGCCAGCGGAAGAAGAAACGGCAAAATCTCGCCCGTGAAACGTCGGGAGAACACACCGGATCGCCCTCGCCGTCGGATCGCGACCGCAGCGTAGATCGCCAGCGCGGGAACCCCGACGAGAGCGGGAGGCCGAACGAGAATTAAGAGCGCCAGAGCGCCGCCGGCGGCAGCCCGAAGCCGCGCCGACGGCCTCCTCGAGTCCCGAAAGAGAAAAAAGAAAGCTGCCAGCAGCAGAAGAGCCTCCGAGGGATGCTGAAGGAATCCCGTACTGAAGGGAGCCGCGTAGGTCGTCAAACCCAGGAGCAGCGTCGCCGCGAGCGCACTCCGGGGAGAGGCTCCGAGTCCGGATGCAAAAAGGAAAAAGAGCGAGCAGAGCCCGGCCGTCACGAACGCATTGAACAGATCAACGAAGAAAATCGGGACATCTCCCCCCCACCGGTAACCGGAGTCGCCATTTTCCAGGACGCCCCCCGCAAAGGTGCGGATCCAGTCCTCCTTCCCGGCCCGCTTCAGCGTTCGTTCGACCGCCCTACCCAATGCGTAGAGCGGAAGTGCCGCCACCGATTGCGCGGGACTGAGCACCCCCATTGCACCGCCGTGGCGCGTCGGAAGGGTCGCGGGCAGCCGGGAGTCCGTCAAAAGGTTCCCGTTTTCCCAAATCGATTGAGCAGTCTGATAAAGCATCACCTCATCGGTGCCGATGAAATGGCCGCGCGTCGTGGCGACGAAAATCACGGTGAACGCGAAAAAGATCCAGAGGCCCGTTCGGCCCGACGAACCGCTCATCCCGCCCTCCTCGGGAGCCTGCGAAGCGCACGAGCGATCCGCCAGAGCGAAAATGCGAAAAGCCCCGCCAGGGGAAGGGCGATCTCGAGCAGGCGCGAAGGACCGAGCTCCCGGCCGACGTTGAGGAGCCACATGTCGACCCGGGCTCCCCCCTCGAAAAGGACCGTGCGCGCCTCTGCAAGAATCGGAGCCATTGCCGGAACGAAGAGGAATCCGAATTTCGGCCGGAACGCGGGGTATCCCTCATGGTTCGCGACGAACCCGAAATTCGTCGCGGCGTTGACGGCCTGAACGAAAAATCCCGCAACGGCGAGCGGCGCGATCGCGACCCACGCCCGCGCGCGGCCGCGAGCGTCGATCCACTCCGCCAGCGGAAGCAGCAGGACCGGAACGACCGGCACGAGGTAGCGCGGCCCGATGGCGGACCACAGGCCGTGCCAGACCTTGAAGGAGGCGTAGAAGAACAGATAGGAGACCGAAAGCAGCGTCGCCGCCGCGGCCTCGAGCCGGTGCCGGCGAAAAAACACGCGCAGCAGCCAGGGAAGAAGGAGAAGCAGGGGGGTGTAGAGGAAGAGGCTGTCCCCGGGGCTCAGGAGGAATCCGTGGAGCGCCGTCAAAGACGGCAGCCCGAACCGGGGCTTCATCCCGAGCCGAGTCCAGACGCCGAATTTCACCTGGTCAGTCGCAATGTCGGCCGCGATCGCCAGGGCCACCGGCCCCAGAAGCGGGGCGCACCTTCGAAGGAAGGACTCCCGCGAGGGAAAATCGCGTCGGCGGCGCCAGAGAGGAATCAGGCCGTACCCGGCGAGGGCCGGGACCGCGATCACCGACTGCGGACGAAGCAGGATGAGCAGCGCGAGGCAGGCTCCCGCCCGGAATCGGATCCGGCGCGACGGTGAACGGGCATCGAGGAAGAGGTAGCGAAATGCCGCCAGGATCAGCGCGCTTTCGAGCGGGTGCTGCAGAAATCCCGTGCTGAACGGCGCGATATACGTCGCCAGACCGATCAGAAAAGCGGCCGACAGCGCGCTCGAAACCGTTGCTCCGAGGTCGACCGAAAAGAGAAAGAAGATCGAAACGAGGAGAGCCGTGACAAACGCGTTGAGCAGGTTGACGAAGAAGATCTCGACATCGCCTCCCCATCGGTAGTCCGCTCCGCCACTCTCGATCACCGGCCCGGCGAGCGTGCGGACCCAGTCTCCCCGGCCCGCTCGCCGAAGCGCCCGATCGACCGCTTTTCCAAGACCGTAGAGCGGCACCGCCAGGATCGATTGCGCGGGGCTATAGGCGCCCACCGTGCCGCCTCCCCGGGCGGGGAAGGAAGTCGGAAGCCGGGCGTTCGTCGCGAGAGATCCCTCCTCCCAGATCGAACGGGTCGCCTGATAAATGGTGATCTCGTCGGTCCCCGTGAAATGTCCACGCGTCGTGGCCACGTAGAGCACGGCGAAGGCCGAGAAGAGCCAGAACGCGATTCGTTTCATTTCGTCCCGGCCGCGATCCGCTCCCGCGCGGTGGCGGCCGTCGCCGCGTCTCCAAATCGTTCGGCCATCGCGAGAACGGTCTTCCAGAGCGGCAGCGCCTCCCCGGAGCGGCCCAGTTGATCCAGCGCCGAGGCGAGCTGATACGTCGCGCCGTAATGGTCCGGGTTGATCCGAAGAACTTTCCGGAAATCCTCCGCTGCCGCCGCGGGATCGTGCCGCGTGTAGAGCGCGTCGAGCCCGGACTTCATGAGGGAGTCGGCGCTCGGCAGATCGGGGCGGGCGAGCCTTTCCCGGACGAGCTTGAGCGTGTCCGCGTCCTTCGCGGCTTCCGCCAGCGAAAACATCTTCACCCACAGGGGACGGGCCTCCTCCGGGCGGCCCGCCTCGTCGAGCGCGCGCGCCAGCTGAAACGTCGCGCCGTAGTGCTCCGGATCGAGCCGAAGGACCTCCCGAAAGGCCCGGACTGCCGCCTCGGGATCGCGGCGATCGCGCAGCGCGCTCAGCCCTTCCTGCATGGACGCTTCCACGCTACCCGCCGGAGAGGCCCCCGCGGACGCGGATGAAACCGTATTCCGCGCGTGCCCGACCCAGATCGCCGCGGCCGCGGCGACCGCGAGCACGGCGGCGGCGGCCACCTCGACTCTCTTTCCGCCCGCTCGCGGCTCAACCGGCTTCGCTTCCCCGGCCGAGGGAAGGTCCGCGGACTTTGCCGACAGCGAGACGGCAACGAAAGCCGCGAGCCCGAGAAAGAACAGGATTGGCCGCAGCGGGCCGGGACGATATCGAACTTGAATCTCGTGGTTCCCGGGGGAAAGCGCCACCGCTCCGAACCCGGGGGTCACTCTCTGAAGGGGCACGCTTCGGCCGTCCACCGTCGCCGCCAGGCCGGGGTCCCACGTGATCTTGACGAGCGCCGCGCAGTCGCGCAGGGCGTGAACGCGCGCGCGGAAGGTCCCCCCTTGATGGACCTCGTCGAGGACCTCTCCCCTCGGCTTGAGATCCCCGACGGGCACCGGCGGCGGGGGCGCGTCGAGACCGAGGTCGGGAAGGCCCGCGTCGGAAGAGTCGAAAGCGGAGACCAGTCCCACAGCGGCCCACGGCATCGTCAGCCATCGCGCGTCGAGATCGTGCTCCTTCGCGCGCGCAACGCGGCTGCGGGCTGCAATGTCCACGAGACTGAAATAGCCCGAGGGAGACGCCTCGTACACGGCAAACCGGCCGAAAACGCCGCGGGGCTTGAGGAACGCGGGCGCCGGCCACGTCGCCGGCGCGATGACCGAGCGAATGCCGAAGATCGCGTCGTGGGTGGGGTTGGTCTCGTCTCGCAGCACCATGACGTCCGAAGTTCGCGACATCGCGTGGTAGAGAAACGACACCTGGTCGAAATGCTCGGCCGTGAGAACCGAGTAGACCGGCGCGTCCCCGACTTTGAACGTGCTTCCCCATTCGGAAGCCTTCCCGGCCGACACGCGGCCGGGCCGTTCCGAAACGATTTCGTGAATGCGGGCCATGGCCGCCCGGAGATCCGGCAGCTCTCGTTCGTACGCCTCGAGGTTGCGATCGCCCCAGCGCCCGTTGTCGCGCAGATAACCTGCCCGGTCGATCAGAATGACGGCGAGGCCTGCGGCAACGAGCGCGATTGCAACCGGGCGAAGGCCGCGCCGCCTCCCCGCGATCCGGAGACCCTTCTCGAGCCCCCATGCCGCTAGAAGCACCGCAAAGCACTCGAATACCGCCTGAAAGCGGTGCATCGGCAGGTCGGCCGGGACGCCCAGCAACACGACGAGCCTTCCCCACGTGGCGCGGCCGAAGAAAAGCGCGAGCCACCCGAGGGCGAGCGCGAGCAGCCGTCGCGCCGGCGGTTCGCGCAGAAACACTGCCGCGAGAAGGACGCCGAAGAGAAGGAAGAGCGACAGCGCCGGCAGGCGTCCCGCGTCGAGGAGCCGCCCGCTTCCCAGCTCCCGCAGGATCGAAGACGCCCCGAACGAGTCCCATTTGTATGCGGGCTCCCACCGGCTGTGGTTGATCTCGGAGCGAAGCAGGAAAAGCGGAACGACGAACCAGGCGGTCAGAAGGATCGCCCGCAGCGCGATGGCGAGAAGCCGCGCGAACCGCGGCCGCCACGGGCGCGGACCGGACACGGCGAGCACGACGGCCGAAAGCGCCACCGCGTAACCGAACACGATGTGGGAAAGCGCCGTGGCAGCGAGCAGGGCGCCCGCCAACGAACGTCCGCGGCCACTCTCGAGCGCGCGCGCCGCCGAGCCCAGCGCGAGAAGGAAGAAGTGGACCGCAACGAGCTGCGTGAAGAGCCCGCTTCCGCGCCACACGAACGCCCCGTACTGGAGCCCGAAATGCCCGAACTCCCCCGCTCCCGACGGCGCGAGAATGAGGACCGCGGCAAGGCCCGCTCCGACGGGCCCGAGACCAAAAAGCCGCGCCGCGGCATATGCCGACACGGGCAGAAGGACGAGGAGCAGGTACTGGAGCAGGCCAAACGCTGCGGCAGGGTGGAGGACGGGACGGGCGATCCACAAGAACCCGGCGGCGATGAGGTGCGGGAGCGGCTGGTAGCTGCGCCAGACGGGATAGCCGAGCGACCATTCGGACACCCACGGGTCCAGGAACGGCTCGTGACGCGCCAGGCTTTGTCCCAGCCGCTCCGACGCCGCCAGGTGGAAGGCGGAGTCGTTGACGGGAACGCGCTCGATCCGGAGCTCCGGGGCGAGAAAGACCGCCTGAAACGCGATCGCCGCCGCGAGGAGGAGAAAACCGGCTTTCGAGCCCGGCGGCCGCGAGATCATCGGGCTCGGGAAGCGCACGGACGGTCCTTCGAGAATCGAAGCGTCACCAGCGTTCGGATCGCGATCCAGCCGTCCCGCCATCGAATTTTCTTTCCCTCCCGGACGTCGCGAGGCTCGTAACGGATCGGAACCTCCACGATCTCGAAGCCGCGCCGGGCGACCTTCGCCGTGACTTCCGGGCAGAACTCGAAGCCCTCGCACCGCAGGTCCAGGCCCTGAAGCACCTCCCGCCGGAACATCTTGTAGCAGGTGGGCTCGTCGGTGATGCGCGTGCCGTAGAGCGCGTTCGTCAGAAAGGACAACAAGCGGCCTCCAAAATAGAACGACGGCCGGCTCATGGGATTCCTTCCGAGGATCCGCGAGCCGTACACGACTTTTGCCGGCCCCTTCTCCATCGCTTCGAGCATCGAAAGAAAATCCTTCGGGTCGTACTCCAGGTCCGCGTCCTGGATGACCACCGTTTCCCCCGTCGCGTGCGCGAGACCCGTGCGGATCGCGGCGCCTTTCCCGCGATTTTTTTCATGGACGAGCAGGCGGTCGACTCCGGGAGTCCGGGCGAGGATTTCGCGCGTCGAATCGGTCGAACCGTCGTCGACGACGATCAATTCGAGGTCCAGCGGAAGCTCGCGCACGCGGCGAATCATCTCCGCCGCCGTACGCTCTTCGTTGAAAACGGGCATGACGACGCTCAGCTTCGAGACGGCCCGCCTCCGCGCGGCATTCGCCAGACAGGATTCATGAGCGGCGAGATCGTAGCATGACCCTGCGGCGGCTCAGACTTTTCCCCGAATCATGTCCACGGCTCCCGGGATCGCGGATTCCCGGGCCGCGCCGTCCCGGTCCTCGGCCACCGAATCGCCCTCGCCGGGGGCAAGAAAGAGATTTTCCTCCACGCCGTGCTGCCGGGTATAGAGGTCGTGATAGCGGCCTCGGACGGCGTACAACTCTTCGTGGGTGCCGTGCTCCACGATTTCGCCCGACTCGACGACCAGGATCTCGTCCGCCCGCCGGATCGTGCTCAGCCGGTGCGCGATGACGAATGTGGTTCGGCCGCGCATCAGGTACGCGAGCCCCTGCTGGATCAGCGCTTCCGATTCGGAGTCGAGGCTGGAGGTCGCCTCGTCCAGGATCAGGATCCTCGGATCCGCGAGAAGGGCTCGCGCGATCGAAATGCGCTGCCGCTGCCCCCCGGAGAGTTTCACGCCGCGCTCTCCAACGACCGTGTCGTAACCGG
>JBOGJO010000150.1:0-5986 GCA_050747885.1 Thermoanaerobaculia bacterium
TCCGTCCTCGTGGTGGCGGCGACACCCGCCCACGTGTTCCTGCCGCGGTTTTTCGCAACATAGAGCGCTTGATCGGCGAGGCTCACGACTTGCGACCACGTGATAGTTCGTGGAGCCGACGGCACGAAAGGGAATGCTGCAAACCCGATCGATGCTGTCTTGGTGAGGGGTTGTCCTCCATCCAGCGAGAAGGGACGCTCAGCGACCGCGGCGCGGAGTCGTTCCGCAATCTCCGGCCCGTCGTCACGAGGGCTTCCGCGTGTGATCGCAAGAAACTCTTCTCCGCCCCAGCGAAGGACGTAGTCGGAAGAGCGAAAGACCTGCTCCAGCCGTTCGCGCATCTGCGTGAGAACCCGATCGCCGGCTGTGTGACCCAGCTCGTCGTTTACCTTTTTAAAATGATCGAGATCGACCAGGAAGAACACGAGATCGGTTTGCTGACGCACCGCGAGCGCTACGTCGTCTTCGATGCGCTGCATGAGGAAGCGACGGTTCGAGAGGCCGGTCAGCGCGTCGGTAACCGTCATATTCTCCAGAGCTACGTTTGCCCTCGCGAGCTCGCTCGTCCGCTCGGCGACGGTTTCCTCCAGCCGTACCGCCCGTCGGCTCAAGACTCGGGTCCGTGCATGGATGAGGAGCAGAATCATCACGAAGAGCATTAAGCCGAGCAAGGCATGGAACCACCACGTCTCGTACCAGGCGGGACGAGCTCGCAGGTCGAGTGCGATAGCACTCGAGCTCCACTCCCCCAATCGGTTCGTGCCACGCACGCGTAGTTTGTATGCTCCCGGGGAAAGGTTCGTGTAGGTCGCGAGGCGGTGCAAAGAGTCCGCGGCAATCCACTCGCGATCGTAGCCATCAAGCTTGTAGGCATAACGAAGCGTGTCGGGCGCCGAATAGTCCAACGACGCGAACTCAGTAGTGATATCTCGGGCTCCGGCGGACAAATTGAGAATCGAACCACGGCGCCAGCCCCCGCTCGAGATGGTCCGCCCGCCGACCTTTATCGCCGTGACTACGAGCGGAGGGGAATAGCTCCACGGTGTGCTCGCTCCAGGCGCGATCACGGTCACGGCGTGAGTTCCCGCAAAGAAGATCACTCCGCCGGGCGAAGTGGCCACCGCTCCCGCCCAAAACTCGATTTCCTGTACGCCTTCGGCCGGACCGACGACCCGCGCCTGGAAGTTGTCCGGATCGATGCGCACAAGCGCGTTGGTCGTACTCGCCCAGATCTGCCCATTCGCGCCAACCGCAAGAGCGTCGACATGCTCGGGCAAGCCTTCGGCGACTCCCAAGTGCCGCACGTCGACTTCCCCATCACCTCTTTCCGTCAAAATATTCAGCGAACCGCCGACTGCGCCGGCCCAGATCCGTCCGCGGCGATCCTCAACGATCGAGGTCACTGCTCCGGTCCCCAATGAATTCGAATTACGCGAATCGTGCATGAACCGCACGACGTTCCCCGTGTGTGGATCGATTCGGTTAAGGCCGTTACGCGTTCCGGCCCAGAGTCGGCCCTTGCGGTCCGAGAACAAGACTGTGACAAAGTCGTTGGAAAGCGTCTTCTCAGAGTCGCCGTGCTGATAGTGCGTTATTGCACGGCTTCGCTCGTCAAATAACGCGAGACCCGAGCTTGTACCCACCCAAAGCGTGCCATGCCAGGCGAGAAGGGAGAAAATGCGGCCCAGATCCTCTTCGGGACCGTGCCGGCATTCGACCCCTCGTCCATGCGGAGCCAATCGACACAGGCCCTTCATCGTCCCGATCCACAAAGTCTCATCCGGGCTGCTCTGCATCGTCTGCACGCTCGCATGATTCGGCACGGTGAACGGTGTTGAAATGCCGGCCTGTGGATCGAGCCGCACCACCCTGTCCGATCCACCGAGCCAGAGGGCTCCGTCGGAAGCGGCGGTGACCGCCCGCGCTCCAATGTCGCCTGCACCCAGATGCTTGTCACTCGAAGAGAGCCGGTAGAGGCCTCGATTCACGGGATTGTGAGCAAGAAGACCTCCAGGGCCGTTCGCGATCCAAATCAACCCCGATCGATCGCGAAAGAATTGCCACACGTCGCCAGGAGTCAGTCCGTTGGGATCTGCGCGGTCGATCGCGATGCGACGAACGCGCTGCGCCACTTCGTCCACAATCGAGATCCCGCCGTCGTAGCACGCGATCCAAAAGACTCCTGGCGTAACCTCGATAATCCCCCATTGCTCGCCGGGCGCCAGAGCAGAGGCCAGGTTGGACGATGCATACGTTCGAACTAGGCGCCGCTGCGGGCTCAGGACGAACACCCGATCGACTGACCCGATCCAGATGCGCGCGGCAGTGTCTTCGTAGAGACTGAAAAAGCGACGAGAGCCAAAATCCTCGGTGCCGCCCGGTACGACCGGCTGAAACTCCTTCTCGGCGGGCGGACGGCGGTACAGCCCGTTGACGGTTGCCGCCCACACTGCCTGCTCACGGTCGACGAGAATCGCCTCCACGCGTGGTGGCGCCCGGCTTGAGTCTCCCAGATCCGCTCGCTCGAAAGAGCCCGTCGCCGGATCGAACGAATCGAGACCGCCATCGCCGCCTACCCAAAGGATGCCGTTCGGAGCTCTCGCAAGCGCGACGACGGTAGCGCTCCTTGGCCCTGTCCGGCCCGCGGGATCAGCGTGCCACGCTCGAAATGTTTCCGTGGATTGGTCGAGACACAGAAGGCCGCTCGACGGTGTCCCAACCCAGAGCTTTCCGGTCGGATCCGGCACGAGCGCCTCGACCCCCGCGGGAGCACCGGGATCGCTTCGATCCGGCAAGTAGCTCCGAAAATGGTAGCCGTCGTACCGGGCAAGGCCGGCCGGCGTGCCGATCCAGAGAAAACCCGCGGCGTCCTGAGTCACCGCGTCGACGGCGGGATGCGGCAAGGATCTTTGATCGATCCTCACGAAGAACGGGTCCGCAACATTCGCCCACGGCGAGACCGGGGCGGCCGCCGAAGCGGCTCGGGCGAAAAGCAAAGAAATGGACAACGCAACGCGAGATCTGCCCATTTGACGATGAATTCTATCCCGTTCAACTCCAGTCATCTTCAACGAACGGGGTCGCAAGAATCTATACTCACTCGCGATCCGGCAGAGGAGGGACCAATGCAGAAACGCCAGTTGGGAAAGAGCGGACTCGAAGTTTCGGCCCTCGGGCTCGGCTGCATGGGAATGAGCTACGGTTACGGCCCTGCTGGAGACCGGCAGGAGATGATTTCGCTTCTTCGCGCGGCCGTCGAGCGCGGCGTGACGTTCTTCGACACCGCCGAAGCGTACGGTCCGTTCACCAACGAAGAGCTCGTGGGCGAAGCCCTCGCTCCTTTTCGCGGCCGGGTGGTGATCGCCACGAAATTCGGCTTCAAGTTCGGCTCGAAAAATGAGCAGATCGGCCTGGACAGCCGCCCGGAACACATCCGGGAGGTTGCCGAGGCCTCCCTCAAGCGGCTCCGGATCGATGTAATCGACCTGTTGTATCAACACCGCGTCGACACGGACGTGCCCATCGAAGACGTGGCCGGAACGGTGAAACAGCTGATTCAGGAAGGCAAGGTCAGGCACTTCGGGCTCTCGGAAGCCGGTGTGCAGACGATCCGTCGCGCCCACGCCGTTTGGCCGGTCACGGCCGTCCAGAGCGAATACTCGCTGTGGTGGAGACGCCCCGAGGCCGAGCTGCTGCCGGCCCTCGAAGAGCTCGGGATCGGCTTCGTTCCCTTCAGTCCGTTGGGGAAGGGCTTCCTCACGGGAAAGATCGACGACAACACAACGTTTTCGAGCACCGACTTCCGCAACATCGTCCCGCGTCTGGCGGCGGACGCCCGAAAAGCGAATCGAGCCTTCGTGGATCTGCTCGACGCCATCGGACGACGCAAGAAAGCGACACCGGCCCAGGTCGCGCTCGCGTGGCTGCTCGCGCAAGAGCCGTGGATCGTTCCCATCCCGGGCACGACAAAGCTGAATCGTTTGGACGAGAACCTCGCGGCCGCCTCACTCGAGCTGACGCCGGACGACCTGCGCGAGATCGCGAGCGCGGCCTCGAAGATCGCCGTTCAGGGTGACCGGTACCCGGAGAGACTCGAGAAGATGACCGGCCGCTGAGGCCTCCTAGTGTCGGATCCCCTTCAGGACGGTGAGAAGCCGCTCGAAATCCGCCCGCGCGCTCTCGAGCTCGGCGACCGCCTGCAGAGTCGGCGCGGCATCCCCGCTCTCGACTGCCCGAAAGACGGCGGTCGCGCGGACGTTGATCGAGGCGAAACCCTTCTTTCCGCCCGCAAGCGCGGCGGCCGAGTCCGAGGGCTTGCCCTTCTGGAGATCTTTCGCGTCCTGGAGCGCGGCGAAGGAAGTGTTCATCAACCGCGCGGCCTGTCGCGCAACGTCGTACTGGCTCGCAAGGTCCTCCGGAGTCGCATGAACCCGGGGATCCATCCGAAGCGTGAGCGGCTGTGACCAGCTCTTGCCGCCGGCCGTCAGTTTCACCGTGTACCGGCCCGGCGGAACGAGGGGGCCGTCCGGCTCGATCGGCGTGTCGTCTCCCCAGATCGCGGCGATCGAGTAATCGTAGTTCGTCGCCTTCGGCCGGTCGCCTCGAAGATCCCAAACGAATCGGTGGTGCCCGGCCGACGTCGGGGGCAATGGCTCCGGCCTGGTCCAGGCTTCGGAAAAATACCGCTCGGCCGGGGGCCGCCCGGCGGAGTCGTCACTCGAAAAGCCCCGAACCCTCTCGCCCCGAGCGTCGAGGATCTCGATCGAGATGGGGCCGCCCGAGCCCGAAGGCAGAACGTAGTCGAGCACGGCGCCGGCGGGCGGATTCGGCCCGAGCGGCGTTTCCGGCGGCAGCGGAGTGTCGCGGTTCTCGTCGCGCCTCAGCCGGAACGCGTCCGCGGGAGCGAAGAGATGAGCCGCCGCCTCGGGAACCCCGCCTGCCAGCTCCCGCAGAGGAGAGACGTCGTCGAGGACCCAGATCGCCCGGCCCTGGGTCGCGGCGACGAGATCGTTTCCGTGGACGAGCAGATCGCCGACCCAGGCCGTCGGAAGATTGAGCTTGAGCGGTTGCCAGCGGGCGCCGTCATCGAACGAGACGAAGACCCCCGAGTTCGTGCCCGCATACAGCAGCCCGCGCCGCACGGGATCGGCTCGGACGACCTGGACGAAATCGTCGCCGGGAAACCCGCCGGTGATCGCCTTCCAGGTGCGCCCGCCGTCGTGCGTGGCGTAGGCGTGCGGAGAAAAATCATCGAGCCGGTGAGTATCCACGGCGGCGTACACGGTGGCCGGATCGATCGGAGAAATGTCGAGAGTCGCGATCTTGCTCCAGGGAGCAATCCCTTTCGGCGTCACGTCGGACCAGGTTTTTCCGCCGTCCCGCGTCACGTCGATCCTCCCGTTGTCGGTGCCGATCCAGATCTCGTCGTCGGTCCGGGGAGACAGGGCGATCGTGAAGATCACCCCAAAGCCGCACGGGCCGGCATTCTGAAGCGTGATCGCGCCCTCGCACCCTTTCGTGCCGGGAACCGCGCCCGAGAGGTCGGGGCTCACCGTCTTCCATGAGTGGCCGCGGTCGTCGGAACGAAAGAGATATTGCGAGGCCTGGAAAATCGAGTGGGGCGGACGGGGCGAGACCGCGATCGGCGTGAACCACGTGTAGTGGTATTTCACCTCGTTCGCCCGCCGAGCGTAGGAGCTCTCGACCCCCGGATCGATCGAGACGACCTGTCCGGTTCTCGCGTCGAACCGGCCGAGGTTTCCGCCGAGGCCGCTGACGTAGATCGTGTCCGGATCGGACGGGTCGGGAACGTCGTAATCGCGCTCGTCTCCCCCGACGGGGTGCCATTCGCGGTAGCTCAACGCTCCATAGTCACTCCGAGAAGCGATGCCCACGGTGCCGTTGTCCTGCTGGCCGCTGTAGATCCAGTACGGGAACCGGTTGTCCGCGGCGAGGTGGTAGAACTGCCCGGTCGGCTGGTTGTACC
>JBOGJO010000151.1:0-1021 GCA_050747885.1 Thermoanaerobaculia bacterium
GGCGCAGGCTGGGCACCGAGATCCCGAGGGAAAGCGAACTGCGGCCGAGGGTCGAGGAGCATTTGCCGAGCCGGCGCCGGGGCCGACCCGAGCGGGGCCGAGCGAAGCCCCTAGACGGGTTCCTCGACGAGAACGCGCCTCCAGAATTTCTGAAAGTAGTCCGCCGCGGACGCGACCGCGAAGAACACCACCGTGTACAGCGCGACCTGCGAAGTCGTCGCGAGCCACCCGTAGCGGAACCTCACGATGAGCAGCGAGATCGCCACGATCTGCGAGAACATCTTGAATTTCCCAAGCGGCGAGGCCGGAATCATGATTCCGCGGTCCGCGGCGATCGAGCGCAGCCCCGAAACCGCAAACTCGCGGCCGACGATGACCACCACCGTCCAGGCCGGGGCGACGCCGAGGTCCACGAGGGAGATGAACGCGGCCGACGTGAGGAGCTTGTCCGCGATCGGGTCGAGCAGGGTGCCGAGACGGGTGATCTCCTTGCGCTTCCGGGCAAAATACCCGTCGAAGAAGTCGGTGAGCGCGGCGAGCCAGAAGATCGCGAGCCCCAGGACCTCTCGAAAGTCGAATTTCGTGAGGAGCACCACGACCAGGAACGGGACCAAAAAGATCCGAAGAAGGGTGAGCCAGTTCGGAAGATTGAGCTTCAACCACCAGATTCTCTCAGAGCCCGGCGCCCCGATCAAGGTTTCCGGCCGCGCGCGCCGTGGCGCCGAACTCATGCGAGAATCCGGGCGTGGCTCGCCTCTGTCCCCGACATCCGAAGGAGCCGGCCGCGCGCGCGTGCCGGGCGTGCGGGCGCCCGATCTGTCGACGCTGCGAATTTCGCGCCGGGGGCCGTCTGTTCTGCGGGCCGGGGTGCGCCCGCTCCACGAGGCCCAACCTCCCCGTTGCCCGCGCGGCCGCGGCGGCGGGAATCGCCGTGCTCGCCTCGGGCATCGTGTGGAGGGCTCTCCTTGCGCGGAGGCCGCCGGCGGCGGTCGCGGAGGCCGCTCCGCGCGCGGCCTCCGTC
>JBOGJO010000152.1:0-25220 GCA_050747885.1 Thermoanaerobaculia bacterium
GCGTGAAGTCCCGGCTCCGCCCGTCAACCGACGTTTCGTCCATGTTGAAGTTCGCGGCGACGCGATCCGCCGGAACCGGAAGGTGGCGAGCGGCGTAGGCCGAGCCGACGAGACCCTGCTCTTCGGCGGTGACCGAGAGAAACAGGATGGACCGTTTCGGCCTCCAGTTCCCATCGGCCGCCGCGCGCGCGAGCTCCAGCAGGAGAGCCACGCCCGAAGCGTTGTCGACGGCTCCGTTGTAGATCGTGTCGCCGCGCGAGTCGGGAGCGCCGATTCCCAGGTGATCGAAATGCGCGGTCAGCGCGATGTAGGTCCCTTTGCGGGCGGGATCGCTCCCCTCGAGGATGCCCGCGACATTTTCCGTCTTGTACCGGCGGATCTTGAATTCCAGGCTTCCCCGCGCGCGCGTCTTTTCGAGCGGCACCGGGCGGAACCCCGGTTTTCCCGCCGCGGCGATCATCGCGTTCAAATCCATTCCGTTGTCCGCGAAGAGCCGCTCCCCCACATCGCGCGTGATCCAGCCGTTGAGCGGGAGGTCCGTCTCCCCCGGCCCCAGGGGAAGCTGGGCCTGCTCCCCGGACCAGGAATTGCGAACGACCTGCCAGCCATAGCCCGCCAACGGGTCGGTGTGGATCAGAAGAATTCCCGCGGCATGGCGGCGCGCCGCCTCTTCGTACTTGTAGGTCCACCGCCCGTAGTAAGTCAGCGCCTTCCCTCCGAAGAATTTCGGATCGTTCGACGGAGGATCGTTGACGAGCCCGACGAGGAGCTTTCCGCCGGCGTCGAAGTCCCGATAATCGTCCCAGCTCATCTCCGGCGCCGTGATTCCGTAGCCGACGAAGACGACCGGAGCGTCCATCGAGACTTTCGGCTCCTGGTTGCGCGTCGAAAGCACCGCGTTCGAGCCGTTGGAAAGGTCGATCCGCCCCTTCGGCGTCTCGAGCGCCACCGCGCTCGCGGGCTCGGTCGAGACGCCGACCATCTCGAAATTCTGCAGGTACGTCCCGCCGTCGCCTGCGGGCCGAAGCCCGTTCTCGGCGAACTCCGAGGCGACGTAGCGAGCCGCGATCTCGGAGCCCCGCGCCCCCGTTCCCCGACCTTCGAGAAGGTCATCCGCGAGAAACCGGATCCGCGCCGAGATCCTCTTTGCGGACAGGGCCGAGAGCGCCCGCCCGAATCCGTCGCCACGACTGCCGGCGGGCGCCGCTGCGAGACCCAGGGCTCCGATGCCGGCGATCGCGGCAAAGGGAAGAATTCCAATCCGTCGCATTCAGGACCTCCCGAACCGATTCTACAGAAACAACCGCGGATTTCGCGCAGACCCGCTATCATCGGGCGGGGGGACGGATGGCGGACGAGGAAAAAAGCGCGGCCGACACGGCGAAAGCGAAGAAAGAGCCCCACGTCTATGCGATCGACATCGCCTGGGACGGAGACGGGACGGGCGCGGGAGTCCTTCGCCCTCCCGACAACTCGTTCACGATTTCCATTGGAGGCTCGACCGATCTGGGCGGCTGCGGGAGAGGCGCAAACCCCGAGCAGCTCCTGCTGGCGGCGATCGGGTCCTGCTTCATCTCCACATGGGCGATTTTCCTGAAGAAACTCGCGATCCCTTATGCCGAACCGTCCCTGTCCCTTCGGTGCTCCCTCGCCGCGGACCCCGCCGGCGGCTTCAAGGTCGAGAAGATCGAGATTTCGTGCGCGGTTCCGCAGTCCCTCCTCGAGAGCCGGCGGCCGGAAGTCGAGAAAACCGTCAAGCTCGCCGAAAAGTACTGCATCATCTCGAAGGTGGCGCGGGCGGCCATGCCGGTCGAGGTCTCGATCCGCGAGACGTGAATTTCGGAGCCTTCCGAAACTTTCTTTCCGGTTCAACGTCTGAAGCAGCAGAAGGAGATCCCCGATTCCAAAGAATGTGTCGGTTTCCGGCGCCCTTCTCGCGGCAATCTTCTCGAGCGGGGCCGCCGGGGTTGTGCGCGGCGAGTCGACGATCCCTCCGGTACCCCCGCCGCTTTCGATCTCGCGAGCCGCGGGCTCGATCACCATCGACGGCCGCCTGACGGATCCCGGATGGAAGGGCGCCTCGGTCATCGACCGGTTCTGGGAGACACAACCCGGCGACGACACCGAGCCGCCGGTCCAGACAATCGCCTACGTCACTTACGATGACCGCTTTTTTTACATCGGCCTCGATTGCCGCGACCCTCACCCGGAGAAGATTCGCGCGCCCTATGTCGATCGGGACAACGTGATCGGCACCGACGACAACGTCGCGATCTTCCTGGACACCCGGAACGACCATCGGGCCGCCATCGAATTCCGGGTGAATCCTCGGGGAATCCAGGCAGACGCGAGCTACAACGACGCGAACGGAAACGAGGATTTCTCGCCCGACTACTTCTACGATACCGCGGCCGAGATCACGGAAAAGGGATGGACTGCCGAAGTGCGAATCCCCTTCTCCTCGCTCCGCTATCCCTCGAAGGATCCCCAGCAGTGGGGCATTCTCGTGTGGCGCAACTATCCGCGCGAATTCCGCTATGCGTTCCATAGCAGCCCGATCCCGCGAAACTCCAACTGCTGGCTCTGCCGCGAACGGGAGGTGACGGGCCTCTCGGGGCTTCCGGGCGGCGGACACCTGGTGGTCGCGCCGTACGCGAACCTGAACGAGGAAGGTTCGCCCCGAAGCGGCGAGCCGGGCTCGGAATTTCTGAACAAGCCCGCCCGGGGCAGCGCGGGTCTCGACGTGAAGTGGAACCCGAACGCGAACACTGCGCTCGACGGGACGGTCAACCCCGATTTTTCGCAGGTCGAATCGGACATCGGGCAGATCGGCGTGAACAAACAATTTGCGCTGTTTTTCCCGGAGAAGCGGCCGTTCTTCCTCGAAAACGTGGACCTCTTCGATACCCCCATTCAGGCCGTGTACACGCGAACGATCACGTCGCCCCGCTGGGGGGCGCGCGACACCGGAAAAAGCGGCGCGACGAGCTACACGCTGCTGGTTTCGGAAGACCGCGGAGGCGGCAGCGTCATCCTGCCCGGGCCGAGCGCTTCGTCTTTCGGACCCCAGGATTTTCACTCGATCGTCGCGATCGGACGGGCGCGGCAGGACGTGGGCAGCTCCTTCGGGGGGCTGCTCGCGACCGACCGCGAAATCGAGGGCGTCGGCTACAACCGGGTCCTCGGGCCCGATTTCCAGTGGCGGCCCGGGCAGGCGGACCAGATCACCGGTCAGATTCTCGGAAGCGCGACTCAGACCCCTGACCGGCCCGATCTCGCGGAGGAATGGACCGGGCGGAAATTCTCGTCGCGCGCAATCTTTCTCGACTGGCTCCACACGGGGCAACGTTGGATTTTCCGGTCGACGTACCAGGACGTCGGGGAAGCTTTCCGCGCGGACGACGGGTTCGTACCGCAGGTCGGGTACCGGCAGGAACGTCAGTATGCCGGCTACACGTTCTATCCGACAGGATTCTTCAATCGCCTCCAGCCCTACGTCATCGCGAACTACCTCGCGGAGCCGGGGGGAGCTCTCGTCCAGCGGCAGACCCTCGCCGGGCTGAACTTCTTCGGGCGCTTCAACCTGAACGGGTACGTCGAGTACTCCGCGCGGCAGAAGGATCGCATTGAAACGTTCGACGTTCAGTCGAGCTACATGGACTTCTTCGTGCAAATCGATCCGTCCCGCCGGCTCTCCCGCCTCACGTTTCAGGGCTTCTTCGGGCAACATCCCGACGTCGCGAACGCGCGGCCGGGGCGCGGGGGCGAGATCGAGGCCGACGCGACCGTGAAGCCGACCGACCACCTCGAGCTCGATTTCAACAGCGACCGGCAGTGGCTCAACGTGGACTCGGCCGGAGGGGGGAGCGGCCGCCTCTTCACGGCCCAGATCGCGAGACTCAAAGCGACGTACAACTTTTCTTCGCGCCTGTTTCTCCGTGTCATCGGGCAGTATCTCGACGTGCGCACCGATCCCTCGCTTTACCTCGTTCAAGGCGTCGCGAAGCGGTCAGGCAGCTTCGATGGATCCGCGCTCTTTTCCTACAAGCTCAACTGGCAGACGGTCTTTTTCGTGGGTTACGGCGACAGCCGGGTGCTCAATCCTTCCGGAGATCTGCTTCGCTCGGACCGGACCCTCTTCGCGAAAATTTCCTACGCGTTCCAGAGATAAACGCTCGAGCCGCCAGGCCGCTCGGCCGTCTCTCGCCCGCAAAACGGTAAAATCACGGCGTGGCCGAAAAATCGCCGGAGACCGGAACAGCAATCGGGGAGAGGCCCGGAGAAGCGGTCCTCGCCGAACGCGGGAGCAAAACGCGCAAGGCGCCGCTCTACCGGGTCATCCTTCACAACGACGATTACACGACGATGGAGTTCGTCGTGGAAATTCTCGAGACCGTCTTCCATAAGTCACCGGCAGAAGCCCACCGGATCATGATGCACGTCCACACCCGGGAACGCGCAACGTGCGGCGCGTATCCGTTCGAAGTCGCGGAAACGAAAGTCGGCCTCGTCCACGAACGGGCGAAAGAGGCCGGATTCCCTCTCCGCGCGAGCCTGGAGGAAGAATCATGCTGAGCGCGCCGGTCGAGATGGTGCTCACGGTCGCGTTTCGCGAGGCGCAATCGCGTCGTCACGCGCACCTGACTCTCGAGCACCTGTTGTACGCGATTGCGAACGACCCTTCGGGCGAAGACGTCCTTTCCGCCAGCGGCGCGGACGTGTCGAGGCTCCGGGAGGAGCTCAAGCGCTACCTCGAAGACTCGATCGAGTCGCTCCCGCCCGCCTCGTCCTCGGAGCCCGTCCAGACGCTGGCGTTTCGCCGCGCGCTTCAGAACGCCCTCATCCACGTTCAGAGCTCCGGAAAAGACGGCGTCGATGTCGGCGATCTCCTCGCGGCGATCCTGGGGCAGCCCAAAACCAACGCGGCTCGGTTCGTGTTCGTCCAGGGCGTCACCCGGCTGGACGTCCTCAATTACGTTTCGCACGGGACTCGCAAGGTCCCGATCCCGGAGCCGGCTTCCGACGGCGCCCCGTCGCCCGCCGAGCGGGAGACCGCCCCGCTGCCGGGGGACCCGCTGAAGGCCTTCGCCACGAACCTCACGGAGCGCGCCGCCCGGGGCGAGCTCGACCCGCTCGTCGGGCGCCTCGACGAGCTCGACCGGGCGATGGAAATCCTGTGCCGCCGCCGGAAAAACAACCCTGTCTTCGTCGGCGAGGCCGGCGTGGGCAAGACGGCGATCGTCGAGGGCCTCGCCCAGCGCCTTCTCGCCGCGGACGTTCCTCTTCTCCTGAAGGGTGCCGAGATCTTCGCCCTCGACAGCGGTGCGCTGCTCGCCGGCACCCGATACCGCGGGGACTTCGAAGAGCGATTCAAGGCTCTCATCGGCGCCCTCGCGCGCCGCCCGAAGCCCATCCTCTTCGTCGACGAGCTCCACACCATGGTCGGAGCGGGAGCGGCGAGCGGCGGAACGATGGACCTGGCGAATCTCGTCAAGCCCGTGCTGACGGAAGGAAAGCTCCGCCTCGTGGGGTCGACGACGCACGAAGAGCTCAAACGCATCGAAGGGGACCGCGCGCTCTCGCGGCGGCTCCAGAAAATCGCCGTCGAAGAGCCGTCCTTCGGAGAAGCGGTCGAAATCCTGAAAGGGCTCCGTTCCCGCTACGAGGCGCACCACAAAGTCGCGTACGCCGACGACGCGCTGAACGCGGCCGTCCGTCTCGCGAGCCGGCACCTGCGCGATTCGAAACTCCCCGACAGCGCCGTCGACGTGATCGACGAGGCCGGCGCCGCGTTCCGTCTTCGCGCGCCGGAGGGACCGGGCACGATCGGCGAGACTGAAGTCGAGCGCATCGTCGCGCGCATGGCGAGAATTCCGGCCCAACAGGTCACCGTCTCCGAAAAGGACCGGCTGCGCGGTCTCGAGGACGCGCTCGGCCGCGTGGTCTTCGGACAGGACGGGGCCGTGGCAACCGTTTCCCGGGCGATCAAGCGATCCCGCGCCGGCCTGGGCCATCCGGACCACCCCGCCGGGAGCTTTCTCTTCACCGGCCCGACGGGCGTGGGCAAGACGGAGCTTGCCCGGCAGCTCGCCCGGCAGCTCGACAGCGAATTCGTCCGGTTCGACATGAGCGAGTTCATGGAAAAGCACGCCGTCGCGCGGCTCATCGGCGCGCCGCCGGGCTACGTCGGGTTCGAGCAGGGCGGTCTCCTGGTGGACGCGATTCGCAAGCAGCCGGCAAGCGTCGTCCTCCTCGACGAGATCGAGAAGGCGCACCCGGATCTCTTCAACATCCTCCTTCAGGTGATGGACCACGCGACCCTGACCGATAACAACGGGCGGAAAGCGGATTTCCGGCAGGTCGTGTTGATCATGACCTCCAACGCCGGGTCCCGCGAAGCGGCCGCCGGATCGATCGGGTTTTCCGCCGATCTCCTGCGCGACTCTCCCGCCCGGAGCAAAGAGGCCGTCGACCGGCTGTTCGCCCCGGAGTTCCGGAACCGGCTCGACGCGATCGTCCCGTTCCAGCACCTGACGCCCGACGTCATGGAGGCGATCGTCGAGAAATTCGTTCGCGAGCTCGAGGTTCAGCTCGCGGAGCGGCGGGTCTCGATCTCGATGACCCCCGAGGCTCGCGCGTATTTCGCGCGCAAAGGCTACGACCCGACGTTCGGGGCGCGGCCTCTCGCGCGCGTTCTTCAGGACGAGCTTCGCGACCCGCTCTCCGACGAGATTCTCTTTGGCGGCCTCGAAAAGGGCGGGAGAGTCGAGGTCGGCATCGCCGGCGGAAAACTGTCCCTCAGGCCCGAGCCGTCAGCCGCCGTCTGAAAAGCTCCAGGGCTCCGTCCTGCCGGGCATCGCCAGCGCTTTCCGAAGAGCCGAGAGGTAGCGCTTGCGCGGCCACTCACGCGCCCCGAACCGCTCGAGGTGCCGCGTGTACACCTGGCAATCGACGAGAGTGATTTTCCATTGCTCGAGCCGGCGCGCGAGAGCGACGAACGCGATCTTCGAGGCATCCGGCCGGCGGGCGAACATCGATTCTCCGAAGAACACGCCGCCGAGAGATACGCCGTAGAGGCCCCCGGCCAGCTCTTGCCCCTCCCACGCCTCGGCGGAATGAGCGTATCCGCGGCGATGGAGCTCCACGTAGGCCTCCTTCATTTCGTCGGTGATCCAGGTTCCCGGGCCGTCCGGGCGCGCCTCGGAACAGGCCTGAATGACCTCGGGGAACGCGGCGTCGAGCGTCAGCCGGTAGGGAGCCCGCCGGATCGCTTTTTCGAGGCTGGCTGGAACATGGAGCTTTTCGGTCTCGAGCACCATCCGCGGGTCCGGCGAGTGCCAGAGAATCGGCTGCCCTTTCTCGTACCAGGGAAAGATTCCCGATTCGTAGGCGAGCAGCAGCCGCTCCGGCCGAAGATCGCCGCCGACGGCGAGCAGCCCTTCCTCCGCGAGGTTCGGGTCGGGAAATGCCAGGCGGGAATCGAGCGCGAAGACGGGCACACCGCAAATTATGGCCTTCTTTTCGAGCCCATCGATTCCCGGTTTGCGTCACAATGGTGGGCAGGAATGAAAAGGGCGTCCGCGATTCTCCTCCCCTGGCTCCTGGCGGTCGTCTTCGCCGCCGTGGCCGCGCTGCTGCTCCGGCAGGTGGTGCGCGGGCCGTCGTCTTCCCGGGCGGACTCGGCTCCGGTCGTGATGGCGATCCGGAAGATCGCGAGGCTCGCGACCGTCGAGGTGCAGGTTTCCGACGTCGTTCGATACGAGGAGTTCAAGAGCTTTCTGTTCCTGAACTTCCCCAAGAGCGCGGTTCTGCAGGTTCGGGGCGCGGTCGTCGGGGGGTTCGACCTCGACCGGGACGGCTTCAAGATCACGAGCTCTCCCTCGGACCGCACGGTGAAGATTCAACTTCCGAGGCCCACGATCCTTTCCATCGATCCCCGCCTTCAGTGGTTCGACGAGAAGAGCGGGATCTTCAATCCGATCACTTCGGAAGACCGGAACCGGTGGATGGTCTGGGCCCGAACGAACCTGGCCCGGACCGCGAAGGATGCCGGAATGGACCGAAAAGCCGAAGAACAGGCCGTCAAACTGCTGAGCGCGGCCGCGCAGGCTCTGGGATGGAAGGCGGAAATTACGTTCGATGGGCCGCAACTCCTTTCTCCTCAGCCTCCCGCCACCGATTGAGCCGGATGAGCCCGCGCGTAACCTTCCGGCCGGACGGCCGTCATAAAGGGTGTCGGGAAACCCGGACGGAGGCGGACATGATCGGGGCGACCTCAAAATGAAGAGCGACCTCGACCTGCTCCGGATGGTCCGGGGCGGAGACCCGGACGGCGCGACCGGATTGTTCCAGAAATACTCGGAACCTCTGCTTCGGTTCGCCGACCGGATGCTGTCGAACCGCTCGGAGGCGGAGGAAGTGACTCAGGAGGTTTTCTTGAAGATGATCACGCGCGTGGAGCAATACGACGGTCGGGCGGCTGTCTCGTCGTGGCTCTACGCGATCACGGCCAACGCCTGCCGCGACCGGCTGCGGCGCACGAAGCGAGCCGTCGTGGTGCCGCTCGACGCTGTCGAGGAAGCCCCGTCGAAGGAGATCGGCGCCGAAACCCGCCTGCACGAGCGCAACCGGCGCCGCGCCGTGAGGCGGGCGCTCTCCCGGCTGTCGGACGAGCAGCGCGAGGCGCTGATTCTCGCGCGCTACCACGGGATGCCCTATGCCGAAATCGCCAGGACTCTCTCGATCTCCGAAGGCGCCGTCAAGACCCGCGTTTTTCGGGCGATCGAAACGCTCAAGGAAGTCTTCTCCGAGGGAGGTACCCAATGGAATGCAATGACGTCGTAGAACAGGCGGTCGGGCGACTCTCGTCCCCGGCAACGCCGGCGGAATCCGTCGAGCTCGACCGGCACCTCGCGGGCTGCCCCGATTGCCGCCGGCAATTGGAGGAAGCCGAAACCGTCTGGGCGCGACTCGGCGCCGACGCGGACACGCCGCTGGACCCCGAGTTCGCTCGCGAGACCCTCGCAATGCTTCAGGCCGAGACGCTTCGTCGCCGCGTGGCGAGGTTCCCCCGCCGGCGATTCGCGGCCGCTCTTCGCGTGGCCGCCCTGCTCGCGGCCGGCGCCAGCGGCTTCCTCCTGTCCCGCGCGATGCCGACCAACGGTCCGGCAGCGCAATCCGCAGCCGTTTCGCCGGGAAAGGCCTCGGGATCCCCTCTTCCCGACCTCACCCGGCAGCCGAAGCTCACCAACGTCGCCTTCCAGCCGGCGGACTCCTCCGGCAGGGTCGGGGTCTCCTTCGACGCGACGGCGCGCTACACCGTGGTGGGCAAACCGGGAGAAAAGAGCCTGTCGGACCTCCTGGCCTATCTCGTGGCGGGCGGCGCCGGAACGGAGGGCGCGCGCGGCAGGGCGATCGATCTGGTCTCGCAGCACTATGCGGAAGGAGCGCCCGCGTCTCCGCAGATCGTCGAGACCCTCGTGCAGACGCTCCGAAAGGACGAGAATCCCGGGGTCCGCAAGAAAGCGGCGGAAGCGCTCTCCCAGCTTCCCGCGACGCCGCAGATCCGCGACGCTTTCCTGGGCGCTCTCCGGTCGGACGCGTGCCCGGCCGTCCGAATCGTCGCGGTCGAGAGCCTCGCGAAGGTCGCCCTGACGCTGCGCGATCCCGCGGCGATCGAAACGCTGCGCCAGAAGGCGAGCGACGAGCGGGAGACCGGTTACGTGAGGGTGAAGGCGGCGTCGGCGCTGAAGAGGATCGACCTGTGAAGCTCGGCTCCTCGGACCCCGGAGTGACTTTTTTCGGAGCGCAGCGTCCTACGGACATGAGAACAGAAAACCCCAAACCGCGGGACGGCGCACTCTGGATCGTCGCGTTGCTGGGCCTGATCGTGCTCGCGTTTGCCGCCGCCAGCCACGCCGGCGAAACGTACGGCTCGACGGCGCATCGAACAGATCGGTTCAGCGCGGGCAAACTCCGCACCCTCTCCGTCGAGAACATCAGCGGCGACATCCAGATCACGGCAGGTCCCGCCTTCTCGGCGGTTGCCGAAGTCACGGTGCGGGCCACGAGCCCCGCGGAAGCAAAGCGCTACCTCGACCAGACGAAGGTCGAGTTCGAGAAAGAGGACGACGGTTCCGCCACGCTGCTCACGCGCGAGCCGGGCGCCCGAGTCACGCGCGGCGACCGGGGCTGGAGCATCCATGTGGACCGCGACGGGAGCCGGTACCGGATCGAAACGCGATACCAGATCACGATCCCTTCCGACACCGCCCTCGATGTCCACACCGTCAACGGCAACGTCACCGTCGAGGGGATCGCGGCGGAAACCACGATTCGATCCGTCAACGGGCGTGTTCGGACGGCCGGAAGCCGGCATGATCTTCGGATCCACACCGTCAACGGGGCGATCGAGGCAACCACGGAGGATCTCCCCCGGAGCGCCCGACTCGACGCGGAGACCGTCAACGGAAACATCCAGCTTCGTCTGCCGGCGCGCTCCGGGTTCCACCTCTCGGGCCAGACGATGAACGGCGACATCCTCAGCACGTTTCCTCTTCCCGTCAAGTCGTCGATGGCGGACGCCGAGACCCTGCGGGCGGACCGCGAAAAAATGCGCTCCGCAAGGGAGCGCGTGCGCCGCGAGATCCACATCAAGGAAATGGAACAGCGGGAAAAGGAGCGCGAGATCGCCCGGGATCGAAATCGAGATCGGGATGAGGACGACGATGCCGGGGATATCCACGTCGATCTCTCCGGACTGAAGGAGAGCCTCACGGAGCTGTCTTCGGAGCTGTCCTCGATCGGACCGGAAATCGCGGCGAGCATCGCCGAGAACCTCCATCACGCGTACGACGGTGAGGTCGGCGGAGGAGGCGCCCAGGTGCGGTGTTCGACTCTGAACGGACGAATCGCGGTTCTCTCCGACGGCTCGTCTCTGTCGGAAGCCCGGTCGATTCTGCCACGCCGATCCTCGGGATCCTGGAACGTCATGGTCCCGGTCCCCCCGGTGCCGCCCGTTCCTCCTGTGCCCCCCGTGCCGCCGGTGCCGCCGGTTCCTCCCGTGCCGCCCGTTCCTCCCGTCCCCCGAGCGCCCCGAGCTCCCCGCAGCCCGGAGGACCTGGACGGATCGATCATTCGCGGCGACATCAACGGAGATTTCGCGAAGACCCTTCCGTTCGGAGACATCCGGCTCGGAAGGGTTTCGGGCAGCGTTCGTATGGTGACTTACGGAGGCGAGATCAACGTCGCCGAAGCCGGAAAAGGCGCCGACCTCTCGACGTCGGGCGGAGACATCCGCATCGACCGCGTCGTGGGAAATCTGCGCTGCATCACCCACGGGGGCGAGCTCCACATCGGCAACGTCACGGGCGATGCGAAGCTCGAAACCATGGGCGGCGACGTCACGCTGCGCTCCTGCGGAGGGGCGGTGATCGCGCGAACGGGCGGCGGCGATCTCCTGCTGTCGCAGGTTCGGGGCTCGATCCAGGCCTCCTCGGGAGGCGGAACCGTG
This sequence comes from Thermoanaerobaculia bacterium, assembly GCA_050747885.1. Lineage (GTDB taxonomy): Bacteria > Acidobacteriota > Thermoanaerobaculia > UBA5066 > DATFVB01 > CAWEYG01. The sequence goes on from JBOGJO010000152.1 coordinate 11,513, forward strand.
CGCTGCGAGGTCGTCGGACGCGAGACTCCCGGAGGGATCTCGATCTCGAGCGGGGCGGGAGACGTCACGCTCACCCTTCCCGCGAACTATCGCGGCAACGTCGACATCCGCGTGAGCGGGATCGACTCCGAAGGCGACTACATCGTCTCGGAGTTCCCGGAGATCACCGTCTCCAAGCGCTCCTTCGGGAGCGTGCAAACCGCGGCCGGCGCATTGAACGGCGGCGGCCCGAGGGTCAGCGTCCGGATTTCGTCGGGAACCGTTCGCCTCAAGAAGGGGCCCGCCGCGTAGAGCCCGACCCGATCGAGCCGGCGCCGCGGAAGCCGATAAAACCTTTTCGCCATTTTCTCGTCGTACAGGACAAACAGGACAAAGGAGAGGGACGATGCGCCGACTCGCCATCCTGGTTCTCTTGGGTTTCGCGGTCTCCGCGCGCGGTCAGGCCCCGGAGCCTCCGATCGCCGTGCACCGGGCGGAAGGGCCGATCACCATCGACGGCGACCTCTCCGATCCGGGCTGGAAGAACGCGGCGCGAGTCGACCAGTTCTGGGAGACGAGGCCCGGCGACAACGTCGAGCCGAAGATCCGCACCGTCGGATACCTGACGTTCGACGACCGTGCCCTCTACGTCGCGTTCGATTGCCGCGATCCCCACCCCGGGCAAATTCGCGCTCCCTACGTCGACCGCGACAACGTCTCCTCCGACACCGACTACGCGGGAATTCTCCTCGACACCCGGCACGACCGCAGGACCGCGATCGAGTTTTTCGCAAACCCGCGCGGCGTTCAGTACGACGCCCTCCAGGACGACTCATCGGGAAACGAAGACACGTCCATCGATCTCTTCTGGGACTCCGCCGGAAAAATCAATGACCACGGCTGGACGCTCGAGATGCGCATCCCGTTCTCGAGTCTCCGGTACAACGGCGGCGCCAACCCGGTGTGGGGAATCCAGCTCTACCGCAACTCGAACCGCGACACGCGATACCAGTATTTCTCGAATCTTCTGCCGCGGAGCTCGAATTGTTTCGTGTGCCACGAGCGGGACCTCGTCGGTCTGGAAGGCCTTCCTTCGGGCGGACACGTCATCGCGGCGCCGTATTTCACGGCGACCGAGAACGCGGGACGGATCGACGGAAACGACCCGTCCTCCCGGTTCGTCAATCGTCCTGTCCGCGGGAACGCCGGCGTCGACGTCAAGTGGCTGCCCAACGCGAACACCGCCTTCGACGGAACCGTCAACCCTGATTTTTCGCAGGTCGAGTCGGACGTGGCTCAGATTTCGGCCAACAGCCGGTTCGCGCTTTTCTACCCCGAGAAGCGTCCGTTTTTCCTCGAAGGCCTCGACCTTTTTTCAACACCCATCCAGGCCGTCTACACCCGAACGATCACGTCGCCGCGATGGGGAATGCGGGGAACGGGAAAGATCGATTCGACGGACTACACCCTCCTCGTGACGGAAGACCGCGGAGGCGGGAGCGTGGTCGTGCCGGGGCCCCAGTCCTCCACGTTCGTCGACCAGGATTTCTCTTCCATCGCGGGGATCGGGCGAGTTCGAAAGGACTTCGGCCGCTCCTACGTGAGCCTTCTCGTCACGGACCGGGAGGTCGAAGGCACGGGGTACAACCGGGTTTTTGGACCGGACTTCCAATGGGCGCCCAACGACGGAGACCAGGTCAAGGGGCAGGTCCTGTTTTCCCTCTCCCAGGCACCCAACCACCCGGAACTCTATGCCGGATGGACCGGGCAGCACGTGTCGGGACACGCCGCCTACGCGTCCTGGGACCATTCGAAACGCAGCTGGGAGGTTTACGCCGAATACCACGACCTGTCCGATGGATTTCGGGCCGACGACGGATTCGTGCCGCAGGTCGGCTACCGGGAGGTCAAGCCGGAAGGGTTTCTGAAGTTCTACCCTGCGAGCGGTTTCTTCACCCGGCTCACCCCGCTCGTCGTCGAAGACTACACGGCCGACACATCGGGAAACACCCTCCGGCAGAGGATCTTCCCCGGGATCAGCTTCGAGGGCCGCCGAAGCGTCCAGGGGGAATACGACTACATCTTCTCGACCGAGAGGGTCGGCGACAAGCTCATCACGAAGAACGTTTCTTCGATTTACATCCAGCTGGCGCCGTCGCGCGTCTTCGGCCAGGTCTCCATCAGCGGGGAGCTGGGCGACCAGATCGATTACGCGAACGCCCGCCCGGGAAGCGGCGGCAACCTCACGCTGTCGGCCCGGGTGCAGCCGCAGGACCATCTCGAGCTCCGGATCGACGAGGCCCTCGCCTGGCTCAACGAGGACGCCGGAGACGGAAACCGGCGCCGGCTTTTCACCGCGGTGGTGCACCGGTTGAAGGCAACGTACAACTTCACGAACCGGACGTTCGTCCGCGCCATCGGCCAGTACGTGCGGGAGGACCGAAACCCTTCTCTTTACGCGGATCCGCCCGCCACGAGACGAGACGCCTCGTTTTCGGGCTCGCTCCTTTTTGCCTACAAGCTCAACTGGCAGAGCGTGCTGTTCCTGGGCTACGGAGACAACCAGGTTCTCGACGCGCGGTACGACCTGACGCGGCACGACCGACAGCTGTTCCTGAAGGTTTCCTACGCGTTTCAAAGGTAGGGCTTCGCTCGACAGCGGGCGCGTAGATCCCCGGATCAGATGCTCGGCGCCTCCCTCGAGAAGTGCTCAGGCGGATGCTCGTTTGCTCGGGAATCGGAACTCGGCGCCTTGCGCCGACCGCTGCGGTGTGGAAGCAGTGTTTCTCAATTGTCTTGTTTGTCGTGCAGTGAGGGGCCACCTTGGGTCGGCGCACGAGACGGCGCCTCGGACAACCGATTCCCTTCGCTCACGACACCCGCCCTCGCACTCTGGGATCCGGAGTGAGCCAAAGGCCCGCTCGAAGCCCGGCGCCCTCGTCTTCGCTCAGAGGTTGGGGCCCCGTCCCGCGAGCGAGGCCCAGGAGCGGCTTGCTTCGGGCTCGGCCGCGGGGCGCAGGCGCTCGTCCGCAGGCCATGAGTGAGCCGCGTGAAGAACCATCGTTTCAGTTGAGAGTAGAGGTGTCGCGGCGAACGTTCGAGGCGCGGGGACCGATTCCATCGCGATCGAACGCGCCGTGCCAGCGGACGAGTGCCGAGCCCAGCGGCCGTACGGGCTAGGCAGCGATCCGGACCGAGGGAGTCTCGCGACTCTACCGGTACACAACCACCGTCGCGCCGCGGCCTCCCCGCTCCTCCGGCGCGTCGAAGAAGCGCTCCACGTCGTCCCTGCGTGCGAGCAGCGCGCGCACGACTTCGCGCTGAACCCCGATGCCGCGGCCGTGGATCAGCCGGACTTCCCGAAAGAGGGGGCGGGCCGCATCGAGGTATTCCGAGACGACCGAGGGGATGTCCCTTGGGAGGAACGAGTGCAGATCGAGGGAGTCCCCGACCGGCACCCTCGTCAGGCGGCCGTCTTCCAGGAAAACCCCGACTCGGCCACCGCCCGGGGGTCCAGAACGATTCGAACCGGCTCCGTGCAGATCCCGTCCAGGGTCATCGTCGGTCGGCCGCCGTCACCGGAGGCGATCTGTTCGGCCGGAACCTCGAATTTTCGCCCGGTGTTGATTCGAGTGTCCCGGCTCCATCGCCGGATGGATCCCGTGACGCGGTCTTCGTGAACGGCATAATTGACGGCAACGTGAGACCCGTCTGAACAGTCGGCCCAAAAGTACGCAAGCTGCAAGGGTCAACCCCCCTAAAGCGTCGATTCTACCGCGGTGATCGAGGGCCGCGCCAGAAACCGCGCAGGGCATGCTTCTTGCTTTTCCCGATTGCCGATCGCGTGTGAAGACCGAAGAGAGGCAACGAATGAAGCGCAACTGCGGGTATCTCCTGGTACTGCTGTCCCTGGCCCTGTGTTCGCCGGCCCTGGCGCGTCCGAAGGCGTGGGCGAGCCTCGGGCCGGCGGGCGGTCCGGTGACCGGCCTCGCGATCGACAGCGGCAACCCCGGCATCCTCTATGCCGGCATCGGAAGCGGCGGTGGCGTTTTCAAGAGCGTCGACGGAGCCTCCTCGTGGAGTCGCGCGAGCGTGGGCATGACGAACACGGACGTCCGCTCCCTCGTGATCGATCCAGGCTCCCCCTCCACCCTCTACGCCGGAACGGCGGTCGGCCTCTTCAAATCGAGCGACGGCGCCCTGCATTGGGCGCGCGCCGACAAGGGATTCTCCAGCAGGATCGTGACCGCCCTCGCGATCGACTCCTTCGGACAGCGCCTCTTCGCCGGGACTCAGGGCGGGGGGATCTACCGAACCCTCGACGGCGGCGCGACCTGGGACGCCGTCGACGACGGCCTGACGGACGACATCGTGACCGCCCTCGCGATCGATCCGAAATCCTCCACCGTCGCCTACGGGGCCACGCTCTTCGGCGGCCTCTCCAAGACGACCGACGGCGGCGCGACATGGAATCCGATCAACGACGGCCTGCCCGGGAACTTCGTTCGGGCGATCGCCGTCGACCCGCACACGGACTCCAACGTCTACGCGGGCACGCAATACGCGGGACTCTACCAGTCGATCGACGCAGGCAACTCCTGGACGCCGGCGGGGAACGGGGCGAGAGGAACGATCAACGCGATCGCCATCGACCCGGGCTTCTCTCCTCGCCTTTACGCCGGGTTTCAGGACGAAGGACTGCAGAAGTCCACCGATGGAGGCCAGACCTGGAGCGACGCCAGCGTCGGGCTGACGAGTTCCTGGATCACCGCGATCGCGATCAACCCCAATTCGGGGAGCGCTCTCTACGCCGGGACTCCCGCCGGAGTCTTCAAGTCGGTGAATCAGGCCGCAAGCTGGATGTCCGCCAACCAGGGCCTCATCGCGACGGTCGTCGACGCACTCGCGTCAAGCCCCTCGGGGATCTACGCGGGCACCGACGGCGGGGGCATTTTCAAATCGATCGACGCGGGGGCCAGTTGGACGACGATCAACCAGGGGCTGACCGAGCGATCCGTTCTCAGCCTCGCGATCGATCCGACAAATCCCTCGGCTCTCTATGCCGGCACGCTCGGCTTCGCCGTCTTCAAGAGCACGGACGCCGGAGCCTCATGGACCGCGCAGAATTCCGGCTTCACGGGCGACATCGTGACATCCGTCGCGATCGACCCGGGGAATCCGCTGACGGTTTATGCCGGCACCGCGTGCTGTGGAATTTTCCGATCCTTCGACGCGGGCGTCTCCTGGACTCGAGCCAACTCGGGGCTCACGAGCACGAACGTGCTCGCGCTCGCGACCGACCCGGGAAGGGCCGGAACCGTTTATGCCGGAACGTTCGGAGGGGGCGTTTTCCTGTCTCCGGACGGCGGAAGCACCTGGATCGAAGTGAACAATGAATTGGCCAACCTCATCGTCAACGGATTTGCGATCGCCTCCACGGGAACGGTTTACGCCGCCACCGCCCAGGGCGTCTTCGCGACGACTGACGGCGGAAATCACTGGACCAATGCGGGAGTCGGAACCCATTTTTCGACGCTGGAGGTTCACGCGATTCTGGCCGATCCCGGCTCCTCGAGCCTGTTCGCCGGAACGTCGGAGGGAGTCTTCGAAAGCGACGACGGCGGCGGAAGCTGGCGCGCGATTGTCGACGGCCTGACGAACCTCGACGTGCTCTGCCTCGCAACGACTCCCGCCGGCGAGCTCCTCGCCGGAACGAGCGGGGGCGGAGTTTTCGCGTACCGCACCGGCCAGGCGATCTCTCCCGTCGTTCCTCCCGCGCCCGTCTTGATCGGTTTGCATCCGAGGGGGCCTGGGGCGCAGTAGGGCCGCGACGAGTTAAGATTCGGCGCCATGCGGGCCTCAAAGTCGCGGATCGCTAGACGCGCCGCCGTTTCGATGGCGGCAGGCAGCGCGGCGTATCTCGGGGCCTCTTACCTCGCCGCCCACGCCCTTTCGGAGGCGTTGATCTCGCCTTCGGGACTCTCGCCCGGGACGTCCGATCGCTCCCGGTTCACACAGGCCCTGAAAGCCGCGGCGGCATCCGTCCACGAGCTCGATTTCATCGGCGATCCCCGAGACCCCGCCCTCCTCCACGCGACGTTCGCGACGCCGGGCGATCCGGGGTTTCGAACCACGCTGATCTTCCTGCACGGGAAGGGAGGCGACGCCGCGGAGTGGCAGCCCGACGCCGTGGCCGCTCTCGAGGCGGGCTTCAACGTCCTGTGCCCCGACCTGCGCGGCCACGGAGGATCGGAAGGCGACTTCATCACGTTCGGACTTCTCGAGAGCGGCGACTTGCGACTCGCGGTCGCCAGGGCCGCCGAGAAGTTCGGCGCCGATCCCGACCGCCTGGCGGTTCACGCCTGCTCGGCGGGGTGCACGGTCGCGCTCGCGTTTTGCGCGGGCAATCCCTCCGTGCGGGCTCTCTGGATGGAGTCTCCTTTCGGCGACGCGCGTGAGATGGCCCGTCACTACCTGCACCTGAAGTCCGGTCTTCCGGGCTGGCTCCTGGGTTTGACGACTCGAATTGCGCTCTCCCGCGCCGACGCGAGAATCCGCCGACGGCTGGGGCTTCCGGGCGGCGCCGGCCTGGAGTCGGTCGACCCGCTGGAAACGGCGAAAAGGGTCCGTTGCCCCGTTCAGGTCGTCTACGGAGCGAAAGACGAGCTCGTGCTTCCCGGCTTCGTACCGGTCCTGGCGGCGGTCCTGCCGCGGACCACGAAGGTCTGGCGGGTCGAGGGCGCGGGGCACTGCCACCACGAGAACGAGGCTTCGCGAATCATGCGCGAGGAATACCGCCGGCGCTGGGACGAATTCTTCGCCCGCGCGCGGTAGTCTCTTCGTCTCCTCACCTGCGTTCTCCTTCGAGTCTCGAGGTCCGTCGCGGCGCAAAGCCGCAACGCCGAGCTCATCGGGGGCGCAGGCCGGCGGCCCGGCGGGGATCCGCCTCGCGCCCCTTCAGCTGGCCGCACGCGGCGGAGGCGTCCGGCCCTTTCGATCGGCGAACGGTCACGGTGTAGCGTTCGCGGGCTAGGGTTTCCACGAACGTGTCGACGGCCCGCTCGGAGGGGCGCTGAAACTCCGGTACGTACCGCGGGTCAGGGTTGAACGGAATCACGTTGATCTTGACCGGAATTCCGCGAAGCCGCCGGGCCAGGTGGCGCGCGTCGTCGGGGGAATCGTTGACTCCCGCGATCAGTACGTATTCCGCCGTGATCCGCCGGCGGTGGGTGAGCGGAAACGACTTCATCGCGGCGAGAACTTGCGCCAGCGGGTACTTCTTCGTGATCGGCATGATTTTCTCGCGCACCGCGTCGTCCGCGGCATTGATGGAAACCGCGAGATTCGGCTGCTTTTGCCGGCGGCCGATCCGGGCGATCCCGTCGGGAAATCCGGACGTCGAGACGGTGACCCGCCGGGGCGAAATCGTCTCGAAGAACACGTCGAGCGCCGCCTCCACGTTCTCCAGGTTCGCCATGGGCTCCCCCATCCCCATGAAAACGAGCGAACAGGCCGGCGCGGGATGCTCCCGGCGGACCGCCAGAAACTGGGCGACGATCTCACCCCCGGAAAGGTTGCGGCCCGCCCCGAGCCGGCCCGTGACACAGAAGCGGCAGTCCACGGCACAGCCGGTCTGGGACGACAGGCACACCGTGGCCCGCTCCGAAGCGACCCTCTCCGAGCTCCCCGGGACTCCCCCGCTCGCCCCCGGGGCCGGCGCGGAGCGCTCGCGGGCGTCGGCGAGCTCGTCGGAGACCGCCGCGCCCTCCTCCCCCCGGGGCATGAATACCGCTTCGACCAGAGCGCCGTCGGAGAATCGGAGTCCGTATTTCACGCTGCCGTCCCCCGACGCTTCGCGCCGGACGGTCTCGGGAAGCGCCATCGGAACGGCTGTCGCCCACCGCTCCCGGGCGTCCGCGGAAAGCTCGCTCATCGCGCCGAAATTCGCGACGGACCGGCGGTGGAGGGCGTCGAAAATCTGGCGCCCGCGAAACGGCGCCTCCCCCATTTCGCGCGCCTTGTCCTCCCAGACGGACCGCGGCCAGGCGAAGGGAGCGCAGGGATCGTTCACCGGGAGAGGGACCTATTCCGGGCGCTTTGCGGCGCGCCGGCGAACGCGGCGAACCGGAACCACCGCGGAGGCGGAAGCGGACCTCGAGCCGGGCCTCGAGATCCTTCTCGACCGCACCTTCCGGGTCGGGTCGATCCCGAGCGATTTCAACAGCCGCAGGTCCCGAAAATCGATGCGGAACGACGCGGGAGGAACCTCTTCCTCGGCCAGCCCGTCCGAGTCGGCCGAGAAGGCCTCGTCCTTTTCGATTCCAATGCGCGCGTCGAGGTTGAGGAAGAGCCGATAGCCGTGGTCGCGAAGCTTTTCGATCGTTTCGTGCACACGATCGGATTCGGAGACCGAGTCGTTGATCGCGTCCCCGAGCTCCTTGAGCATCGCCCTCAGCTTGGCATCCACGCTCGGATGATGCCACCCGAAGGACGGGGGTGTCAATCGCGCCCGCGCCTCTCCGAGGGGCTTCCAAGAAACCTTCGGGAACTCGTTTCGTAAGAATCTCCCGAATGACGGAATCCGACGCGAAGGAACTCCCGACGGAGCTCTCCGAGGGCTCGGCCGCGCTCGGAATCTTCCTGCGGCCCGCGGCGACTTTCGCCGCTCTCGTGCGAAAGCCGACGTGGTGGCTCCCGTTCGTCTCGGGGGTTCTCGTGTCCGCCTTCTTCGGTTTCGTCATGGCCGACAAGATCGACTACGACACGTCCATGCGGCAGGCCATCGAGAAGCGGATGGCCCGCAGCGTCCTGTCGCTGCCGGCCGCGGAGATGGAAAAGTCGGTCGACCGCGCGGTCGAGATGCAGCGAAAGATGGCGCCCTACTCCCCGACGATCGGGGCGGTGGGGTATTCGTTCTTCTTCTTTCTCCTGGCCCTCGTGCTGGCGTTCTCCGCCGGCGCGTTCGGCGCGGAGGCGAAACTCTCCGTCTACCTCGCGATCTATTCGCACGCCCAGATCCCCCTCGTTCTCCGATCGGCCTACGGGGCCGTCCGGCTCCTGACGGCGGGCGACGGCTCCGTCACGTTCGATCGACTCGGACGGATCGGTACCCTCGGCGCAGGACTCTTCATTCCGCCCTCGTCCCCGGCCGTTCTCGCCGCTCTCGCCGCGTCGCTCGACGTCTTCGTTCTGGCGACCCTGGGCCTGCTGATCGTGGGGTTCCGCCGGCTCCCGGGCCTTTCGCCGCGGTCGGCAGTCGGCGTCCCGTTGGCCCTCTGGAGCGTTCTCGTCCTGCTCCGGCTCGGCTGGGCCGCGGTTTTTGGTTAGACTCGGAACGAGGCAATCCATGAACACCATCGAAGTCGAGCACGTGACGAAGGCCTTCGGCAAATTCAAGGCCGTCGACGACCTTTCGCTCGTCGTCCCCTCCGGCACGATCTTCGGCCTGCTCGGGCCCAACGGCGCCGGAAAGACGACCACGATCCGCATGATCATGGACATCACCGCGCCCGACAGCGGCAGAATCCGCGTTCTTGGCGCGCCTTCCAGCCGCGACTCCCTCTCGCGCGTCGGCTATCTTCCGGAAGAGCGCGGCCTCTATCGTCGGATGCGGGTGATCGACCATCTCCTGTTTCTCGCGGCGATCAAGGACGTGGACGCCGACACCGCCAGGGAGCGCATCGAGCACTGGCTCGACGCGATGGAGCTGCGCCCGTGGCTCAAGAAGAAGGTCGACGAGCTTTCGAAGGGCATGCAACAGAAGATCCAGTTCATCGCGACCATCATTCACGATCCCGAGGTTCTGATCCTGGACGAGCCGTTCTCCGGCCTCGATCCGATCAATGTGAACCTCATCAAGAACTTTCTCGTGGAGTTCCGCTCGAAAGGAAAGACGATCGTCTTCTCGACTCACGTTCTCGAGCAGGCCGAGAAGCTGTGCGACCACATCTGCCTCATCACGAGGTCGAAAAAAGTCCTCGACGGCGACCTGAAGGCCCTGAAGCGTCAATTCGCCGGAAACGTGATGCGGGTCTCGACGACCGCTCCGGCCGACGCGATCCGCGCCCTCCCGGGCGTGGCGTCCGTCGCGGCGGTCGACGGCGGGTTCCACGTGGCGCTTTCCGACGGCGCGAAATCCCGCGCCGTCATCCAGAAGCTCTTCGAGACTTACCGTGTGGACTCCTTCTCGGAGAAGGAACCCGAGCTCGAGGAGATCTACCTCAAGGCCGTTGCGGACGCGGGCCTGCACGACGCGCGAACGGTCTGAAGGAGTCGAGCATGAGAGCGCGGAAGATCCGGGCCATCATCAAGCGGGAATACGTGGAACACATCCGCCGAAAGGCGTTCTGGATCTTCACGATCCTCCTGCCGGTCATGTGGATCGGCTTTTTCGCGATCTCGATCTTCACGCAGACGCGGATTTCCGGGACCCGGCGCATCGCCGTGATCGACCCGTCCGGAAAATACCTCGCGCCGTTGAAGGCGGAAATCCAGAACAGCAAGGACGCCGAGCGGTTCGCGCTCGTCGACGCCCCGATCCCCACCGGAGGCGTGGCGGCGCTTCGCGCGGACCTGAAGAAGCAGATCGAAGCGAAGAAGATCGACGGCTATCTTCTGCTCGACCCCGAATCGATCTCCAGCGGGACGGTCGCGTACCGAGCCTCGTCGGTGTCGGATTTCAGCTACCAGGAAAAGCTCGAGGGCCATCTGAACCGCGTCCTCCTGGAGCACCGCCTCCTCGACCGCGGAATTCCGGCCGCCGCGATCACGGATCTCGTGAAGACGGTGTCGATCGACGCAAAACGCGCCGACGAGAAGGATTCGGGGGGATTTCTCGTGTCGATGGTCTTTTTCCTGTTTCTCTACGCGACGCTGATCATGTACGGCATGTACAACCTGCGGGGCGTCATCGAGGAAAAATCGAACCGGATCGTCGAGATCGTCATCTCGTCGGTGCGCCCGACGGAACTGATGCTCGGCAAGATCATCGGCATCGGCCTGGTTGGCCTCACGCAGTACGCCATCTGGTCGATCCTCGCGATGAACCTGGCGCTCCTTTCCGGGTCCGGCATCGCGGCCGCCCTCGGCCTCGCGAAGGCGACCATCCCGACGATCCCCATGTCGACGCTCGCGTACTTCGTGCTGTTTTTCGTTCTCGGATATTTTTTCTACGCTTCGATCTACACGGCCATCGGCGCCCCCTTCAACACGGACCAGGAAGCGCAGCAGCTTGCGATGATTCCCACGATGATGATCGTGTCGGTCTGGGCGTTCTGGGGAATGATCGTCAACAACCCGAATTCCACGTTCGCGACGGTGCTGTCGATGATCCCCCCGCTCACGCCGATGGTGATGTTCTTCCGCGTGACGCTGTCCCCGGTGCCGGCCTGGCAGGTCGTACTGGCATCCTCGATCATGGTCGTTTCGATCGTCGCCATGGCATGGTTTGCGGGGAAAATCTACCGCGTCGGGATTTTGATGTACGGAAAGAAGCCGACCGTCCCCGAAATCCTGCGCTGGATGCGCCATTCGGACAGCGCGCCCGCCGAGGCGGCTCGGCCCTTGTGACCCCGGGCAGGTCGAGTCAACATCGATCCCCATCTGCCCTGTGCTATATTTCGCGGTCCGCGACGTGGCCCCATCGTCGGGCGCGCTGACCGCACGAAACCCTGCCGAACAAAAGTGATCCCGCGAGAGATTTGTCGCCGGGCCGAGGACCCGCGACGAGGCGATGCCGCAGCATCGTTGAGGAGCGGGGACAAAGGATCCGGCGGAAAAGATCCGCGGGACGGCAGGGGGTTTCGCGCGGGATGCGCGCAGGGTTAGGACATAGCCCTCTCAAGGCTAAAGCTCGATTCATCGTCCCGAGGCTGTGCTAATATTTCGCCTCCCGCGACGTGGCCCCATCGTCTAGCGGTTAGGACGTAGCCCTCTCAAGGCTAAAGCACGGGTTCGATTCCCGTTGGGGCTACCAAATCCTTCGAGATCGACGTAGCCCTCTCAAGGCGGCGGTTTGTCTGCCGCGCCTTTGCGGCGCGAGACGGGTTCGATTCCCGTTGGGGCTACGAACCCTTCCATCGGTCGATCGCTGGCAAAGAGATGCCTGAGACCATAGCCGCAACCTTATGAGGAGCCAAGGTCTCGGCAACAAGCTATACTTGTTTCACAAAAAAACTGGCGGGGGAACGGCGAGCTTCGAGGACTGCGCCAGCGGATTTTCCACACGCGTTAGGAGCTGAAAAATGCGAAGAGAATTGAAAAGCTGGGAACCGGCGGTTTGCATGGTCATCGGGGGGCTCCTGATCTCGCTCCAGCCTCGCTTGGTGAGAGCCCAAGCGGCTGCACGGGTTCCATGGCAGAGCGAGCCCGAGTGGCAGCAGGCATACGAGAAAGCCCGACTGGCCGACCCCGCGGGATTCAGAGTGGAGTCTCTCGAGGAGTTCAAGCGGATCACCGTCTACTTTCAGCAACTGGAGAGCGAAGGAACGACCCGGCATTCCTTTCACACGGCAGCCGGCGATTCCATCAGTTGCATTGACATCGCAAGTCAGCGTTCGTTCCTCCAGAGCGCCGCGCCCGGGTCCCAGCCGCTCACGTCGCCGATTCAGCCACCGTCAGAAAGCGATCGCACAACCAGGAGTGAAGCCGACGCCTCTGGCACCTTGCGCAACTTGTTTGGCCTCGATGGTTCGGCGGACGAGGATGGGCACGTCAGGGCATGCCAGGCGGGAACGTTTCCGAGGTTGATGCCGAAGTTAAGCAACTTCTACCACGCCCGAAACCTGGAAGAGATCTTCCAGAAGTACCCGGATGGATACCGCGGCCTCCCGCCCCACGGCGCGACGAATTCGACGCCTGCCGATTCCAGAGACCCGGGTTGGCGACCCGCGGACAGCACCACCGGTGCCGCAATCCGCGACTCTTCCGTCAGTTCGCCAGCTTCGCCGCCCACGAATCACGAGTACGCTCACGCAGCAGAAACTGCATACAACATCGGCTCCCAGGCGCTTTTTAACCTCTGGTCGCCTTTCGTACAACAGAATGACGAGTTCTCTCTTTCCCAACTTTGGGAAATCCAGGGCAGGTATTCCGACAACACCCTTCAATCGGTTGAGTTCGGGTGGCAGGTATTCCCCAACAAGTACGGCGACTCGAAGGCTCACCTGTTCATCTACTCCACTTCGGCTGCTTACACAGCAGGCTCCGGCTGCTACAACCTCGATTGTTCACGTTTTGTCCAGACGAGCTCCAGTGTCGTGGTCGGGGGCTCCTTTTCGACCTACAGCGCGAATGGCGGCACGCAGTACGAGGTGCCGTTGGTAGTCTATCGAGACCCGGCTTCACAGAATTGGTGGCTCAAATTTAATGGCACGTGGGTTGGCTATTACCCCAACTCTCTTTTCAACGCCAGCGGCATTTCAAATTTCGCTTCGTCTATCGATTTCGGGGGCGAAATCATAAACGATGCCGTCGGCGGCGTACACACCGCCACGCAGATGGGAAGTGGCCATTTTGCTTCCGGCGGCTACGGAACTGCGGCGTACATCAAGACAATTCAGTACTGGGACACGAATGGCAACCTTTACAACGCGGGAGGCCTGTCACCTAACGCGACCAACCCAACCGACTACAACCTCGCGCTGTTCTCGAGCAGCGATCCCAACTGGTTAACTTACTTCTTCTTCGGAGGGCCCGGGAATCCATCGGCAAACAATTCGCTTCCGAACCT
>JBOGJO010000153.1:0-16851 GCA_050747885.1 Thermoanaerobaculia bacterium
CCTCGGCCTGGAGAGAACGACGCTCGAGCCCCTTGCCGCCGGGGTCGCGAAGACGATGAGGATCCAACTCGATCCGGACGCCCATCCGGAGCAGGGCTCCTATTTCCGATCGGATCACTTCAACTTCGCGAAGGCCGGGATTCCGGCGATCAACGTCGAGCACGGGTGGCTGTTCGCCGGCCACGACGCGGCCTACGGAGAGAAGCTCTTCAACGACTTCAACGATCACCACTACCATCAGCCGTCTGACGAATTCGACCCCCACTGGGACCTTTCCGGCGCGGTTCAGGAGGGCGAGCTCGTCCTGCGGCTCGTGGAAGCGGTGTCCAACGCGGCTCAGATGCCGAAACTTCTCGCGGGCGAGAGCTTTTCGGGAGCGATGGCGAAGGCGAAGTAGGGGAAACGGAAACGACCGGTCTTCGAACGGCCGCTCCGGCGGCTGGTCTCGTGATCCTGGGAATCGCCGGGGGGATCGCCTGCTCGATGGCTCCCCGGCCGGCGGCCGCACGGCTGGAGATGGAGAGTAATCCGACGGCGACGGTTTCCGGCATCGTCGTCGATTCCGAGACGGGAGATCCGGTGGCCGGAATCGAGGTCTTCGGATTGCCGCGCGGGAAGGACGTTCCCTGGGAGCCCGGCTCGACGACCGATTCGCTCGGCGCCTTCACGCTGCACCTCGCGGCGCCCGCCCCCCACTCGTTCCTCCTGCGGTTCCGTGGAGTTTCCGTCGTGACGCCGGAGCCCGGCGACCCCGCCTGCGTGGACATCCAGACGATTCCCGGCGGCCGCGTCGCCGGGATTCGCCTGAAGTTCCTGCGCTCCTGGTTCGAGCGCTCAGTCCCCTAAGCCGATCGAGTCGATCGAAACGGGTCCGTTGACCGTCGAGAGTCGAACCGACGGCGAGGCCGTGCCAAATTCGATCGTCTTGTGGTCGTCGTCCCAATTCCGGCGCGCTTCCCGGCACGCCGGGGCGAGGCAGTGAAACGGCGACCGGCCCGCCGATTCGACTCGAATTCCGGAGCTTGGCCCGCGGGCCAGCTCGAGGTTCAAGGGTCCGTTTTCCGTCTTTCCGTCGAGGGAGCCGTCGGTCCAACCGCCGTCGGGCAGTCGGACGGACAGAGGGCCGTTGCGGGCTTCGAGGCTCACGCGGCCGGAGGTCTCGGAAACGCGAATGGGGCCGTTTTGAGAGTCCACCGAGATCGTGCCGCGGCAACCCAGGAGCGAAACCGGCCCGTTGGCCGATTCCACCTTCGCGGTACCCGAGAACTCGCGCAAGGAGACCGGTCCGTTTTCCGCATCGAGCGCGATCGAGGAGCCGCGGGGCGCGCGAATGATCAGGTGCGCCGCCCAATCCCCGTCCTCGGGGCCGTTGACGACCATCCGGGCGCCGTTTCGCGAGAGGGAGATCTTTGCCAACCGCTCCTTTGCCTTTTCATCCGCGGGTACGGCCTTGCACAGCGTCACCAGGACGTCGGGGCCTTCGCCTCCCTGGACCCAGATTCCTCCGTTGGGCGATGCGGAAACCTCGAGGCCGGCGGCCTCGCTCGCCGTGAGGCGCATTTGGGATTCCCCGGTGAGCGAGTCGAAATCCCCGAATTGAACCTTGAAATCCGCGCAGCCCCGGATGCTCCGGCTCTCGCGCGTATCCGTGGTTTCGCGAGAGCGGTGTCCCGCCCGCGCCGGCCGTGCAAGCGAGACCAGGGTGAGGACAGCCGCTCCGTACGCCAGGTGTTTCATCGTCTTCTCCTTTTGGAAAGTAGGACGCGTCGCCGATCCGAAGGTTTCGCCCGTCCCGAGCCGTTCCGGAGGGCCGAATGCGGCGCCGCTTCAGTCCGTGAGAAAAGAGGCCGCCAGAATTTTCGCCCGCCAACCGGATTCGAGGCTTCCGGCGAGCTCTTCCTCGTCTCGGGGCCGGGACTCGGCGACTCGCGCGATCGCGCCCCGGGAGGCCAGAAAGCTCGGCTCCAGGTTGAGCGAGGCGGCGGCCTGGTCGCGGCGGCTCGTCAACTCACGCACGCGTTTCTCCAGGCGAGGTTCGGGCCGCCTCCCGGGGGCCGGCGGTTCGGGCCATTCCTCGGGCTGCGCTGTCTGCGCGGCTCGGATCGCCGATCCAAATTCCCGAAGGTGAGCGCCCGGAAGACCTCGGGGGAACTTTCGGAGGGCGGATTCCGGGTCCGCGGTCGCGAGCTTCGTGAGCCGGATCAGGTCCTCGGCCGAGAAGATCCGGAAGAGAGCGCGGTCCGACTCGCGGGCCATCCGGTCTCGGGCCAGAGCGAGCTCCTTGAGGAACGCGAGCTCTTTCCGCCCGAGCGATCCGGAGCCCTTGACCCTCCAGGGTTCCGGATCGGCCGGCCGCGCGGCGCTGCGAACCGTTCGCAGGATCACGGCGTCGCACTCTTCTCGGTGCCATTCGAGGCGGCCGAGCGCGACGAGCTCCTCGCGAAGCCGGTCTCCCAGCTCTTCGAGCCGCTCGACGTCTCGTTTGGCGTAATCCACCAGCTCGGCGGAGAGGGGCCGGGAGCACCAGTCGGCCCGCTGGTGTTTCTTTTCGAGCACGATGCCGAAGAATCTTTCCGAGAGGTCCGAGAGGCCGAACTTCGGAAAATTGAGGAATCGGGCCGCCAGCATCGTGTCGAAGACGTGCGACGGGTGGAAGCCGTAGCGGGCGTGGAGCAGCCGCAGATCGAAGTCGGCGCCGTGGAGCACGAGCTCGCGCGACTCGAGGTCGGAAAAGAGGGGGCCGAGATCGGTCTCGAGGGGATCCAGGACGTGGATGCTCCCCGAAAAGGCGAGCTGCACGAGACACAGGCGTTCGCCGAAGCGATAGAAGGAGTCCCCTTCCACGTCGAGCGCGACGCGACGCGGGTTCGCGGAGAGGATCGACGTCAGGACCATTGGACCATCGCGGCGATCTTACAATCTCCGGTACAATCAAGTCGGAGGATGCCATGAAGAAGCTCATTCTGGCGGGTGTCGCGACGATCTTCGTGTCCTCGGTCGGCTTCTCGGCCCAGCTCGCGGGGGTCACGCTTCCCGATTCGGTTTCCGTCTCGGGAAAGACGATCAAGCTGAACGGACTCGGCGTTCGCACGAAGCTCTTTTTCAAGATTTACGTCGCCGGCCTGTATCTCGAGACGCCGACGCACGACGAGACTCAGGCCGTGACCTCCGAAGAGACCAAAAAGGTCCTCATGCACTTCCTGTACAAGAAGGTGACCGCAAAACAGCTCGTCGACGGGTGGGAAGACGGTTTTCGCGACAACTCCCCGGCCGAAATCGGAAAGCTCAAGGGCGAGATTGCGCAGTTCGAGTCGTGGATGACGGACCTGACCGCGGGTCAGGAGATGGCGTTCTCGTACGTGCCGGGCATCGGGACGACTGTCGAAATCCTCGGACACCCCAAGGGGACGATTCCGGGCCAGGACTTCATGCGCGCGCTTTTCCGCGTGTGGCTCGGCGTCAATCCGCCGACCGGAGAGCTCAAATCGGGGATGCTGGGGAAATAGTCCCCCGCTCTCATCGGAAAGTTCCGGGCGAGAAGGAATAGACGACCGGCGCTTGCGTCACCTCCTCGCGCCCGAACAGCGCCCTCTGCCCGCGAAAGATCGAAAGACGCTTTCCGCGATACGAGAGAAACCCCGCCGCGCGAGATGCGATCGCGCCGAGCCGGGTGAGATCGTGGGCCGCCAGCGACGTCCATCGCTTCCTCTCGGCGAGGATCCGCTCCACGCCCCTGGGACCGAGGCCGGGTACCCTTCTCAAGGCTTCCCTTCCTGCGGTCGTGATCTCGATCGGGAAGCTCCCGGAATGCGCCAGGGCCCAGGCCATCTTCGGGTCGCAATCGAAGGGGAGGTTTCCGCGGTCGTCGAACTCGAGCTCGGCAGGCTCGAATCCGTAGCGGCGCAGGAGATGGTCCGCCTGGTAAAGCCGGTGCTCGCGAAGGGCCGGGGTCTCCGGACGGCCTTCGAGCGGCGTGTCGGAGATCGGGCGGAAAGCGGCGTAGTGCGAGTGGTGGATCGTGCGGTCTCGCCACAGACCGAAAGTTTCCTTCAGGATCTCGCGGTCGTTCCGGGAATCGAGGCCGACGACGATCTGCGTCGTGATTCCCGACCCGAGGTGCGGGCCGGGGGGTCTCGGATCCCCCGAGAGGCGGGGCGAGCCGCCGGCGGCCACCCGCCGGGCCCGCCGCATCAGGGCAAGGCCGGCGGAAAGAGACTTCTCGGGAGCGACACGGTCGAGGGTCGCCTGACACACGCTTTCGAGGTTGTAGGAGAGCCGGTCGACGAGCAGAGTCAGGCGGTCGAGCTGGTCTTCCCGGCAGCCCGCGACGGCCTTCGCGTGGATGTATCCGGCAAAGCGGTGGCGAAAGCGCAGGAGCTCGACGAGGGCGATCATCCGGTCCATCGCCCACACGGGGCTCTTCGGAATTCCCGACGTGACGAAGAGTCCTTCCGACCAGCCTCGCCGCCGCGCCTCCATGAAAATCTCCGCGAGCTTTTCCGGCGGAAAAGCGTGGCGCGGCAGGTCGCGACCGGCTCGCATCGGGCAATATGCGCACGAAAAGACGCACGCGTTGGAAAGCAGGATGCGAAAGATCTTCGTGGGGCCAAAGCCCCGGTCGGACAGCGGGCGAATGTTGATGGGGCGCAGAGCGTCTCTGGGAACCCCTTCCTGTCGATTGCCGCCGCTCTCGCGGTCGTGGCCCGCCTGCTGCATCAGGATCGCGATCTTCTGTTCGGTCGAAAGCGAACGCCGATTCGTCTGGGTCGGGAGGGCCATGAACAAAGGGTAGGCGTAATTTTCGCGTAAGTCAACCGGGTTGTGGCTACAATCGGCCATGCAACGGCTCCCGGGTGTCCTCCGTAAATCCGCGGTGGTCGTGTGTTTGCTGACGGTCGCCGGTTTCGAGATCGCGGGCCTGAAATTCCGCGAGCTCGGGCCTCGGCTGCGCGCGCTGCCGGGTTTTGCGGCGATTTCGCCCGAGGAAGGCCGCTCGCACGGGAGCGGATTCGCCTTCGACCGGCGCTACGGCGAGTTTCTGGAGTCGGTCCGGCGCGTCGTTCCCGCCACGGCGACGGTGGCGCTCGAGGCCCCGCGGACCTCGCAGCTCTATGAGTTCGCCGCGGCTTACATGCTGGCTCCGCGCCGCGTGGTCCCGTTTTCCGAAATCCGGGACGCGCAATTCGCCGCCGTTTACGGAAGCGGGCCGACTCCCGGGGCGCCGGTCGAAGCGACGGTCCGGTTCGGGTCGCTGGGCCGGCTCCGTTGACTCTGCTGCGCGCCGCGGTGCCGGTCGTTCTCGCCGTCCTCTGGACCGACCTCACGGGGCTCGGGGCGGCGCGGCGTCTTCTTTCCCGTTTGACGGGCGAGGAAAAGATCGCGTGGGGTTTCGGAGCGGGCATGCTGCTCCAGTCGGCGATTTTTTCGGTCCTGGTTCTTTTCCGTCTTCCGACCCGCCCGCTCCCGATGTTCCTATACGGGCTCGTCCTCGCGCTCGCACTCTGTCGCCTGGGCCGGCGCGAAGACGGCGCCGCGCCGCGGGCCGGGGCGGTTCCGAAGGCCGCCCGGGCGCTCCTCGTGCTGGCAGCCGCCGCGTGCGCGCTGTTTCTCCTCCAGGCGGTCGTCGAGCCGATGTGGGCCAACGACTACCTGGCGGTCTGGGGGCTGAAGGCGAAGACGATTTCCCTATCCTCCGCCGTTCCTTCCCGGCTTTTTCACGATCCGGCCGCGGCATTTTCCCATCCCGAATATCCGCTCGTCCTCCCGCTCTTTCTCGCGGCGATTTCCGCCCTTGCGGGCTCCTGGAACGACCACGCTCTCGCGCTCTTGTTCCCCGCATTCGAGGCCGCGCTGCTGCTCGGGCTCTTCGGGTTCTTCCGCCGCCGGGGCAAGCCGCGGGGAGGCGCGGTCGCGGCGCTGCTTGTTTCTCTTCTCTTCTTCCTGTTTCAGGCGTTCGAGGTCGGGATGGCGGACATTCCTCTCTCCTTCGCGCTCGTTCTGCTTGCGCTCGCCGCCGTCGACCTCGACGAACCGCAGAAAGGGGGGGGCGCCGCCGGGCGCGCCGCCATTGCCGCGCTCCTGTGCTGCGGCCTCAAGCAGGAGGGCACCCTGTTTGTCGTGTTGCTCGCGGGTGCCCTTGCGTTGCGGAGCCTTCGCGGCTTTCGGCGCAAAGCGCTGGCGCCCTCCGCGGTGATGCTCGCGGCGGCCCTGACGAACTGGGGGCTTCTTCGCCTTCTTCGCGGGAGTCTGACGGATCGCGATTACGACCTGAGCCTTCCGGGCGGCCGTGGGTTTCCGGTCCTCCTGGCGCGGCTGTCCGCGGTCTGGGCGACGGTTTTGCGAGCTCAGGTCCTTCCCCTCGCGATTCCCGCGGCCGCGCTCGCCCTGTTCCTGATCCTGACGCCGCGAACCCGGCTCGACTTTCTCCTTGCCGTCCTCGGCGCCCAGTTCGTCGCCTACGTCTCGGTCTGCGCGCTTTCGTCAGTCGATCCGCTCTGGCAGGCGCAGTTCATCCCCCGGATCGCCGCGGCGCTCTTCCCGGTGCTGTGCGCGGTTCTCGGCGAGCGATTCGGGTCGCTCTTCGAGGGGAGCGAGGGACGGGTGAGAGCCTTTTCCCCGGCTGTTAAAGTGCGCGGGAAATGAAGGAAACGATCGCGCGTCTCTGGAGGTCGCG
Organism: Thermoanaerobaculia bacterium; assembly: GCA_050747885.1. Classification (GTDB taxonomy): domain Bacteria; phylum Acidobacteriota; class Thermoanaerobaculia; order UBA5066; family DATFVB01; genus CAWEYG01. The sequence continues at coordinate 6,674 of JBOGJO010000153.1, forward strand.
CGCCCTCGTCTCGAATCTCGCCCGGAGGGAGCTTCGCGCGAGGTACCGGGGCAGCGTGCTCGGCTTTCTCTGGTCGATCCTGAACCCGCTTCTCCTCCTGGCGATCTATTCGGTGGTCTTCACGGCGGTTTTCACGCCCCGCGCCGACGTGCGCCCCTACCCGCTGTTTCTGTTCGGGGGTGTGCTCGCCTGGAGTTTCCTCTCCTCTTCGATCCTCGACGCGGCCGAAACGTTCAAGACCAACGGCCCGCTGCTCCGGAAGGCCGTCGTGTCCCCCGAGGTCTTTCCGGGCGTCGCGGTGCTGGCGCAGGCCTTCCACTTTCTCTGGGCGCTTCCCGTGCTCGCGGCGGCGACGCTGTATTTCCGATTCGCGGGAGCGGTCCGCGTCGGCTGGGCGGCTCTCCAGCTCGCGCCGGTGATGCTTCTTCTCGGCGCGGCGGTGCTCGGCGCCTCGCTGTTCGTGTCCGCGGTTTCGGTTCATTTTCAAGACGTGCGGAACCTTCTTCAGAACGTGCTGACATTCTGGTTTTTCGCGACTCCCGTCATCTATTCGGTGGACGGAGTCCCGGGGCGGTTCCGTTTCTGGCTGAGGTTGAATCCGGCGGCCGCGTATTTCGAGGGAATCCACGAGTCGATCTTTGCAGGCCGCCCAATTTCAGGCCGGGATTGGGCGGCGATGGCCGTGGTCTCGGTCGTCGCGATCTCGATCGGAGGCGCGGTGTTTTCGCGCCTTCGGGATTCGATCGCGGAGGAAGCATGACGGCGATCCGCGCGGAACGGGTCTCGAAATCCTACCGTCGCTATGGCCGGAAGCGGACGGTCGGAAGCATCAAATCGGCCCTCCTTTCCGGGCTCGGCCTGCGCGCCCTCTCGGCGGACCAGGTCTTCTCCGCGCTCGACGACGTGACCTTCGAGATCGCCGCCGGCGAAACGGTCGGCATCATCGGGGAGAACGGCTCGGGAAAATCGACGCTGTTGAAGCTGCTCGCAAAGATCCTGGCGCCCACATCGGGAAGAGTCGAGACCCGCGGCCGGGTGTCGGCGCTGATCGAGCTCGGGGCGGGCTTCCATCCGGAGATTTCGGCCCGGGAGAACATCGAGATCAACGGGATGCTCCTGGGGCTCTCGAAAAAACAGGTTGCCGCCCGGATGGATTCGATCCTCGCCTTTGCGGGCGTGTCGGAATTCCTCGATGCCCCGGTCAAGACGTTTTCCTCGGGGATGGTCGTGCGGCTCGGGTTCGCCGTCGCGGCCCATTCGGACCCGGACGTTCTGCTGGTCGACGAGGTCCTCGCGGTCGGCGACGAAGAATTCTCCCACCGCTGTCTCGAAAAGATCGCCGAGTTCCAGAAGCAGGGGAGGACGATCGTCGTCGTCTCGCACGACCTGGACCTGATTGCGACCCATTGCCGGCGCGTGCTGCGCTTGTCCGGCGGCCGCCTCGCGGCCAGCGGGCCGCCCGCCGAGGTCGTCGGGAAATACCGGGAACAGGTCGCCGACCGCGAGGGAAGGGCGCGCCTGCTCTCGCGTCGAGCCGAGTCGAGCGAGCGATGGGGCTCCGGCGAAGCGATCATCGAGGACGCCTGGCTGCTCGGCCCCGGCCGGGAGCCGGTCGGCGTTCTCCGGGCGGGAGAGCCTTTCGCCGTCCAATTCCGCGGGCGCGCGAACGGGACCCTCGAGGACCTCGTCGCGGGAGTCCAGATCTCGAAAATCGACGGAACGGTCGTTTTCGGGTCGAACACGCTGATCGATCGGTACGATCCGGGCGCCGTGTCCGGCTCGTTTTCCGCGACGCTCCGATTCGAATCCGCGGACCTGGCCGCCGGCGCCTACAGCCTCGACGTCGCGGTCCACCGGCGCGACGGCGCGCCGTACGACTACCGCTCCGGCATCGTCCGGTTCGACGTCTTCGCGCCGGAGGCGACCGCGGGCGTCTGGCGCCCGATCCGCGCCTGGAAGATCGAGCCGGGGGAGAACGGGCGATGACTTCGCTTCCGCGGAGGCGCGTCCTTCTGGCATGGCTGGCGGCGTTCTGCGTTCTTTTCTTCCTGGAGCTGCCCGGATCCTTCCTCTTCGAGCCGGACGAGGCGCGCTACGCCGAGATTCCCCGGGAAATGCTCGCGAGCGGCAACTGGATGGTTCCGAGATTGAACTTCGTGGATTACTTCGAGAAACCTCCGCTTCTGTACTGGGCCAACGCCGCCTCATTTCGGCTCTTCGGGCTCAACGCCTACGCGGCCCGCCTGCCTTCCCGCCTCGCGACTCTCGGCGCCCTTCTCCTGATCCTCCTGGGACTGCGGCGCCGGCTCGGCGATCGCGTCGCTCTCGCATCGGGCCTGATCTTTCTCTCGGCTCCTCTCGTCGCTTCCCTCGGCCGGATGAACCTGACCGACGGCGTGCTGACCTTTACGATGGCCGTCGCTCTCGTGGCGCTGCACGAGTTTCTCCTCGCCCGGGAAGACGGGAAGAGCGCGCGCTCGGCGGCGGCCCTCGTCGGGCTCGGCTGCGGTCTCTCGGTGCTCGCGAAAGGCCTGATCGGGCTCGTGCTTCCGGGCGCAGCGCTCTTGCTCTGGTGCGCCGCCGCGCGCCGGTGGAGGCGAGTTCCGGAGATTCTCTTCTCGTGGGCGCCGGCGGCCTGCCTCGCGGTGACCGTTCCGTACTTCTGGGCGGTCGAAAAAGCGGCGCCCGGGTTTTCAAAGTTTTTCTGGATCCACGAGCACTTCCTGCGCTACGCCACGCCCGAGGCGGCGCGCGGCGGGCCGGCCTACTACTTCGTGTTGACTCTCTTTGCCGGGTTCCTTCCGTGGAGCTTCTTTCTGCCCCGGGTCTTCTCGCGAACGTCACGCGCGCTCCGCGCGGGGCCCGAGGGCCTCTCGGAGCTCTGGTTTGCGAGCTGGACGATCGTCATCCTGGTCTTTTTCTCGCTCTCGCACTCGAAACTGGTGCCCTACGTCTTTCCGGCGGCGCCCGCGCTGGCGGTGCTGCTGGCGCGCGGTCTCGATTCCGGCCCGGGGCCCCGGCGTGGGCTGATCGCCCATGCCGCGTTCTGGACTCTGGCGGGGATCGCCGGGCTCGCGATCGGCGCTCGGTCGGGCGAGATTTCGCGGCTTGGTCTGACGACCCTCGGCCTGGCGACCGCGGCGGTTTCGGCGGGGCTGTTCTGGGTGGCCGCCCTCGTGTCGCGGCGAAATCCGGAGCGCTCGATCGCGGTGCTTCCGTCGGGCTGGGCCGTCATCTATCTCGCCGTCGTTCTCGCGCTTCCGACGGTCGCGGCCCAACAGTCGGCTCAAACGCTGGCCGCGGCCGCAGGCAAAGCGGCGGGAGCCGACGCCACGGTCGTGGCTTACCGCACGTACCTGCAGGGCTTCCCGTGGGTGCTGCGGCGCCGGATTCCGATCTATGGCTGGAAGGGCGAGCTCGAATTCGGGAGCGGCCGGGGAGACCAGTCGCAGGATTTTCTTCCGCGCGAGAGATTCTTGAAGGACTGGGATTCGAATCGAAAGATCGTCGTTCTTCTCAGGAAACGGGACCGAAACGACATGGAAGGCCATCGGGGCAGCCTCGTCGCCGAAAACCGGAAGTACGTTGTCGTCAAAAATTTCTAGAAGCGATGGCGCCGAGGGTAGGATCGGCTTTCATGCGTGAGACGTTTTTGCCGTTCGCGAAGCCCTCGCTCGGGGAAGAGGAGATTTCCGAGCTCGTCGATTCGCTGCGCTCGGGATGGATCACGACCGGCCCGAAGACGGAAAAGTTCACGGAAGCGTTCCGGCAGTACGTCGGCGGCCGGTTCGCGGCGGCGGTCTCGTCGGCGACGGCGGGGCTCCACCTCTCGGTCCTCGCGCACGGCGTCGGGGAGGGGGACGAAGTCATCACGAGCCCGATGACGTTTGCCGCCACCCTGAACGTCGTGGAGCTCGCGGGAGCAAGGCCGGTCCTCGCGGACATCGACCGCCGGACGTTGAACATCCGCGTGGACGAGATCGAAAGAAAAATTACTCCCCGGACGAAAGCGATCATTCCGGTCCACTACGTGGGCCAGCCGTGCGACCTCGACCCGATCCTCGCGCTCGCCGAGAAGCACGGCCTGGCGGTGATCGAAGACGCCGCCCATGCGATCGGCACGGAATACCGGGGCGCCCGGATCGGCTCTTTTCCAACGACGTCGGTTTTTTCCTTCCATCCGAACAAGAACATCACGACCGGCGAGGGGGGCATGGTCGTGACCGACGACGAGGAAGTCTTCGATAAGGTCTCGCTCCTGAAATTCCACGGCATGGATCGCAACGCCTGGAAACGGTTCGCGAAAGCCGGAAGCCCCCGCTACGACATCGCGCTGCCCGGTTACAAATACAACATGATGGACATTCAGGCGGCCCTCGGACTGCACCAGCTTCCGAAGCTCGACGGGTTCATCGAAAAGCGCCGCCGGATCGCCGAGGCGTATCAGCGCGATTTCCGCGACGCCCCTTTCCTGCTCCCCGAAGCCGTGCCGTGGCCCGCGAAACACGCCTGGCACCTGTACGCGCCGCTCGTGCGGCTCGAGAGCCTGTCGATCGACCGGGATCGCTTCATGGCGGAGCTCAAGGAGCGAAACATCGGCTGCGGCCTTCATTACTCGGCGGCGCACGAATTTTCCTTCTATCGGGACAAGTACGGCTGGAAGCCGGAGGACTTCCCGGAGGCGCATTTCGTTTCCGAGAGGATCGTTTCGCTGCCCCTTTTTCCGGACATGTCGGAAGCCGAGCGACGGGACGTCGTCGAGGCGGTCTTCGACATCGCTCGAAAATTCGGAGACTGAGTTTCCCGCCTCGCGGATTGGCATCTATAATGCCTCTCCGTGCCCCAACAGAATGTCCTTTGACGAGGAGGTTTTCGTGCGCCTGAAGACCCTTGGGAATCCCCGTTTTTTCGCCGTCGTCTTTCTCGCCGCAAGTCTCGCGACTTCGCTGGATGCCGCGCGTTCGAAGAAACCGACGACGCTCGAGCCCGCCAAGGAGAAGACCCTCTCCGACCGGCTCTCCGGGCTGAAGTTCCGGGACATCGGGCCGTACCGCGGAGGGCGGGCCACGGCGGTCACGGGCGTGCGCGGCCAGCCGCTGACGTTCTATTTCGGCGGCACGGGAGGCGGCGTCTGGAAGACCACCGACGGCGGCTCGAACTGGGAACCGATGTCCGACAAGGATTTCAAGACCGGCTCGGTCGGCGCGATCGCAGTCTCCGAATCCGACCCGAACGTCGTCTTCGCCGGAATGGGGGAATCCCCGATTCGCGGCAATGTTTCCAACGGCGACGGCGTGTACAAGTCGACCGATTCCGGCCACACCTGGAAGAACATGGGTCTCCGGGACACATACCAGATCTCGCGGGTCCTCATCCATCCGCATGATCCCGACGTCGTGTACGTCGCGGCGCTCGGGCACGTCTGGGGGCCGAACTCCGAGCGGGGAGTCTTCCGCTCCGAAGACGGCGGGAAAACGTGGAAAAAGGTCCTTTACGTCGACGAGCGGACGGGCGCTTCCGACCTGTCCATGGATCCGAACAACCCGCGCGTTCTCTACGCGGCGTTCTGGGAGGCGTACCGGAAACCCTGGACGCTCGAAGACGGGGGCCCGGGCAGCTCCCTCTACAAGTCGACCGACGGCGGCGACACGTGGAAGAAACTCACGGAAGGGGGCCTGCCGTCCGGCATCTGGGGCCGCGTGGGCGTGGCCGCCTCGCCGGCGAAAGCGGGCCGCGTTTTCGCGATAATCGAAGCCGCGAAAGACAAGGGAGGCCTCTACCGCAGCGACGACTGGGGCGAGAAGTGGACGCACGTGTCGGATAACCACAGCATCCGCGAGCGCGCCTGGTACTACTCCTGGATCACTCCCGACACGAAGAACGCGGACATCCTTTACCTGCCCAACGTCGAATTTCACAAGTCGAGCGACGGCGGCAAGACGTTTCACGCCCAGCCGGTGCCGCTCGGCGACAACCACATCCTGTGGATCGATCCGGACGATCCGAACCGAATGATCCTCGGCAACGACGGCGGCGCGACGATCACGTTCAACGGCGGCCAGACCTGGTCCACGCAGGACAATCAGCCCACGGCCCAGTTCTACCGCGTCATCACGGACGACCGGTTCCCGTACTGGGTCTACGGCGCGCAGCAGGACAACTCGACCGTCGGGATGCCGACGGGCGTCCCCGGCTTCGGCGGAATCACGGCCAACGATTGGTATGACGTCGGCGGCGGCGAGAGCGCGTGGATCGCGCCCGATCCGCGCAACCCCGAAATCGTGTATGCCGGCGGCTACGGCGGCCAGATCACGCGTTTCGACCGGAAGACCCGGCAGTACCGAGAGATCGACCCGTGGCCCCAGCTTGCGTCGGGTCACGCCACGAAGGAGCTGCGGTACCGTTTCCAGTGGAACGCGCCGATCATCGTTTCCCACCACGATCCGAAGGTCCTCTACTTCGCGTCGCAGAAATTGATGCGATCGACCGACGAGGGGCAGACGTGGGAGGAGGCGAGCCCCGACCTGACGCGCAACGATCCGGCCAAACAGGGATATGCGGGCGGCCCGATCAACCACGACATCACGGGCGTCGAAGTCTACGACACGATCTTCTACCTCGCGGAGTCGCCGATCGAAGCCGGCGTGATGTGGGTGGGAAGTGACGACGGCCTCGTCCACGTCACGCGCGACAATACGAAGACGTGGCAGGACGTGACTCCGAAGGGAATGCCCGAGTGGATCCGGATCAACGCGATCGACGTTTCGGCCCGCGAAAAGGGCACCGCCTACGTCGCCGCGACCATGTACCAGTTCGACGATTTTCGCCCGTACCTCTACAAAACCGCCGACTACGGAAAGACCTGGAAGAGGATCGACGCCGGAATTCCCGCGGACGCCTTCACCCGCGTGGTGCGCGAAGACCCCGTCCGGCAGGGCCTGCTGTACGCCGGCACCGAGAAGGGCTTGTACATCTCCTTCGACGACGGCGCGTCGTGGCAGCCGTTCCAGAGCAACCTTCCCGTGGTTCCCATCACGGATCTGGCGGTCAAGAACGGCGACCTCGTCGTGGCGACGCAAGGGCGTTCGTTCTGGATCCTCGACGACCTGGAGCCGCTTCGACTCTGGAGCGGAAAAATCGCCGGCACGCCGACCTTCCTCTTCCCCCCGCGCCCGGCGGTGCGGATGCAAATCGAGACCCCGGACGAGGGAGACGGTCCTCCGCCCCCGGCGTCCGCCGGAAAGAACATGCCCGACGGCGTCCTGATCGACTACTGGCTCAAGGACAAACCGGCCGAGAAGTCGAAAATCACCCTGGAGATCCTCTCCGGAGGAAAGGTGATCCGGAAATTCGACAACGCGAAGAAGGACGAGACCAAACCGGAGGGCGAGGAGGCCGCGCCCGAGTCGGAAAAGGAAAAGAAGATCGAGCCGAAAGAAGGCCTGAACCGCTTCGTGTGGGACATGCGCGTTCTCAAGCCGACGCTCGTTCCCAAGGCGGTCTTCAACGAAGGTGAAAAGCGGCCGCCGAAAGTGGCGCCCGGCACCTACGAGGCCCGGCTGACCGTGGACGGGCGCCTGTTGACCCAGCCGTTCGAGGTGAAGGCGAACCCGACGGTCGGCACCTCGGCGCAGGACCTTCGGGCGCAGTTCGATCTGCTCGAAGCGATCCGCGACAGCCTCTCTCAGACCCACGAGACCGTGATGAAGATCCGGGACCTGAGGGCGCAGATCAAAGGCATCGACGAGCACGCCCGGAAGACCGGCAAGGGCGAGGCGACCGGACCGAAAGCGAAGTCGCTCACCGCGAAGCTCGATGCGGTCGAAGAAAAGCTGACGAACCCGGAGATCAAGGCCAACGAAGACGACCTGAACTTCATTCCCAAACTCGACCACGACTTCGCCGCTCTCGCCGGCGAGGTCGCGAGCGCCGACGCGAAACCGACCGCGTCCGAAGCGGTGTACTACCAGGTCCTGAAGAAACAACTCGACGGCGTGACCGCCGAGTTTCAGGGAGTCGTGGACCGCGACCTCGCGGATTTCAATTCGACGGTCGAGGGGCAGAAGCTCGCGCCGGTCATCCTGCTTCCGAAGGTGGAGGAGGACGCTCCTTAGTATCCCGTAACGGAAATCGCATAAGCGTCGTTCGGAGCGCTGTTGGGCCAGATGCGAGGCGACGCGACGCAGGCGATGCCGAAGCATCCCCGCATTCGCGGGGACCTCGGAGCGGCAACAAAGGAGATGGCCCGACGCCGCCCGAACCCGTTGGGCGCGAGCACATTGCGGGCGATCTCGGCGTTGTGGCTCGGGTCCGATCGCGACGGCATCTGTCCCCTCGCCGCGCCTTGACCTCGCCCGCAAGCCGCTCGCGCGACGCTGACGGGATTCCGTTCCGGGACACTAGGTCGCCAGCACTCGGAACGATGAATCGTCTCGATGGGAACGATCGAAAGTCGCGGTCGCCTCGCATCCCGCGGAGCGGTTCCGGCGTGCGATGACGTAGTCGGCAAAGTCGCCTTTCCCCGCACGAAAGTCCCCGAGGGCGCTTCGAACCGAGTCCGCCTCCCCGGTCTCGAGCTCAACCGTCGAGAGAAGAGCGTCCAGAGTATCCACAATTCGGGGTTTTGGGATGCGGTAGGCGCTCCGCAACACCCAAACGACTTCGCACAGGACGACCGGATCGACGCGAAACCGTTCCCCTGCCTTCGCGGCGTTCGCGACAAGCTCGCGCGCCTGTCTCGCCTGGCGCGGATCGTCCTCGACGAGGAGCCGGATCAGGACATTGGTGTCGAGGCCGATCAAGGCTTCTTTTTGTGGGCCGTGAGGATGGCCCGGTCCATCTCCGTCAAAGAAACAGGTCGTCTTCCGGGCTTCTTCAGCGCGCCGTAGAGCTCCGAGATCGAGCGGTTCGTCGCTTTCACGACGACCTCCCCTGCCGAACTTGTCATGAACTCGATCCGGTCCCCCGGTTGGACACGGAGGGCTTCGCGAATCCCTTTCGGAACGGTGATTTGGCCCTTGCTCGTCAGCTTCGCGCTCGACATGACCCAAAGTTTAGCATGAATTTCCTTACTTGCGGTAAGGAAACATAGTCGTCGGGAGCTCCGCCGCCAGACGGCGTCACGACGCTTGCGGCGGGTCCTCTTCTTCCAGCCACTTCCGGGCCGCTTCGACCGTTGGAAAGACGCGCAGGTTGACTCCGCGATTCACGGCGACGTTCTCCGCGAACTGCATCTTCGCCGTGTCGTGCTCCGGGTTCGTGTCCACGAACGCCATTCGCCGGATCCCCGACCAGCCTCGTCCGGAGGAATCCGAGAGGAGCGAAAAAATGTCGACGACGGCGAGGCTCTTGCCGAGCAGATTCTCCTCGATCAGGATCCGGTCGCATCCCTCTTTTTCGCCGAAGGCCCGGACTTCCGACACGTAGGCCCGAACGGTCTCCGGGGAGTTGTCCCCCTCGATCCGAAAGTGAAGAAACCGGTTCCTCTGCCGGCAGCTCAGCCGATATCCCATGCCAGAACAATGATAGCTCCGGATGTCGCCGCCCGCTTCAGGCTCGGGGGGCCTCCCCGAACACCGCTCCGCAATACAAGCATTTCGAAACGCTGTCGCTGATCCGGGCGCGCCCACAGGCGAGGCACTTTTCTGCCGCCGGCCTCTTCTTCGCGTCGCGCATCGCAATCGCGGCGGCCGCGGCGAAGGGAAGCCGGTCCGAGGCCGGACGGGAGCCCCGGGAAATCGCGTAAACGGCCGTCCAGAGGAAAGCGAGAACCACGAAGATCGAGAAAATCCACAGGATCGACGCCGGGCTCCCCTTCGCCGGGTCGGCGATGCCGGCCAGAAGCTTCGCGGCCTCGCGGACGGCGATCCCCAGCAGCGGCACGGAGAGGGCCGCCGCCGCCACCACCGCCTTTTTCAAACCCCGTCCTTCAAGGGCCGGCGGCGCCGCCCGCGCGAGCCGCGTATCCCGCGGGATCGGCCATCAATTCATTGTTCTCGACGAACACGGGGTATTCGGCAAAGAGCGCCCAGAGATGGAGCGCGACGGCGAGAAGGCTGGCCCCCAGGTGGGTCGCGTGGGCGAGCGGGCGCGCGCCGGGCGGCGCCGTGTGGACCCAGCCGCCGACGACGAAGACGAAGATCGCCGCAAGCATCGAAAACGTCGCCGGGGGCGACGTC
>JBOGJO010000154.1:0-4918 GCA_050747885.1 Thermoanaerobaculia bacterium
GGTCCGATCGCTACGGCATCTGTCCCCTCGCCGCGCCTTGACCTCGCCCGCAAGCCGCTGCCGCGACGCCATAGTTATTTCCGGGACGGGACACTAGGATCGAGCCGCGTGGATCCGAATCAATCTGAAAAGGTTGCAGCATTCTGGGACGAGAACCGCCGCACCGTGACGCTCGATCCGGCGTTCTGGATGGCTCACCCTCTGTGCCGAGAGGCGATCAACCGGCGAATCGGCGGCAACCCCCTCGAATGGACCCTCGACCGATTCAGGCGCCTTCATTCCTCCGTGCCCTACGAGCGCGGGATCTCCTGGGGATGCGGCCTCGGGGCCTTCGAGCGGTGGGTCGTCCGCCTCGGAATTGCGCGCGAGGTGGACGCTTTCGATCTTTCCCCGGCTTCCGTCGCGGACGCGGCGGAGGAAGCCCGGAAGGAGGGAATCCCGGGCGCCCATTTCCGCGTCGGCGACTTCAACGACCCGAAGATCGAGCGAGGCCGTTACGACGTCGTCTTCTTCCATCAGTCTCTTCACCACGTGTCCGCGTTGGAGAGATTGTTTCGCCGGCTCGCGATCTCGCTCCAGCCAGGCGCCGCGATCTACGTCGATGAATTCGTCGGCCCGTCGCGTTTTCACTGGAAGCCCGGAATGCTCGACCTGGCGCAATCCGTGCTCGACCGGCTCCCCCCGGAAATCAAGCTCGCGCGGACTCTCGAAGCGCCGATCGCGGCCGACGATCCGTCGGAAGCGATCCGGTCCGACGAGATTGCCGGGTTCGTCCGCGAGTTCTTCGACATCGAGGAATGGAGACCGTACGGCGGCCAGATTGTCGACCTCGTCTTTCCCGCGATTTCCCGGGAGTGGGCACATTCCCCCGAAGGCTGCCGGGCAACAATCGAGATGCTGAAGATTGAAGACGAGGAGCTCGCCGCAAAACCCGAGGCCAGCCATCACCTCTACGCATTCGGACATCTGAAGCCGAAGAGGCGGCTCGTCGTTGCTCTTGCCAAACACGCGTTCCGCCCGCGGCTCCCCGAAGGTCCCTCCTAGGCATCCAAATTGCAATCCCCCGAACGTCGAGATGTTCGAGAGATCGTTCTCCGATTCACCCTTCGGCTTCATCCGCCGAAGGTTCAATGCCGGAAGGAGGCTGCGGTGAAAATTCTCGTCGGTTCGCTCGGAAGACTGGGATACCTCGTCAAACCGGTACCCGCGGGAGAGGCGCGGTCCTGGCGCCGCTTCGAAGACGAAGCCGCTCTCACGGCCCATCTCCGGGATCTCTCGATCAGCGCGCCGGACATCCGGGCGATCTATCGCACTCTCCGAGGCGAGGGGCGCGCGATCCTGACCCTCAGTCCGCCGGGCCCCGGAACGATCTCGCCCGAGGCCAGCCTGCGTCCCTCGACCCCCGTTCGCGCAAGCGTCGCCAGCTGACGGCGAGACGCTACTTCCGCTTGAAGAACGCCAGCAGGTCGGAGTCGGAGACCGAAAGCACGACGGGCCGGCCATGCGGGCACGTGAACCGGTCCTCGCACTTGACCCAGTCGGCGAGCAGCCTTTCGATCTCGGGGAGCGCCAGCCGGTGGTGGATCGTGACCGCCGAACGGCAGGCGACGGTGGCGGCGATCCGGTCGCGGCGCATCTCGATTTCCCGGGACCCGTTGAGAATTTCCGCCAGGATGTCGCGGAGAAACGCGGCGGGGTCGCGCCCGGACGCCTCGGAGGGCACTCCGGCGATCGCCCAGGAACGGCCGGACATCGCCTCGATCTCGAACCCGGCGGCGGCCAGCAGCTCGCGGCTCTCCTCGAGGGTCGAGGCTTCCTCGGGCGACGCTTCGAAAACGGCCCCGGTCAGCAGCGCCTGCGAAAAGGCCCGGCCTTTTCGAATCCGGTCCCGGAACTTCTCGTAGAGCACGCGCTCGTGCGCGGCGTGCTGGTCGAGCACGAGCAGACCGTTCGAGCCTTCGGCAAGAAGAAAAGACTCGTCGTACTGCCCGATGGCGCGAATCGGGTCCGCCTCCGCGATCCGCACCTGAACGCCCGAGGACGCCGGCCCGGCCGCCTCCTGCCGCACCCGGCGCTCCGACGGGGGGCGCTCCGGTCCGGCGGCGTAGAGCTCGGTCGCCTCCGCGACCGAAAAGTCGGCTGACGGAACGGGCACGAGCCGCCGCTCTTCTTTGCCTGCCGTGAGCGCCGAGAGAACGCCGTGGAAGACGAGGCGGTAGACCTCGGAAGGCTGAGCGAACCGGACTTCCGTCTTGGCGGGTGAAACGTTCACGTCGACCGTTCCCTCGGGGGCCGTGAGAAAGAGAAAAACGCCCGGGTGGCGATCGGTCCGGATGGCCTCTTTGGCCGCCTGCTGGATTGCGCGCGAAACGCCGCGGTCCTCGACAGCCCTCGAGTTGACGAAAAGGAATTGGAGCCGCCTCGAAGCAAACGTGATCGATCCCCGCGTCGCCAGTCCCGAGAGCCGAAGCGGCCCGGACCGAGCCTCGAACGGGAGAAGGTCGCCGAGCGCTTCCCGTCCGAAAAGCTGAACGCCGCGTTCTGCCCAGCCCGCGGCGCGCGCGAGGTCGAACACCTCGCGGCCCTCCGAGCGCAGCGCGAAGCGAACTCCGGGATGAGCCAGGGCCAGGCGGGTCGCGACTCTCGAGATCTCCCTCGCCTCGCCTTCGGGGGTCTTGAGAAACTTCCTTCTCGCCGGGGTCTTCCGAAAGAGGTCCTCGACGAGCACGTCGGTGCCCCGCGGGCGGGCCGCGGGCTCTTCGCGGCGAGGGCCGCCGAAGTCCAGGTGCAGCCGCGTGCCGCCGGGGCCCGAACCGTCCGAGGTCGTCAAGGTGAAGCGGGACACCGACGCGATCGACGGCAGGGCTTCCCCGCGAAATCCGAAGGACGACACGCCGACGAGGTCCTCCTCGGTTCGAATCTTCGACGTCGCGTGCCGCTCGAGGGAAAGGAGCGCGTCTTCCCGGGACATCCCGCAACCGTCGTCGCGCACCCGGAGCGATCCGATCCCGCCCTCCGTGAGGTCGATCTCGATCGACGTGGCGCCGGCGTCCAGAGAGTTCTCGATCAGCTCCTTGGCGAGGGAGGCGGGCCGCTCGACGACTTCGCCGGCCGCGATTCGGTCGATCGTCCGGGAATCGAGAGCGCGGATCTTCGGCATCGAACCTTCAGGCGGTCGATGAAACGGCGCCCGTCGCGAGAGCCGCCCGCGCCGCCGCCAATCGGGCGACGGGAACCCGGTAGGGAGAACACGACACGTAGTCGAGTCCCGTCCGGTGGAAGAATTCGATGGAAGACGGGTCGCCGCCGTGCTCGCCGCAAACGCCGACTTTCAGCTTTGGCCGGGCCGAGCGGCCGCGCTCGGTCCCGAGGGCGACGAGCTGTCCGACCCCGTCGGCGTCGATCGAGGCGAAGGGATCGTTCGGAAGGATCCCCGCCTCGAGGTAGTGCGGCAGAAACGAGCCGATGTCGTCGCGCGAATACCCGAACGTCATCTGGGTGAGGTCGTTCGTGCCGAACGAAAAAAACTCCGCCTCGGCGGCGATCTCGGCCGCCAGCAGGGCCGCGCGGGGAATCTCGATCATCGTCCCGACGAGGTACGGCACCCGGCGCCCCTTCTCCCGAAACACTTCCCGGGCGATCCGGTCGGTCATGTCGCGAAGGACCGTGAACTCGGCGACGGTCCCCACGAGGGGAATCATGATCTCCGGGATCGGACGAATTCCGCTTCGCGCCACCTCGACGGCGGCTTCCAGAATCGCCCGGACCTGAATTTCGTAGATCTCGGGGTGCGTCAGTCCCAGTCGACAGCCTCGGTGCCCGAGCATCGGATTCGCTTCGGACAGGCCTTCGACTTTCCCCTTGAGCACCTCGACCGACACGCCCATTTCCTTCGCGGTGGCCGCGAGCGCCTTGGGCTCGCGGGGAAGGAATTCATGGAGCGGCGGGTCGAGGAGGCGGATCGTGACGGGAAGGTCTCGCATCTCGCGGAAAATTCCCGCGAAGTCTCCCCTCTGCATGGGAAGGATCCGCGAGAGGGCCTTCTTTCTCTCTTCCGGAGTATCCGCGAGGATCATCTCGCGCACCGCCGTGATGCGCTCTTCTTCGAAAAACATGTGCTCCGTTCGGCACAGACCGATTCCTTCGGCGCCGAACGCGCGCGCGACATGGGCATCTCGCGGGGTGTCGGCATTGGCGCGGACGCCGAGCGTTCGGATCTCGTCGGCCCACCCGAGGAGCCGGGCGAACTGTTGATAGATTTTCGAGTCGGACGGTTTGATCTTGCCCTCGACGGCCACCTGGATGACTTCCGACGGCCGCGTGGAAAGCTGACCCGAGAGGACCTCGCCCGTCGTCCCGTCCACCGACAGAAAGTCTCCCTCGGAAACCATGTGTCCCCGGGAGGTCAAGCGCGCGTATCGGGGATCGATCGTGATCTCCCCGCAGCCGACGACGCAGCACTTGCCCATCCCGCGGGCGACGACGGCGGCGTGCGAGGTCATTCCCCCCCGCGAGGTCAGAATGCCCTTCGAGGCGGCCATGCCGAGGATGTCCTCGGGCGAAGTCTCCGCGCGCACCAGAATGACGGGGTCGCCGCGCTGGGCCATTTCGACGGCGCGCTCCGCGGAAAACGCGGCCCGACCGCAGGCGGCGCCGGGGCCCGCGGGCAGCCCGCGCGCGAGCAGGCGTCCCTCGGCGACGGCTTCCTCCTTTTCCGCCATCGGGAAGACCGGCGCGAGCAGCTGCGAGAGCTGTTCCGGGTCGACCCGGGAGAGCGCCTCCTTTCGCGAGATCCGCTTCTCCTCGACGAGATCGCAGGCGATTTTCACGGCGGCAAATCCGGTTCGCTTTCCGTTGCGCGTCTGGAGGATGTAGAGCTTGCCGCTCTCGATCGTGAACTCGATGTCCTGCATGTCGC
>JBOGJO010000155.1:0-5752 GCA_050747885.1 Thermoanaerobaculia bacterium
AACGCCGCGGCCCCTTCGTTTCCCGACCTGCCGGCATCGGCGATGATCCACAGGTTCTCTTCCCCCGCCCCAGCCTTCCCCCTTTCCTGCTCCACGAACCGGCGAGCCTCATCGGAAAGCGGCCCGCGATCGATGTCGGCGCCGGGAAGGTAGATCGCCGCGAGAAGCGGGCGCATCCGCCCCCGAATCTCGCGGAAGCGCGCGATCGCGAACCCGTCGTCCTCGGCGCCCGTTCGAACATGGGCGGCGACGTCGGCATTGTCGAGGATCTCCGCGCCGGCGAGTCCTTCGGAGGCCCACCAGTTGACGGCCGCCGAGGCGACTCCGGCCCGGCTCGCGACCTCCCAGAATGCGTACGCTTGCCGCTCCGCCCCGGAAACCGGCAACCGTGCGGCCGCCCCGGCCCAGCGCAGGGGCCCGCGGAAGATCCAGCCCGTGAAAGCCGGTGGACGCAGAGCGACGCTTCCCAGGAGCGACACGCGCTCGAACGCCGCGACACCGTGCCGGCCGGGGCCGACTCCCGTCGCGATCGTCGTCCACACCTCCGGTGGCGGCCCCGAGGGCCGCGTCCAGGTCACCCACGGGGCGCCCGAAGCCAGGAGCAGGAGGGACTGGGGAGCGACGCCATCCAGCCCGACCACCACGAGAGGAATTCGCCGCGGCGAAACCGCGAGCGTCGGAAAGCGTTCCGCCCGGCTCCCCTTCCAGGTCGAAACCGACGAAGCCGCCAGGACCGCGACGAGAGCGAGAACGAATCCCCGGCGAAACGCGGGACGGTCCGGAACGGAGACGTGCCGCCGCAAGATCAGAGAGAGAGACGTGGCGCGGGCGGCCCGCGCGAAATAGAACGCCGCGATGCAGACGGGCATCAGGGCGAGAACCGGATGACCGTGGCCGCCGGGCGGCAAGCCGCGGACTCCGGCCCAATAGAAAAGAAACACGAGGGCGGCGGCCGCGGCCGCCGAAAGGGCCGCGGCGCGGTTCGGATGTTCGGGGGCGCGAAACACGCGGGACAGGACGTACAACGCGGCGCCGGCCGCCGCCGCCGCCGGCAGCTCCGCGGCCAGAAGAACGAGAAACAGCAGGAACACGCCGGCCGCGGGCGTGGCCGCGCCCCGCGTCGCCACGGCCGCGGCGGATGCGGTCGCCAGAGCGACGGCGCCCGAGATCACGGTGGGAATGACGGCGCCCGAGGCCCTCGGCGCCGTGAAAATCGCCCGCTCGATCCCCGAATCGAGATAGCCCTGCGAGCGCAGCCTTCCGCGCACTTCCTCGAGGGTGGGAGGCGGCGGTGTCTCCCGGCTCATGAGCGACGGTCCCGCAACGCGTACGCGAGATCGGCCAGGGGGACCGCTCGGCGCCCGAGCGCCGAGACCGCGCCGGCGGACGCTTCGGTGAGCTCCGCCGCGATGGTCCGGGCAACGTCCTTCCCGAGGATCTTCGCGAAATTCGCGCGATGCCCCTCCCCGTGAGCTTTTTTCCCCGTCCGAGTCTGATCTTCCTCGAGTTCCAGAAGGTCGTCGATGATCTGAAACGCGAGGCCGAGGTTCTTGGCGTAACGGGTCATCGCCTCGACCTCCTCCTCCGAGGCTCGCGCGGCGATGGCCCCTCCCCGGGCCGCCGCCACGAACAACTCGCCCGTCTTCAACGCGTGAATGCGTTCCAATTCCGCGAGGCCCGCCAGGCGCGGGTCCGACGACAGGTCCGCATCCTGACCCCGGCAGCAGCCTCTCTCCCCGGCCGCCCGCGAAAGCTCGGCGACGAGCCGGGCCCGGATCCTCGGAGGCAGCCCCGAAGATCCCGCCAGAATCTCGAACGCCCGATTGATCAACGAAATGGCCGCGAGAATGGCGGTCGATTCGCCGTACCGGAGATGCAGAGCCGGCGCGCCTCGTCGAACGGAGCCGTCGTCCATCGAGGGAAGGTCGTCGAAAACGAGGGAGGCCGCGTGAACGGCTTCGAGGGCGACTCCGAAGTCCAGGAGCGCGTCCTCCGGCCCTCGAAAGAGGAGCCCGGACGCCACCGCCACGAGAGCCCGGATCCTTTTCCCGGACGAGAGAAGGGCTCCCCGCATGGCTTCGGAAAGCCGGCTTTCGTCCGCCGGGATCGAAGCGGTCAATCTTTGTTCGAGGACGGGACGGAGGCGGTTGGAAAACCTCTCGAAAGAATTCGCCGCCTTCCGGACTGGGGTCAAGCTCCGAAGCTGGCGACGGCTTCCGATTCGTTCTCGTACACGTCGAAGACGGTGATCAACTGGGTGACGGTGAGGACGTCCTGGATCTTCGGGGGAAGGTGGAGGAGGCGCAATTTACCGCCCTTGTTCGTCACGGTCGTGTAACAGCCGACGAGCTCCCCGATCCCCGAGGAGTCGATCGCCGTCACTTCCTTCATTTCGACGAGGATCTGGTTCTTTCCCGAGTCGAGCAGCTTCGTGATCGTGTCCCTCAATTGAATGTCGCCCGAGCCGATCGTGATTTTTCCCTTCAGCTCGATGACTGAAACATTTCCCGACTCCCGCAAGTTCGCCTTCATTCCTCGGCCTCCTCTTCGTCCTGTTCAATCCTGTCCGGCGGCGACCAGTTTCTTTTCGAGCACGACCTGGGTTCCGCCGAGTGAAAAATCGTATCGTACATCGTCCATGAACGTCTTCATGTAGAAAATCCCGCGGCCGGACGTCTTCAGGCGGTTCTCCGGCGCCAGTGGATCGGCCACTTCGTCCGGCCGGAAGCCCTGCCCTTCGTCGCCGATCCTCATCCGAAAGACGTCGTGATCGACCTCCATCGTGATCGAAACGCGCTTTCCGGAGTCCCCCGCGTTCCCGTGCTTGATGGCGTTGGCCATTCCTTCGCGCAGGGCCATCGAAATCGCATGGGTCGTGTCGGCGGACAGTTTCCACGGCTTCAGGATGTGATCGCAGATGTACTGGGCGAGCTCGATGTTGTCGAACGAGCTTGCGATCGACAGAGTGACGGGGGGAACCTGCTGCGCTTTCATCGTTTGGTTTCGCAGGAAAGATACTCGATATGCGAGAATGCGGCAAGATGGCAGGCCGGAGAAATCGCCGGTTCGGGGTCGTTGGACTCCTGGTCCTCCTGGCCGCCGCGGCAGCCCGGGCGGCCGCTACGCCGGGTCTGGAACAGGCCCAAAAGACCGTCGAAAGGGTGCGCGGGCGGTCCTTCCGGCGCTCCGTTCCGGCCGAGGAAATCGACCCCGCGAGGCTACGGGCCGATCTGGCGAAAAAATTCGACGAGGGCCTCGCGACCGGCAGCGAGAATTACTTCCGGTCGCTTTCGGCCCTCGGCGCGATCTCTCCCGGCGACCTCGCGGACCTCAAGAATCGCCTCCTCGACTTCTACGGCTCCCAGGTCCTCGCCTTTTACGACCCGGCGGCCGGGAAGTTCTTCATCTCCCGCTCCGGACGAGAACGGCTCTCGGAATTCGGCGAATCGGAAGAAGGCCTTCTCCTGACGCACGAGCTGACGCACGCCTTGCAGGATCAGTACCTCGCCCTCGACCGCCGGATGCGGGAACTTCGAGACGACGGCGACGCCGCCCTCGCGCTCCAGAGCCTGCTCGAGGGCGAAGCGACGGAAGTCATGATCGAGGGCGCAGTGGGAGAGATCCCCGGGGCCGAAGACGGAGTCGAGGCGGCTCTGGCGCCCCTTCTGACGGCGGGCCTTGCGGATCTCGACCCGGAGGCCAAGAACGTCCCCGAGTTTTTCACGCAGCAACTCTTCTTTCCCTACAGCGAGGGAACGGCTTACGTCCGCGCCTGGAAGAAGCGGGGAGGGTGGAAGGCGATCGACGGTCTCTGGAAAGACCCTCCCGTCTCGACGGCGGAAATCCTCCACCCCGGCTCGAAAATTGTCGGCGCCCCCCATCTGCTTCCGGCCAGACTCCCGGCCCCGCCCGGAGCGGCGCCCGTATACACCGACACGCTCGGGGAATGGACTTTGAGGTTCCTCCTGCGGCGCGGCGCCGCTCCCGACCCCGACAAGCTCGCCGCCGCCTGGAGAGGAGACCGCTTCGCGTTCTTCCAGAAAGGCGACCAGATCTCCTACGTCGGCAGGATTCGCACGTCAGACGGCGCATCGGCGGCGGCGATTGCCCGAGCCTGGGAAAAGACCTCTCCCGGCTCCCACGGTCAAGCGCGCGGCAACGACGTCGTCGTTTTCACCGGATACGAAAAAGCCCCGGTGTGACACCCCGGGGGTCAGAGCCCGAGCGCAAAGGGAATCAGGACGAAGATCTCGAAAGCGTCGAATGCGCCGTGCGCGACGACCGCGGGCAGGACGTTTCGGTAGAGCTCGAACGTCAGCGCGAGAACGGACGCCAGAATGAAGATCCCGACGAGGAGCAGCGGCTGTCCGTAGACGCCGTGCGCAAGCGTGAAAAACAGGGTCGCCCCGACGGCGCCGATCCTCGGTTGAAGGAATGATCGGAAGAACGCCTCCTCGAACACCATCGCCGAGACCACGATGGCGACTTTGAAAGAGACGGGGAGGGCCACAATCCAGGGGATGATCGGGGAAACCTCCGGCTTCGCAGGCGCCCCGCCGTGCCCGAGAGCGGTCTGAAGGATGAGCATTCCCAGGATCGACAATCCCCACGCGAACGCGGCGATGGGAAAGCCGACCAGGAGCATCCGAATCGGCCGGGGGGTTCGGATCGCGAGGTAGTCCGCAAGCGGCATCCGTCCGGAAAGAAGGTAATACGCGACCAGGAAAACGAGAAAAACCGCGTGAAGGGCAAACGCGGAACCGACGGAAAGCTCCCGGGCGTTCGCGGGCCGGCCCGAGAGGCCCACGGAAAACGGCGCGACCACGCAAACCAGCAGCACCAGGACGAGAAGGAAGATCGCCGCATTCTTTCTCGCCGGAGTCGGGAAGGCGTCGCGATCGAAACCGCCTTTTCGAAGCGCCCGCGTCAGAAAGCCGGCGACCGAAAGAGCCCCGAGGGAAAAGAGAATCCAGAAGAGGACGGCGTTCACGCGCGCACGACGCGGGCGGCTTCCGCCGACAGATCGAGCGCGATCATCCGCTGCGCCGCCTCTCTCTTCGCCACCGCGATGCGGAGGTTACCACGAGTCGTCGCACCTCTCCTTCCGCCGAGCTCGTGGAAACGCCGCGAAGATCGACTCGGGCTAAGATCGACATGGCTCGGGGCGGTTAGCTCAGCGGGAGAGCGCCTGCTTTACACGCAGGATGCCGCAGGTTCGAATCCTGCACCGCCCACCAGCGTCTTGACTCACGCCCGGGCGAGCCCCGCGAGCAAGCGTTCGAGAACGGCGGGGTCCGCCGGTTTTGTCACGAAGTGCTCAATTCCAGCCTCGATCGACTTGCGAAGGTTCTCGGCGCGATCCCACCCGCTCACGGCGACGAGGTGCGCGTTCCGGGTTTCCGGCAGGGAGCGAAGCGCTTCCCCGGAGCGCGAGAGGTCGAATCGCGCTCCGTCACCGGGCTCGGCCAAAGCAAGCCGGGCTCCCGCACATCAATGCGGGGAAGGCGGCGGCGCCTCTTCGTGCTTCTTTGGCTCCGGCGGCCTCCTCTGGCCGGGAGCAGCTCTCTGCCCTTGCCCGGGGGACATCTGACCGTGAGGAGCGCTTCTGGGATTCTGAGGCGGGGGCGCCTGGCGCTCGCGGGGCTGAACGTGCTGCTGAGGCGCCGCCCTGTGCTCGGGGGGCTGAACGTGCTGCTGAGGCGCCGCCTTGTGTTCGCGGGGCTGAGCGTGCTGCTGAGGCGCCGCCCTGTGC
>JBOGJO010000156.1:0-6613 GCA_050747885.1 Thermoanaerobaculia bacterium
CTTCGCGGCCTGCCGCACGGGCCGCGAGGCCGCCTTCCGGGCGGAGCGTGCCAGCTGGCAGAATCCGTTCGCGATCATTCTCGGCTGCTCGGATTCGCGGGTGCCGGCGGAGATCGTTTTCGACCAGGGGCTGGGCGACCTGTTCGTCATTCGCGTGGCGGGCAACATCGTCGCGCCGTCGCAGGTCGGAAGCGTCGAATTCGCGGCTTCGAAATTCGACGTCCGGCTCGTCGTCGTGATGGGGCATTCGCAGTGCGGCGCGATCCTGGCGACGCTGGAGGAGCTGGAGCGGCCGGCCGACCATCAGTCCCCGAATCTCCGCTCGATCGTCAACCGCGTGCGGCCGTCGGTCGAGAGCCTTCTCAAGACGAACCTCCGAAACGACCGGTCCGCTCTCGTTCGGGAAGCGGTCCGGGCCAACGTCGGCGTCTCGGTGAATCACCTCCGGCACGGCTCCGAAATTCTGGAGAACCTGATCCGCGAGGACGGGCTCCTCGTGGTGGGCGCGGAGTATTCGTTGGAGACCGGCGTCGTCGAGATCCTGGAGGAGGGCCGCGGGCCGGCGGACTCGAATGGCGGGCGAGGCGCGGATCGAAAGGAATCGTCATGAAGAAGAGCGACCCGATTCGGGAGCAACTCGTCAGGGTATTGAGCTGGGGAGATGCTCACGTCGATTTCGACCGGGCCATCCGGGGCGTCCCCGCGAAGCTTCGAGGCGTCCGGCGCAAGAATCTCCCGTATTCGCTGTGGCAGCTGCTGGAACACCTTCGCCTTGCCCAGCGCGACATCCTGGACTTCTGCCGCGACCCGGATTATCGGGCGCCGAAGTGGCCCGACGATTACTGGCCCGCCCGGCCCGCGCCCCCGAACGCGCGCGCCTGGAGAAACAGCGTGGCCGCTTATCGAAAGGACCGGCGGGCGCTCGAGCGGCTGGCCGCGGATCCAAAGGTGAAGCTTGCCTCCCGCATCCCGCGCGGCAGCGGCCAGACGTACCTTCGCGAGGTCCTGCTGGCCGCCGACCACGCCGCTTATCACCTGGGAGAGATCATCGCCCTGCGGCGCCTTCTGGGCGCCTGGGACTGAGGCCCGGCGCCGAGCCTCAGGCGTCCCGCAGAATCCTGGCCGCGGGAAGCGTGGTGGCCGCCCCGAGCCCGACGAGCGTCCAGCCGAACGTCTTGCGCTGTTTGACGGAAAGTTTTTTCGACGCCAGAAGAGCGACTCCGGCTCCGAGAGCAGCTCGCGTGCCGGCGATGAAGATCAGCTGCGGGACTGAAAGAGTCTTTTTCAGCATGTCAGAACCTCCGGGTCAAATGAGTCCTGCAAGATTCGTGCGATAAGCTCGACGTCGGAGGTCGGTTCGTCGCGAAAGATGCGAATCGGTGAGCTGGCGAGGCAAGCCGGAGTCAACATCCAGACGATTCGTTTTTACGAGCGGCGGCAGATCCTTCGCAAGCCGGCTCGGACGCAGTCGGGCTACCGCATCTACGACGAGTCCGATGTCGAGAGTCTCCGCTTCGTCCGGGAATGCCAGCGCCTGGGCTTCACCCTGACGGAAGTGCGGGAGCTTTGCCCGCTTCACGCGTCGATTGCGCGTCCCCCGGCTGCCGGCCGTGAGGGGTTGCGGCGGGTCGTCGAGCTTGCGAAGCGCAAGCTCGGGAGCATCCGAACGAAGATCGAATCTCTCGAGGAGATCGAGGCCCGGCTCGTTGCCGCGCTCCGCCGGCTCGAGGGCCGCCCCGATCCCGCCTGTCCGGTTTCGCGGCGGACGGCGGGGATCGCCAAGCGCTCCTGAGCGATTTTCTCGAAAAAAAACTTGACCCTGTCTCGCGGTACAGGCTTCAGACTGGTCCCATGAGCGCCGTTCCGGTGAGTGTCGCCCTGGGGTGGATCGCCGTGATCGCGCTCGCGATCGAGATCTCGTTTCCCTACCTCCTCCGGCCAGGCCCGCTGTGGCCCCACTTCTGGACGGGGTTTCTTCTTCCGGTCGTTTCCTTCGTCCACGCCTGGCTCCCGATGCAGGCTCGTCGAATGAGGGGAGTCAATGGCGCCGGGCTGCGGTTTGCGACGGCGGCGCTCCTGCTGATGATTTTTCAGGCGGCGCTCGGTCTGGCCCTGAAAGGTGTGAAGGCGCCCGGGCGATCGAGGGCTCGGGGCTGGCACTTCCGCCTCATGATCGCGCTCGTGATCGCCGTGGGATTTCATGTCTGGCTCGATTAAACCCGGTTCAACCTTTCGCGTAGAATGAGAGTCGTGGAAGCGAAAGACGACCTGTCCGCCCTCCGAATCAACCGCGAGCGGGAGCCGGAAAGCTCTCGGAAACCCTTTGGGACGTTGATCTTGTTCGCAGTCCTGGCGTTTGCGGCGGGGGCGGCGATCTATTTGCTCGCGACCCGGGTCTGGTCGGTGACGACGGTCGAAACGGTGACGGCTTCCGTCGTGACCGAAGGACAGGCGGCCACGATCCTCTCGGCCACGGGATACGTCGAGGCGGACACGAAGGCGGACCTGTCCCCGAAGATCACGTCGAGAATCGTCGCCCTCTACGTCGAAGAGGGGGACCGCGTGAAAAAAGGCCAGGTCCTCGCGCGACTCGACAAGGTGGACCTCGACGCCCAGCTCGCCGACGCGAAGGCCGCGTGGACGAACGCCTCCGCGGAGCTCGCGCGGCAAAAGGCGCTGTTGAGGGCGGGCCTCACTCCCCAGTCGAGCGTCGACGCCGCCGTCGCGGCCGAAGCGTCGACCCGCGCCCGGGTTCATTACGCGGAGGCCCAGGAGGATTACGCGGAAATCCGCGCGCCGTTTTCCGGGCGCGTGATCGCCAAGCGCGCCCATGTCGGCGAGGCGGTTTCGCCGTTCGGCTCGCCCGGGCAGGGCTCCGCGAACGGCGGCGCCATCGTCACGCTGGTGGACTTTTCCTCGCTCTACGTGGGGGCGGACATCAACGAATCGAACCTCAGCCGGCTTCACCCGAAGCAGCCCGCGGAGATCGTGCTCGATGCGTATCCGGACCATGCTTACCACGGCTCTCTTCTGCAGATCATTCCCACCGCCGACCGCTCGAAGGGAACCGTGAAGGTGAAGGTTGCCATCGAAGACAAGGACGACAACATTCTTCCCGACATGTCCGCGCACGTGAACTTCACCGAGAAGCCGACGGTGGGGGCGCAGACGAAGTCGCACGTTCTGGTTCCGAAGTCGGCGCTCGTTGCCCGCGAAAACGGCTCCGGCGTGTTTTTCGTCGCGGGCGGCCGGGCCCGCTTCCGGACGGTCCGAACCGGCCAGGAGAACCAGGGGCAGGTGGAAGTCCTCGAAGGCCTGCAGGGGGGCGAAAAGCTCGTCGCCGACGCCGCGAAGGCCGCGGTCAAGGACGGGCAAAAAGTGAAGATCAAGGGAGAGTGAGATGGCCGAGACCCTGATTTCAATCGACCACGTGACGAAGATCTACCGCCGGGGAGTGGAGGAAGTCGTCGTCCTGCAGGACCTCTCGATCGCCGTCCCGCAGGGCGAGTACCTCGCGCTCATGGGCCCGTCGGGCTCGGGAAAGACGACCCTTCTCAACCTGATCGCCGGAATCGACTCGCCCACGCGCGGGCGCATCGTCGTGGCGGGGACCGACATCGCGAAGCTCTCGCAGACCGACCTGGCGCGGTGGCGCGCCAACACCGTCGGTTTCATCTTCCAGCTCTACAACCTGATTCCGGTCCTGACCGCGTTCGAGAACGTGGAGCTCCCGCTGCTTCTGACGCACCTCTCGAAGAAGGAGAGGCGGGAGCACGTGCGGGCGGCCCTCGCGATCGTCGGCCTCTCCGACCGGATGGATCACTACCCCCGCCAGCTCTCCGGAGGGCAGGAGCAGCGCGTCGCGATCGCGCGGGCGGTCGTGAGCGATCCGAAGCTCCTGGTCGCCGACGAGCCGACGGGCGATCTCGACGCGAAGTCGGGCGACGAGATCCTGACGCTGATCAGCCGGTTGAACCAGGAATTCGGAAAAACGATCGTCATGGTGACGCACGACCTCAAAGCGGCGAGCTCGGCACACCGGCTCGTGCACCTCGAAAAGGGCGTTCTCGTCGACAGCGCCGGACGCGCCGTCGCGGCGGATCGGCCGTGAAATTCTTCCGCCTGATCTGGAAGAACGTCTTCCGCAAGAAGACCCGAACGTTCCTGACGATGGCGTCGATCGTCATGGTGCTCGTGCTCATCGTCATCCTCACCTCGCTCTTGAACGCCCTTTCGTACGATCGAAACGCCGGCGGAAACCGCATCGTCGTTCAGCACGCGACGGGTCTCGCGAATTTCATGCCGCTCGCCTACCGCCAGCGAATCGAGCAGGTGCCGGGCATCGTCGCCGTCGCGCCGGAGATCTGGTTCGGGGGCATCTACAAGGACGACAAGCCCGAGAACTTCTTCGGCCAGCTGTCGACCGACCCCGATGTCTGGCCGAAGATCTTCGACGATTACAAGATCGATCCAGCGCAAATCAAGGTCTGGCAGGAAGAGCGAAATTCCTTCATCGCCGGCCAGGAGCTCGTGAACCGCTACCACTGGAAGCTCGGCGACCACATCCAGCTCCGCGGGACCTACATTTCACTCCCGCTGGATCTGGTCTTGCGCGGCGTGTACTCCTCGATCGACGAGACCAACATTTTCTTTCACAACAAGTACCTCGAGAACTCCTTCCTCGGTCGCAGCGGGCAGACGGGCATCTTCTACGTGAAGGCGAATTCGCCCGCGGCCGTCACGCCGGCGACCGAAACGATCAACAAGATGTTCGAAAATTCCTCGGCTCCCGTGAAGGCGATGTCGGAAAAAGAGTTCCAGCTCCAGTTCGTCGAGATGCTCGGCAACGTGAAGATGTTCATCCGGTTCATCACGATCATGGTGCTGTTCGTCGTCGTGCTGATCGTCGCGAACACGGTGGCGATGTCCGCTCGGGAGCGCGTCACCGAGATCGCCGTGATGAGAGCCCTCGGGTTCCTGCGCCGTCAGGTCCTGGCGATCGTGCTCCTCGAGGCGGTCGTCCTGGCCCTGCTCGGGGGGATCCTGGGCGTTCTCGTCTCGGTGCCGCTGGTCCGGACGATCGTCGAGGGGCTGAAGCACTCGCCGGCCGCGCCCTTCACCTACAACTTCAGGGTGACGGGCTCGACCCTTCTCCTGGCGTTCATCGCTTCGGTTTCCATCGGAATCCTGTCCGGCATTTTTCCCGCGATCCGCTCCTCGCGGATCAAGGTCGTGGACGGCCTTCGGCAGGTGGTGTGATGGCGATCCCGCTGAAGTACAACCTTCGCAACCTGTTCGTCCGGAAGGTGTCGACGGGGATGACCGTGTTCGTCATCGCGCTCGTCGTCCTGGTGTTTCTCATGGTGATGTCGCTCGCCGAGGGGATCACGAAGACGCTCACCCGGTCCACCTCCGACCGGAACGTCATCGTCATGCGCACCGGCGCCCAGTCGGAAATGCAGTCCTTCGTCCTGCCCGAGCAGTACGAGACGATCCGGACTCTGCCCGGGATCGAACGCGACGCGAAAGGGGAGACGCTGGCCTCGCCGGAGCTCGTCGTGCTCGTGAACATTCCGAAGAAGACGGGGAAAAAGACGAACCTTCAGGTGAGGGGAGTCCTTCCGGTCGCGATGGAGGTTCGTCCCGACCTGAAAATCGTGGAGGGCCGGATGTTCGCGCCCGGGACCGACGAGGCGATGGTCTCCAAGAGCGTCTCCGAGCGGTTCGAGAACGCGCAAATCGGCAAATCGATCGTCGCGGGCGCCGAGAGGTGGACGGTGGTCGGCATTTTCGACGCCGCCTCGACCCCGTACGACTCGGAGATCTGGGTCGACGTCCACAACCTTCAGGGGCAGTCGAAGCGTGGAAACGGGTTTTCGGCGGTGATGATCCGAACGACCGACTCGGCGGCGCGCGACCGGATCATCGCCAGCGTCAAGGGCGACCAACGCGTCAAGCTGGAAGGCAAGACGGAGAAAAAATACTTCGAGGAGCAGATGGCGACGGCGAAACCGGTTCAAATCCTGGCCACGCTCGTCGGGGTGATCATGGCCATCGGCGCGTCGTTTGGCGCGATGAACACGATGTACGCGCAGGTGACCGCGCGGACGAGAGAGATCGGGACGCTGCGCGCTCTCGGATTTTCCCGCCGGGCCCTGTTGATGTCGTTCATTCTGGAGTCGCTGGCGCTCGCGCTGATCGGGGGCCTCGTCGGGTGCGTGTTCGCCCTCGTGGCCGTTCGGTTGTTCCTGACGGCCCCCGTGGGAACGCAGAACTTCCGGACGTTTTCCGACATTCTCTTCAATTTTCAGCTGAGCCCGAAACTGCTTCTCCTGGGCGGGATCGGCTTCTCGCTCGCGATGGGGCTCCTCGGGGGCTTTTTCCCCGCCTTCCGGGCCGCGCGGCTCAAGATCGTCTCGGCGCTCCGGGAGGTTTAGCGCGCAGGACTCACCGCCGTGAGTCCGAAGAGCTAAATCCCGAGCGGCGCGAGGGATCGCCGGGTAGGGCTTCGCTCGCCAGCGGGCGCGTGGAAGCCCCCGAGCGGGCCTTCGGCGCCTCCCTCGCGGAGAGTGCTTCAGGCGGGTACTCGTTCCCTCGGGAATCGGAACTCGGC
>JBOGJO010000157.1:0-3218 GCA_050747885.1 Thermoanaerobaculia bacterium
GGCCAAACGTCTCGTCGAGCACAAGCGCGACGTCGTGATCCTGCTCGACTCGATCACGCGCCTGGCCCGCGCGTACAACACGATCGTGCCGCCGTCCGGCAAGGTGCTCTCCGGCGGCGTCGACTCCAACGCCCTCCAGCGCCCGAAACGGTTCTTCGGGGCGGCCCGGAACATCGAAGAGGGAGGCTCGCTGACGATCATGGCGACGGCTCTCATCGACACCGGATCGCGGATGGACGACGTGATTTTCGAGGAGTTCAAGGGGACCGGCAACATGGAAGTGCACCTGGACCGCAAGCTGTCGGACAAGCGCGTCTTCCCGGCGATCGACCTCAACAAGTCGGGCACGCGAAAGGAAGAGTTGCTTCTCGACAAGAACGAGCTCAACCGGGTCTGGGTCCTGCGAAAGGTCCTCACGCCGCTCTCGACCGTGGAAGCGATGGAGCTCCTCATCGACAAGCTCGACAAGACGAAGACGAACGCGGACTTTCTGAACCTGATGAGCCAGGGGTAAGCGCCGCCTTCAGGGCACGAATTCGGGGTCCGGCACGCGGGGGCCTCCCACGCAGGAGGGGCGCCGCCGCGGGTGCGATTCCGCGGGCTGGTCGAACGGCCAGTTGGAACGGGGCTTTCCCGAGAGATCGACGAGGAGCACCCGCGTGTTCGCGTGACGCGGTTCTCCGGCCATCGCGAAGAGCCGCCGCCCCCGACCGGGCAAATAGGCGTCGAAGAATTTGTCCGCCCGGTTCGAGGGTAAAAGGTCGGCTTCGAAGATCCACACGCGGCGCCGTCCGGCCAGCGGAGCCAGGGATTCCGCGAAGGCCCGCGGGCCGGGCCCCCGGCAGGGGCCCAACGTCACTCCGTCGAGGGTGAGACCCGCCGGCGGGCCGTAGAACGCGAAAGCCTGCCTCGCTCCGGACTCGACGAAGATCGAATCTCCGGGTTGTCGCAGCCGGGCGAGCCTTTTCAGGAGCTCCCGCGTCGCCTGCCGCTCCGAGAAAGGGTGATGGCGCGCGAGGCCGATCAGCGCGAGAGCCGCGAGGAGGGCGAAGCCGCCGGCGCGGGCAACCTCGCGCACCCTCCCGGCAAAGAACCCGAGAAGATCGAGGCTCGATGCGGAGAGCACGATCGCGGCGGGCGCCAGGAATGCGACGGCTCGATCCTGGAAGGGGTAGAGCTGGAACGAGGCGGCGGCCAGCGCCGCCGCAGCCGGCAGCAACAGCACGGCGAGGACCCCCGGATTCCGGGAGCGCGAAAGGATACCGGCCAGGAGAAGCGCCAGACCGACCCGCGGGGCCGGAAATTCGAGAAACATCGTCCAGAACCCCCGGATGGCTCCCCCGAGCCATTCCCCGAAGAGGGCGACTCGGAAAACGGGGGGCGCGAACCCGAGGCCCCAGAATTCACGGAAGTACGACAGGGTTCTGGGCGTGATGAGCGCCCGCGAAACGAGAGTCGCCGCGGCCGCGCTCGTGAGCGCCACGACCGCGAATCCGAGGGCGCGCCCGGATCCGCGAAACCTCCGTGTCGCCGCGTCGCCGACGAAGACCAGGGCGATCGCGGAAACGACGAAAACCGATTGGCTCGAAAACCAGGGCGCGGCGGCGGCCGCGGCCAGAAGCGCCACGCTCGGCCGGTGCCGGGGGAGGTCTTTGACGGCGAGCAAGGCGAGCCCGGCCGCGCACGCAACATCGGTGGAATAGGGATGGAGCTCGACGCCATGGAAGATCAGTCCGGGCGAGAACGCGACGAGAGCGCATCCGCCGGCGACACTCCAATCGGAGACCGGAATTCGCCGCAGGATCCGGTGGACCAGGACAAGCGTGGCGATCGAAGCCGCGACGGGCAGGAATCGCAGCGAAGACTCGCCGGTTCCGAACATTTTTTGCATCAGCTTTTCGATCGCCAGGAATCCGGGAGGCGCCGCCTGCTGGAACCGAAGGGGTTGCGTGAGCAGTCGGACGGTCGAAAATCTCTCGATCATGCGCGCCAGCGGCAGCTCGTCGAGCCAGTAGGAGGCGCGGCCGAAATACTGAACCAGCCGAAGGATCGCTCCGGCGCCGAGCAGCGCAAGACTTGCCCAGCGCGCGGCCGAAGCGCCCCGGGCCGTCCGTGGGTCCGTGCCGCCGAGAGGAAGATCCATGCCTGCCGGAATACTACGGCGAAACCTCGGCGTTCCCTCGGGACTGTGAGGTCGCGTTGGTGCCCTCTCTCCCTCGTCTCGAATCGCCCGCCGGGGAAATCTTCTTCGTCCGATTACGGAATCTGTGGGTCCGGGGCCTGGGGCCCCGCGTCGCATCCGAAGCGCGCGGCCAGAGCGAGCGAAGCCTTCGACAGAGGAGGTACGAAGCTCGCGGCGGCCCGATCTTCCGCGGACGCCGGCCGCGAGAGGTCGAAGAGGAAGAGCGCGGGGTTCCTGCCTCGGATGGAACCCGGCGCCTGGTAGGAAGAAAGCTCATGGCCGACTCGCCGCAGGTAATCGACCAGGAGAGCGCGCTCGTTCAGGGGCCGCAGGTCATGGGCGATGAGGATCCATGCGCGGGAGTGGCCGAGGAGAGGATCGAGCTCGGCGAGATACTCGGCCGGATGGAGCCGATGACAACCTCCCAGAACGACGGAGCCCATCGGAAGGCCGGCTCTCGGTCCGTAGAAGGAGAAGGCCTGTCTCGCGCCGTAGTAGACATACACCGCATCCGACGGTTCCTGTCTTCGGGCGAGCTCCTCGACGAGCGGCCTCGTCGGCTCCGGGTCGACGATGGGATGTCTCGCGAACAGGCCCGCGGATGCCAGGAGCGCCATCACCGCCGCGAGCCCGTAGCCGGCGGCTCGCCGCAGGGGGACGGGCCAACCTTCCGGCGCCGACGCGCTTGCCGACGTCAAAACGAGAAGTCCGGGCGCGGCGAACGCGAGCGCCCGGTCGGCGAACGGGTACAGGCCGAGAAATGCGGCGAGCAACGCCGCGCCCGCGGGGCCTGTGAGCATCAGCAGAACGCGAAGGTCCTTCCGAAGCGACAAGGCACCTGCCGCGATCATGGCCAGCCAGATCCCGGGGAACGGGACCTGCAGAAACCCGCGGAAGAACCCGGTCACCGACTGGAGAAACCAGGCTGCGGTCCTGGCCAGCGAGATTGGGTGAGGGACAAATCCGTTCGCCCAGTACCTCGCAAAGTAGGCGCGGGTCGCGGGAGTGACCGCCGCTCGAGCGGCGGCGACGGCTC
>JBOGJO010000158.1:0-1003 GCA_050747885.1 Thermoanaerobaculia bacterium
TCCGTGACCCTTCGCGAACCGGCTCGGCGGACTATGCGCTCGCCACCGGCGGCTACTTCGCATCGATGGGAATTCCTCTTCTTCGGGGCCGGAGCTTCGACGCCCGGGATTCCGCCGAAGCTCCGCACGTTGCCGTGATCAGCGACAGTCTGGCCCGCCGACGGTTCCGGGACCGCGATCCGATCGGCCAGACGATCGAGTTCGGCAACGTGGATGGGGATCTGCGCCCGATGACGGTCGTCGGAGTCGTGGGCGACGTGCATCCGCAGCGGCTCGAAGATCCGCCCGACTCCATCATCTATGGAAACCTCGCGCAGCGCCAGAAAGAGTCGACCGTGACCGTCGTCCTTCGCTCGGCCGGCGATCCACTGCTCCTCGCCGACGCGGCTCGGCGGGCGGCGCGAGAGCTCGATCCCTCGGTACCCACGGTGATCCGCTCGATGAACGAGCTGATCGCCGCGGCCGTCGCCTCGCGGCGACTCGGCCTCATCCTGCTGTCGCTGTTCAGCGGCGCGGCCCTGGTCCTCGCGTGCACGGGCCTTGCGGGCATCACCGCGTATTCGATCGCCAACCGCCGGCGGGAGATGGGAATCCGTACGGCTCTCGGGGCGCGGCCCGCGGGACTCATCGCCCTGCTGCTCTCGGAGCAGTTCCGCCTCGTCGCCGCCGGAGTCGCCGCCGGGACCGCCGCCGCTCTGGCGCTCGGGGGGGTGGCCCGCGCAATGCTGTTCGGGGTCGAGGCAGCCGATCCGTTCTCGCTTGCGTCGGCCGCGGGTGCTCTCGCCCTCTGCGCGACAATCGCGATCCTCATCCCGTCCTTTCGGTTGCTCCGTCTTCCCGCCGCGGAAGTTCTCCGGAGCGAATGAGGAGGCTCGATGACCGGAATTCTTCAGGACCTCCGATACGCACTTCGCTCGATGCGGAAAACCCCCGGATTCACTGCCGTGGCGGTCACAACGCTCGCGCTCGGGATCGGAGCGAACACCGCGATCTTCAGCGTCGT
>JBOGJO010000159.1:0-8130 GCA_050747885.1 Thermoanaerobaculia bacterium
GGCCCAGTCGATCGACATCGGCGCGCGCAGCGTTCTTCCGATCGCTCCGTTTCTCGCGTTCGGGACCGGGGCTGCGCTCGCCGGTCTGAAGCGCCGGGTTTCGCGGGCCGTCGCGATCGTGCTGTTGGCCACGTCGGTCGCCTCGGGCCTGCTCGCGTATCCCGACTTCCTGGCTTATTTCAATCCGCTTCTCGGCGGGACCCCGGCCGCCGGCAGGTGGCTCGTCGACTCGAACCTGGACTGGGGACAGGGGCTTCCCGCCCTCGCCCGCGAAATGCGGAAGCGCGGGATTTCCGAGGTGCATCTCTCGTACTTCGGAGGCGGGCGGCCGTCCCACTGGGGCATCCGCGAGCTGGACCCGAACGTCGCGGTGCCCGGATGGTACGCAATTTCGCGCAGCAATCTCGCAGGCTGTTGGCCTCCGGGCGATCCGTTCGCGTGGCTCCGGCGCCTGAAGCCCGTGGCGCTGCCGAGCGGGTCGATCGCGCTCTTTCACGTGACCGAGGCCGACCTCGACAACGACGTCGACGCGGTGATGAAACGTGGGCTCGCCGCTTTGTATGAGCGAAAAGCCCCGGACGCGGCAGTCGAAGACTTTCGAAGAGCCCTGCGCGCGAGCCCAAACCACTACGGCGCGACGTTTCAACTCGCCCGGGCGCTCGACGAGGCGGGACGCCCCGAAGAGGCCCGGCCGGTGTGGGCGCGGATGCTTTCCCTGGCGCAGTCGGCGAAGGATGCCGACACGATCCGGATCGCTCGAGATCGGCTGGCGCAGCCCGACGTCGTCAGCGACGACACGCGGATGCGGCTCGGGCTCGACGATCTCTACCGCCTCGGCGATCCGGCTTCCGCGGCGGAAAAGTTCCGGGAGGTCCTGCGGCGCAACCCCTCGCACTACGGAGCCCTCTACCAGCTTGCGTCGGCGCTCGATCGGGAGGGCCGGCGCGACGAAGCTCGAACCTACTGGGAGAAGGTCCTGGCGATCGCCACCCGGCTCCGCGACGAAGGCACGGCCCGGACGGCGAGCGAGCGCCTCAAGGCGAGGCCCTGAGGGAACGCAGAGTCCGCCGAGCGGCGACGGCTTCGGGCGGCACGGTCGGGCCGGGATCGAAGAAATATACCGCCCAGGGCGCTTCGAGCCAGGAGACGATTCCTCCGAGTTGAAAGTCCCGGACCATTTCGCGGAAAAAGAGCAGCTTGTAAGGCTCTTCCTCGTAAGCCGCGATCGGATAGAGCTGCGCGGTCGGGGCGATCACCTCGACCGGAAAACTTGCGCGCGTCGCGAGCCAGCCCGCGGCGCTCATCCGGTCGTCGAAGGCCCAAAAATCTTCATAGACGAGCTTGACCCAACCGGGGTGGCGGCCTTCGGCCGCCTCCGAGCGCGCCGGAATGTTTCTCAGGCGGAGGACCGCGTACGCGCCCGACAGGGCGAGAATGCACGCAAGAAGGGCGAGCGGCCGGGCCAGCGACGGGAAAATGAACCGCCTCGCCGCAAGCGCGAGCGCGAGAACGATCAGCGGCCACGCGGCAAACGTAACGCGAGGCATGCAGCTCACGGGCCGCCAGACGGTGAAGACGAGGGCCGTCACGGCGGCGGCCAGGAGGACGGTGTCGCGCGAGAGGGGAGCGCGATCTCCGTCGTCGGGAAGGGAAGGTTCGGGATCGATTTCGGACGAAACGAGGGGCCTTCCTCCTCCGAAGGCCGCGGCGAGCGCGATGCCGACCGCCGCGAATAGCGCGACGGACACGAAGGCGCGCGGCGGAGCGTCCTGGAACGAGATTGCGAGGAGCGCGAGGAGGAGAGCCGCCCCGAACGTGGCGGCCTTTCGCCGGCGGACCGTGCTTCCTCTCCGGATTGCGGCGATCAGGAGAATCGCCACGACGACTTCGATCATCGGATCGAGCTCGAAGAGCTGCCGGACCCAGAGCCCGAACGGCCCGACGCCGGCGTAGTTGAGGTTTTCGTGATGACGAAGGCGGCCCAGGTACGTTTCTCCGGCGCTTCGGGCCCACGCCTCGAGAAGCAGCAGCGGGAGGACTGCGCCGGCGGCGGCCGCCGCCGGGCAGAGAAAGAGACGCCTCATCCGTTCGCGGACCGGGAGGCGGGACGAGCGGGCCGCCGCGACTGCCGCCGCGGCGAGGGCGGCCCCCAACCCCAGGATGGGCGCTCCCGCGCCCATGTGCGTTCCGAAGGCGAGACCGAGGCACAGTCCGCCGGCGAGCCAGGCCGACGCGGCCCACCCTCGCGAGGAAAACGCGTAGAGGGCGATGCAAATCCACATCGCGGAAAGGGGAGGCGCAAGAACGGAAGTGGAATAGTGGAACGCGAGCGGGGACAGGGATCCGGCGGCGGCTACGAGGACGGCGAGGTCGCTCCCGCCGATCCGGCGGGCGGCGCCCGCGAGCGCGAGCAGCGCAGCCCCGGAAGCGAGAAGCGTGAGAACGAACGCGGCGGAACCGTCGCTCGGAACGAGGCTTCCCCAGAGCAGGTGCGCGAGAATCCAGAAGGGCCGGTCGCCCGTGCTCAGCCGGCGGACCGTTCGCCAGCGCTCCGGCATGGACATCCCGGAGACAAACGGCGCGGAGACGGAGGACTTTGCCGCCTCGGGAGCGAATTGCTCGTCGAAGCCGTAGAACGGCGACACGCTGATCACGAGCGCGCGAACCATCCAGGAGGCGGCGATCATCCACACGAGCGCCCGGGGGACCCCGGGAGCTCGGGGGCGCTGAATTTCGCTGCTCGCCATGTTCCCGCGCATTGTGGGGCGGACGCTTCCATGGCGCAAGAAGAATGTCGGCGACCTCGCACGGTTACAAAGTTGATTGTTCTGGGGGGCGCATTCTACAATCCCTCCCGATGAAATTCAGAAAGCTTGGAATCCTCGCGCTGGCGGCGCTTGCCGGCGCGCTGGCGGCCGGTTGCGGCGGCCACGCGGCCCGGGAAAGCGACCGATGGACGCGCGCCGGGCTCGACGCCCTTTACAAGCGTCACCAGCCCGCCGAGGCGGCGGAGGATTTCAGGAAGGCGCTTGCGGCGATGCCGAGCCACTACGGCGCCAACTTTCAGCTCGCCGCGGCCCTGGAGCAGGCGGGGCGGAAGGACGAAGCTGCCGAACAGTGGAAGAAAGTGGCGGCGATGGCGACGGCAATCAACGACAGCGGGACGGCCCGGATCGCTCTTTCGCACCTGGCGGGTTCCGGTCTTAGGGGCGAGGACGCTCTGATGCGCGATGGGTTGGACGCTCTCTACTCCCGCCACCGGCCAGCCGAGGCGGCCGAGGACTTCCGGCAGGTTCTCGCGAAGAATCCCGGCCACTATGGAGCGAATTTTCAAATGGCCTCCGCGCTCGAGCAGGCGGGCCGGCGCGACGAGTCCCGGATCTACTGGATGAAGGTCCTCGTGATGGCGCAGGGCTTCCACGACGAGGGAACTGCGAAGACCGCGCGCGAGCACCTCGCACGATAGCGCGCGCACTCTCGGCGGTGTCCGGTGATCGGGCGATGATGGATTCGGCTTGAAGCTCCTCACCCGCCTGCTCGAGCATCCCCTGACCCGAGGGCTCGACCTGGACGATCCGGTCATGACTTACCTGCGACGCCGGATCATCGAGCAGAAGCCCCTGCTCCGGAGCCTGTACCGCGAGTGGTACGAGACTCTGGCCCGGGAAATTCCAGAGGGTTCGGGCAGGATCGTTGAGATCGGCGCGGGCGGAGGATTCCTGGATGAATTCGTCCTCGGCGCGGTGCGTTCCGAGATTTTCATGATTCCGGGAGTCGATCTCGCCTTCGACGGACAGGCGATGCCTTTCGAGGCCGACGCCCTCAAGGCGATCGTCATGACGAACGTTTTTCATCACGTGACGCGTCCCCGGGCCTTCCTGCGGGAGGCCGCGCGTGTGCTCCGCCCGGGAGGGGTCGTTGCGATGCTCGAGCCCTGGACGACATTGTGGTCCAGGTTCGTTTACCGGCGCCTCCATCACGAGCCCTTTCTTCCGGCGGTCCCGGACTGGGACCTTCCGAAGGGAGGACCTCTTTCGACGTCGAATCAGGCCCTTGCCTGGATTGTTTTTCAGCGGGACCGGGCGCTCTTCGTCCGCGAATTCCCGGAATTCACCGTCAAGTCGATTCGTCTCACGATGCCCTTTCGATACCTCCTCTCCGGCGGCGTTGCCACGCGCAATCTGATGCCGGGATGGACGACTCCCATGTGGCGGGAATTCGAGCGACTGCTCGCGCCGGTTCGGAACCACCTTGCGATGTTCGCTTACGTCACTCTCGAAAGAGCCGCCGAATGAGTCCCGGAGCCGCACGTGTTTGTCGGCGGCTGAACCACTCCGCCCTGTTCTCGCGGGAGGTCTCGCTTGGGAACAGGAAGTTTCGAGCTCCGTCGGCGGACCGCCTGCTGGCTCTCTGGCTCCTGCGCCTCGGGCTCCTCGGGCAGGACGAGATTCGCGCCTTGAGGCGACTCGTGTTGCCCGGTCAAACGGCCGTTGACGTCGGCGCGAACCAGGGGGTCTTCACCGTGCTTCTCGCGGATCTGGTCGGTCCCGGGGGGACCGTGCTGGCGTTCGAGCCGGAACCGCTCCTGTTTCAGAGCCTTTCGGAGAATTGCCGGACCAATGGGATCCGAAACGTCGAGTTGCACAACTCTGCGCTCTCCGATCGTCGGGGTCGGGCGGTCCTGCACCTGCCGGCGGTGCATTCCGGCGACAACCGCCTCGATGTTCCCGCCGGAAGAGGCCCCGGAGTCGAGGTCGACGTCGAGACGCTCGACGAGGTTCTCGCGGCGCGGCCTGTCGACCTGGTGAAGATCGACGTGCAAGGCCATGAGCCGAGGGTGTTCGCCGGGATGGAGAGAACGTTGAGGCAGAGACCCGCGCCCGTTCTGATCTTCGAGTTCTGGCCGGATGGTCTTCGACAGGCGGGTGAGGATCCCGGGAAGGCCCTCGCGAATTTTCGCGAAATCGGCTACGGGCTCAGCTCGATCCGACGGGACGGAAGTCTCGCGAATCTGGATGAGGACAGAGTCGCGGGATTGCGCGGGCATTTCGGCTTCGTGAACATCGTGGCTCGACACTCTGCGGGTTGAGTCGAAGAAAATGACGAACGGCGTGGTCTCGGCCCTCAGACGAACTTGATTCGTCGCGCGGCGATCGCGGCCATGCGCAGAAGGAGTGCGCCGTGCCGCCATCTCTGGATGTTCGTCGTCCCGTACGTTCGCTGGCGATACCGAATTGGCAGGTCCACGATCTTCAAGCCCTGACGGGCCGCTCCGAACAACAGGTCAAAATCCCCGAAAGGATCGAAGTCGCCAAAGTAAGCCCGCCCGGCGGCGATGTTTTCGTACTCGGAGCGAAGAAGAACCTTCGTGCCGCAGAGCGTGTCCTTGATCGGCTGGCCGAGGAGGTAGGTGAAGAGAAAGGTGAAGAGCTTGTTCCCGAGGAGGTTGAAAAATCTCATCGCCTCCCTCTCCATGGGGTAGACGAGCCGGACTCCGTTGATGAAGTCTCCCTTTCCCGAAGCGAGCGCGTCGAAGAAGCGGGGGAGGTCCTCGGGAGGAACCGTGAGGTCCGCGTCGAGGATCATCAACACGTCTCCCCGCGCGCGCTCGAAGCCGGCCCGGACCGCATCGCCTTTTCCCGAACCCTCCTGCCGGAGGAGAACGCAAGTTTTGTCCTTCCTTTCAGCGATCGACCGCTCGATCGTTTCGAACGTTCCGTCGGTCGAATGTCCTTCGACGAAAATGATCTCGGTGTCTTCGCCCATCATGGGCACGCGGTCGAGGATCGCCTGGATATTGCCGGCCTCGTTTCGCGCGGGGACCACGACCGAAACGGAGAGTCCCCGCGTTCTCTCCGGGCCGGGAGATGGCCGCGCGACGACGAAGTTCGTCAACGCGAGGTGGCGCAGCAGCCAGAGTTTCACGAGCACCTTGTTCGCGAGATCTTCCAGGAGGGGGGTCGGAACCGGCCAGAGAATCTCTTGAAAGCTGCGAAGACTCTCGAATCCCGAGAGGGAGAGGATGTCTCTCAGGTCATCGACCGTCAGCCAGTTCTGCTCGAGGACGGGCCGCGAGAGCTTCAACGTCTGAGCCAATGCCAGAGGGCCCTCCCAGAGCCGGCTGTAGGAATTCACGATCAGGCGCGAGCGGGCGTGACAGAGCGGCCGCGTCGCCTCCAGCACCGTTTGAACGTCCCAAACGTCGTTCAACAGATCGGAGGCGATCACGACGTCGAACGTTTCCGAAAGCTCGAGGTCGTGGACGTCCCCCTCGACGAAGCGAAGCCCGGGATGGCGCGCCCGCGCCCGGGCGATCATTTCCGGCGAGAAGTCGATGCCGACCCCCACCGCAGACTGGAGCGAGGCCAGCAGATCTCCCGTTCCGCACCCGAGCTCGAGAACCCGCCGGCCGGGCGGAACGAGCGCGCGGTAAACCTCTTCGAGTCGCCGGTGGTACGCTCCACCGACGTCCTGGCGCGTTTCGAAATCCTTCGCGACGAAATTCCAATGCGTCTGCCGCTCGCGGAAATAGGCCGTTGCGGAGGCGTCTTTGTTCTTTCGCTTGCTCTCGCCGGTGGGCGGTGCTTCCGTCACGCCGGTTGCGTCCGTCACGATTGGCTCGTCCGGCGCGGCCTCGCGTGATCGACGAGATTCTTCACGGTGCTCAAAGAGTCTAAATAGTAATCGAAATCTCGCTTCGTACCTCCGATGTATGATCCGGGCCTTGAGCGAAAGACGGGAGGGGCCAGGGGTGAGCGCCTGGGCCGATCGGCGGATCACGGTCACCGGCGGCACCGGTTTCCTGGGGTCCCATCTGGTCGACCGCTTGAAGCGGGAGGGATGCCGGGAAGTCTTTGCCAACAGCCGTTCGTCCTTCGATCTCCGCTCGCCCGAAGGTTGTCGCGCTCTCATCGAGCAAACCCGGCCCGACGTCCTGATCCATACGGCAGCCGTCGTGGGCGGAATCGGCGCGAATCGAGCGAGCCCGGGTCGATTCTTCTACGAAAACGCCGTGATGGGAATTCACGTGATCGAGGAAGCGAGGCGGTATTGGAGCGCGGGCCCGGGCGGCTTCGTCGGGAAGAAGTTCGTCTGTCTCGGCACCGTCTGCGCCTATCCGAAATTCACTCCCGTTCCTTTTCACGAAGAGGATCTCTGGAACGGCTACCCGGAGGAGACCAACGCGCCCTATGGCCTGGCCAAGAAGATGCTGCTGGTCCAGTCCCAGGCCTACCGCGAGCAGTACGGCTTCAACGCGATCTACCTGGTGCCGGTGAATCTCTACGGCCCGGGCGACAACTTCGATCTGCACAGCTCTCACGTGATCCCGGCGCTCATCAGGAAGTGCGTCGACGCGCGCGAGTCAGCGGTAGACCACATCGACGTGTGGGGGACTGGTTCGGCAAGCCGGGAGTTTCTCTACGTCGACGACGCGGCTGAAGGTATCGTCCTCGCCGCCGAGAAATACAACGATGCCGAGCCGGTGAACCTGGGCGTGGGGCAGGAGATCACAATCCGCGAGCTCGTAGGGCTGATCGCGGAGGTGACGGGCTTCAGCGGTGAGATCCGATGGGACCCGACGAAACCTGACGGACAGCCCCGGCGAGCGCTCGACACGAGCCGGGCGTGCGAGGCCTTCGACTTTACGTCCAGGACACCGTTCGAGGGCGGGTTACAGGCGACCGCAGAGTGGTACGAGGGCGTCTGGTCGGCATCCGGCCAGTGAGACATCTTCTTCTGAACTTCTCCGCCCTCACCGTAGGGGCCGTGATCGCGCAGGTACTCACAGCGGTCGCGTTATTGATCGCGGCGCGCGTTCTCGAGCCCGCCAGATTCGGCGCATTCATTGGGCTTTTCGGGCTCGTGACCCTGGCTGCAACCGTCGCGGATTTCGGGATCAATGCCGTATCGGTCCGCCGGATGGCCCACCACCCGGAAGACGTGGCCGCCTTCACAACGACGCTGTCGGCCAAGGTCGTCATGGCCATGGCCCTCGGCGCGATATGGGCAATGCTTTCCCTGTTGAGTGTTGTCGTCGGAATCAGTACCGCGTCGGACGGGCTGGTGAGCATGCTTCTGGCTGTCTACCTCGTCGCGGCGGTTGTCTCGACCACCCTTGCTGTCCCTCTC
>JBOGJO010000160.1:0-1028 GCA_050747885.1 Thermoanaerobaculia bacterium
CGATCAACGTGGCAACGACCCTCGACTTCGAGCTCGACTGGACCGACGACGTCCTCGACGAGCAACCCTCGCGTCCGCTGCGATTTCTCCCGGAGGGCGGCGCGGTCGTCGAGATCACCGCGCGCACGCTCCACGGGTTCTTCCTTCTCAAGCCCGGAACGCGCGCCAACGAGCTGATCCTCGGCGTTCTCGGACACGCGCTCGCGCAGTTTCCCCAGGTGCGCCTCCACGGGTTCTGGTTCCTCAGCAACCATTTTAACCTGCTCGGCTTCTTCCCCAACGCCTTCATCATGGCGGCGTTCATGAACCTCTTCAACAGCTGCCTCGCGCGCGAGCTCGGAAGGCTCTACGGTTGGAAAGAGAAGTTCTTCGGGCGTCGCTATCGCGCGATCGTTCTCGCCGACAGCGGCGCCCAGGTTCCGCGGTTCGCCTACCTTCTCTCCCAGGGCACGAAAGAGGGACTCGTCGCGAGGCCCGATCTGTGGCCGGGAGCGAAGTGCCTCGGTGCCGTCCTCCGCGGCGAGCGCGTGCAGGGCGTCTGGGTCGACCGCACGGCGATGTACGAGGCGCGCGCGAAGAAGAAGGACGTGCGCGAAAAGGACTTCGAGACGATCGTCGACGTTCCGCTTCACCCGCTCCCGATCTGGGAGCGTCTCCCGGAGACCGAGCGGCAGCGACGAACGGCTGAGATCATCGACGCGATCGAGCGGAAAGCGGAGAGCGAGAACCGTCGCCTGCGGCGGAAGCCGCTCGGCGCGGAGAAGATCCTCTCCCAGGATCCACACGACTCCCCGAAGAACTTCCAGCGCACGCCGGCCCCGATGTGCCACGCCTCGTCGCGCTCGAGCTTCTGGAGTTTCGCAGACGCCTACCGCGCGTTCCTCGCCGACTACCGCGCCGCATCGCGCGCGCTCCGCGAGGGAGACCGCGACGCCGTCGACCGATTTCCGCCTCGCTGCTTCCGGCCCGGCGTCGGTTCGCCGCCCGCGGCAGCCTCTCAGGCCGCCTGAAACCAGCGGTTCTCGGGG
>JBOGJO010000161.1:0-3861 GCA_050747885.1 Thermoanaerobaculia bacterium
ATCCTGACGATCGCGATGATGCTCGACCATCTCGGCGCGGGCGAGCCCGCGCGGGCGATCGAAGCGGCCGTCAAGGCGTGTGTGGCCGAAAAACGTTGCACCCACGATATTGGCGGCGACTTGACCACGTCCCGGGCGGGCGACGCGGTCGTCGAACGGATCGGCTGACCGAAACTCTCCGGCTCGCCGTCAGTTCACATCCTCCGGCATTTCCTGATTTTCGTCTTCCGGCTCGAACTCCCGCCGGGCCTCGGGAGTCCCCGCCTCCGGCTCGAGCTCGACGACCCACTTCTCGTAGGTCTCGCCCGGCAGCTCGGAGACGAACCGGGAAGACTCCAGAATGACGTCCATCGAGTAACGGTCGCGGGCGAGCATGGGATACGTCAGCGCGAGCTCGTTTTTCGCGCGCGTGCACGCGACGTAGAAGAGGCGTCGCTCCTCTTCCAGGCCCTCGGCGGTAGAAGAGGCGCGAAAATTCGGGAAACGTCCGTCGGAAAGGCCGATCACCGCGACGCGGCTCCATTCGAGCCCCTTCGCCTGATGTATGGAAGACAAAACCACCCGCTCGTCTTCGGGAAGCCCCGCCACCGCGTCTTCGCCGGAAAGCTCATTGTAGAGAGAGACTTCGTCCAAAAATTTCGGGAGCGAGTCGTAACCTCCGGCAAACTGGGCGAGCTGTTCCAGATCGTCGAGCCGGGCATCGCCGTTGGGAAATTTCGCGCGCGCGAAGTCCCGGTACACCGAGTCGACAACGAGACGGATCGCCTCCGCCGGCGAGTTTCGCACCGACGGCGTCTCGAGCCTCGCCAGAAGCGACCGGCAGGGCTGCAGCGCGGATTCGATCCCGCGGCCGCTCGCGGAGGGCCCCGCGCGCTGAAAAACCTCCAGCGGCTGCGGAGAGCCGC
This sequence comes from Thermoanaerobaculia bacterium, assembly GCA_050747885.1. Lineage (GTDB taxonomy): Bacteria > Acidobacteriota > Thermoanaerobaculia > UBA5066 > DATFVB01 > CAWEYG01. The sequence continues at coordinate 906 of JBOGJO010000161.1, forward strand.
CGATTTTCTCCCAGATCTGCGCGGCGGTGCGCTCCCCGACCCGGGGAAACACCTTCAACATCCTCTTCCAGGAGATCTCATCCTTCGGATTCGCAACGACCTTCAGAAACGCCAGCACGTCCTTGACGTGGCGTTGCTCGAAAAATCGCATTCCGGACCGAATCTCGTACGGGATTCCCCTCCGGGTCAACTCCAGCTGCAGCTCCATCGCCTGGTAATGCGAGCGGTACAAAACCGAGCAATCGGAAAGCTTCTCGCCCTCGTCGCGCCATTCCAGCAGGCGCTGGGCAACGAACCGGGCCTGGTCGAACGCGTCGGGAAGCGGCACGACGGCCGGCAGAGCACCGCTGTCCCGAACGGCCGAGAGCTCCTTGGGAAACTGTCTTTCGTTCTTCGCGATCGAAGCGTTCGCGAGCCGGAGGATTTCGGGCGTCGAGCGGTAATTCGTCGTCAGCCGAAACACCTGCGCCTCGGGATAGCGATCCGGGAACCCGAGGATGTTGTCGAACGAGGCCCCTCGGAACGCATAGATCGACTGGGCGTCGTCCCCCACGACGGAGATGTTCCGATGCCCTTTCGCCATCCCGTCGATGATCTCGCCCTGGAGACGGTTCGTGTCCTGGTACTCGTCGACGAGGACATGGGCGAAGCGTTTCGAGAGGGCCTCTCCCGACGGAGTCGAAAGAAGCACTTTCCAGTGCAGCAGGAGGTCGTCGTAGTCGCAAGCCCGGGCCGCTTTCTTGCGTTCGAGGTATCGCTGAAAGACCGACACGATCTCTTCCTGAAGCGGCAGAAAATGGGGAGCGCGTTCCGAGAGAACTTCCGAAAGCTTCCGCTCGGTGTTGAGGGTGAAGGAGTACAGGTCGAGGAGAACGTCCCCTTTGGGAAAACGCTTCTCGAGCGTCGGGATCTTCAGGTCGGAAGTCGCCGACTCCAGCATCTCGCGCGCATCCTCCGAATCGAGAATCGTGAAATTCGAGGCGAGGCCGATCCGCTCGCCGTACTGACGCAAGAGCCGGTTTCCAACGGAATGGAACGTTCCGCCCGCCATTTTTCGTGTGTCGATCGTCAGAAGAGCCTCGACGCGCCGCATCATCTCCCTCGCCGCCTTGTTCGTGAACGTCAGAAGAAGGATCCTGGACGGATCGACGCCCGACTCGATCAGCCGGGACACGCGGTACACGAGCGTGCGCGTTTTTCCCGTTCCGGCGCCGGCAATCGCCAGCACCGGGCCGTTCCCAGCGAAGACGACGTCCCTCTGCTCCGTGTTGAGCGCGCGGTCGTAGTCGACGCGATAGCTCGCCGCGGCTGGTGTGCGCAGAACGTATTTCTTCATGCGACCGGCCATTATCGCAGAAGCGCCGATCGTTCTATGCTTCCCGGAGGAGCGCGATCGAATTGTGAAAACACGAATCTCGGCGGGCAGCGTCCGAGAGAGCCAGCCGTGGATTCTGGCGGCCGCCGTGCTGGGTTCCACGATGGCGTTCCTCGACGGAAGCGTCGTCAACGTGGCCCTCCCCGTGATTGAACGGAGTTTTCACGCGCCGCTGTCACGAATCCAGTGGGTCGTCGAATCGTACCTGCTCTTTCTCTCCTCCCTGCTCCTCCTGGGCGGCTCCCTCGGGGACCGTTTTGGCCGGCGACGCGTCTTCGTTGCGGGCACGGCCCTGTTCGGTCTCGCCTCGGCCGCGTGCGGGGCGGCTCCGACGCTCGGCTGGCTCATCGCGGCGCGCGCCGTTCAGGGCGTGGGGGGCGCTCTGCTCGTTCCCGGAAGCCTGGCGTTGATCACGGCTTCGTTCCCGCCCGGCGAGCGCGGCGCCGCGATCGGCACGTGGTCCGGCGCGACGGCGCTGACGACCGCCCTCGGGCCGCTCGCCGGCGGTTTCCTGGTGGACGCGGTCTCGTGGCGGGCGGTTTTCTACCTGAATCTTCCTCTCGCTGCGGCCGTGATCGCGATCGCCCTGATGCGGGTCCCCGAAAGCCGCGATCCGTCGCCGCGGCCGCTCGACCCTGCCGGCGCGGCGCTCGCGATCGCCGCGCTCGCGGGGATCGTGCTCGGGCTGACCGAGGCCTCGCGCCTGGGATTCGCCTCGGTCGGAACGACCGCGCCGCTGGCGGGCGGAGTTCTCCTCGGCGTCTTGTTTCTCGCGCAGGAAGCCCGCAGCCGCCACCCCCTCCTCCCCCTCGCACTCTTTCGCTCCCGGGACTTTTCCGCGACCAATGCCGTGACGCTCTTTCTCTATGGCGGCCTTGGGGCGGCATTCTTCTTTCTGCCGTTCGAGCTCATCCAGGCGCGCGGGTACTCGCCGACGCTCGCCGGCGCGGCGATGCTTCCCTTCATCGCGGTGATGTCCGCGCTGTCCCGCTTCACCGGCCGGCTCGGCGACCGCCTCGGCCCCCGTTTGCCCCTGACGGCCGGGCCGCTCGCCTCGGCGGCCGGGCTCGCGCTTTTCTTCGTCCTTCCGGCATCCGGCTCGTACTGGAAAACTGTTTTTCCTCCGATCCTGGTGGTCGGGCTCGGAATGTCTCTTGCCGTCCCGCCGCTCACGACGACGGTCATGAGCTCTGAAAAGGAGAAGTTCGCCGGAATCGTGTCGGCCTTCAACAACTCGATTTCGCGCCTGGGAGGGCTCCTCGCGATCGCGGGGTTATCGATTGTCGTCTCGACGGCGTCGCCGGCGTTCTCGAAACCCGGTTCGGCCTCCTTTCGAACGGCGATGGGCGGCTCCGCGGCGCTCGCCCTCACCGCGGCGGCGATCGCAGCTCTCTCCCTTCGCCCCGGAAAGAAGGCCTGAGCAGCGGCGGGTCCTTCGGGATGGCGGCGGCTGTCGCGAGCCTTCGCTGCGCCGTAGGAGCTTCGGCTGCGCCGGCGAGTTGCGATTCCCGAGCGAGCGATCTGCCGCCGACGCGCTAGTTGTCGTTTCTCAAGAGGTTGTTCCCAGGGATGGGAAGTCGA
>JBOGJO010000162.1:0-2998 GCA_050747885.1 Thermoanaerobaculia bacterium
CTCCATGACCGACGGCGGGGCCCCGCCGTCGCTCGCAAACGTCATCGGCGCCCAGGGCGCCGGCAACGGCGTCATTTTTCCCGCGTCGCCGTTTTCCGCGAAATTCCTCGACTGGGACAATTCCGACGGCCCCGGAGACTCGCTCGGCTGCACGCGAGTGCTCGACCCCGTGATCTCCGGGAAGGTCGTCCTGATTCAGCGTGGCAACTGCACGTTCGCGACAAAAGTCGGCAACGCCGCCACGGCGGGAGCCCTGGGAGTCGTCATCTACAACTCCGTCGCGGGCGGCAATTCGTTGCTGGTCCCGTCGGTGGACAACACGACGATCCCGGCGATCTTCGTGACGCGGAACGACGGTCTGAACCTGAAGGCCTACCTCGACGCGAACCCGGGAAATTCCGCGCCGACGGGAACGTTCGGTCCGGCGCCCGCAAACTCTTTCGCGGCCACCTTTGTGACCGCCGACCACGACCTCGCGGATTTTTCCTCCCAGGGCCCCACGATCGACTTCCAGATCAAGCCCGACCTGACGTCGGTCGGCGTCGGCAGCTATGCGGCCTGCCAGAACGACGATCCCCTCGGCGAAGGGCGTTTTCCGTTCCCCGACTCGGATGCGGGACAGGACACTCCCCTCTTCGACCCTTCGGGCTTTGCGTTCGGCGACGGAACTTCCTTCTCCGCGCCGCGAGCGGCGGGCTCGGCGGCTCTCATGGTCCAGAAACATCCAACCTGGACGCCCGCCGAAATCAAGGCGACGCTGATGGAAACCGCGACCCGCCCGACGGATCCCAGCGACGCCGTGAAGGTGGGCAATCTTTCCGTGATGCAGCGCGGCTCGGGCGACATCGACCTCGGGACCGCGGCGGCCGCGAATTCGATCGTCCTTCCGGCGAACCGATCTTTTCGGCAGGTCTTCCTCAACGGCGCCCCGGCGGCCGGGCTCCTCAACTCGACCTTCACCGTCGAGAATAAGAGCCAGGTTGCGGCGACGTACCAGATTTCGGCGGCGGCGACGCCGGGGCTGAGCGATCCCGCGGTCGCGCCCACCGTCTCTCCTTCGACGCTGACGCTCGCGGCCGGAGCTTCGGGGACGTTCACGCTCACGCTGAACGTCGGCGCCAGCGTCAGGCACGGCCAGAACGATTCGGAGGGCGCGATCAGCGTTTCCGACGGCGGAGCGACGATCTCCGGGTCCTTGTACGTCCCTTACTGGATCCGGATCCAGAACCAGAACGGGACTCCCCCGATCCTGGAGACGGCGTCGGCGAAGATCGATCCCGTGACGCTGAACCAGGTCAACATCGACTTCACGGCCCACGACAACGAGGGCGACATCGATTCTTTCTCCGTGCTCTTCCTCGATTCGACCGGCGAGCCGCAGGCCATCGCCGCCGGCTCCTTCGATGGTCAGCTCGACGGAGTTCAGGACGTCATCGAAGAGCTTCAAATCACGGGCGTGACCCCGTCCGTGTGCCCCGGCTGCACGTCCGCCAGCCTGCAGCTCTTCGATTCGAAAGGATTCGCGAGCAATACCCTCCTGGCGCGGTACAAGCCCCTCCAGGTCAGTCCCGTGCCGTCCAGCACGGGAAGCGATTTCCGGCGCGTGGTTCCGCTCGTCGGAAACACGCAGGGCGCGGGCTTCTTTTTCCAGAGCGACGTTCGGATCTTCAACCCCTCGACGAGCCACCCGGTGACGATCAACGCCTACTTCGTTCCCCAGGGAGACTCGGGCAGCTCGGCGGTGCAAGCCGACGAGCTCGTTCTTCCCCGCGCATCCCTGGCGCTCGACGACATCTGCCTGAACACGTTCGATTCACCGGGGACCCTCGGATCGCTCGTCCTCGTTTCGAGCGACGGGTCTCCGTTCAACGCCTCCTCCCGCGCATACACCCGCAACTCGGCAGGCACGTTCGGCACCTTCGTGCCGGCTCCGACGCCGGCCGAGGCCGTCGGCGCCGGCGACGGGACCGCGACGGCAAACGGCTTTGAAACCTCCGCCGGGTTCCACACGAACGTCGGCGCGACGGAGGTTTCCGGCGTGGCGACGGAAGTCCGCGTGGACGGATTCGATGAATCCGGAGCTTCCGTGGGAACCTTCACGCTCTCGCTGCTCCCGTATTCCAACCAGCAGTACAACCCGCTGGTGGACGCTTCGCACCACTTCACCGCGCCGGCCGCGCGGGTGGACTTCACGGTTCTCTCCGGGGGCCGCGTCATTCCCTACGGCGCCACCGTGGACGAAGGCTCGGGCGACACGCTCCTCTCGGTCGCGAAAACTCAGGCCGAATCGGCCGACGACATCTTCATTACCGAGGTCGCTCACACTCACGGCGCGTTCAGCAGCTTTCTCACCTCCGACCTTTCGGTGACGAACCGCTCGAGCGGGCCTCGCACTTTCACGGTTTCGCTTCTTCCGGCATTCCTGACCGGCACGCCCTCGACGCCGGCGGCCATCACCGTTCCGGCCGGGCAGACCCTCGTGTTCAAGGACGTTCTGCAAAGCCAGTTCGGGTTGACGGGCGACTCCGGCTCGGGCCTCCAGATCCACCCCGAGAGCTCCGCAAACCTGTTCGTCTCCGCCCGGACGTCCACGCCGAACACGGCGACCGGCGGCACCGGCACGTACGGATTCTTCGTCACGGGAGAGAAAGCCTCCGACGCGCTCCGTCTCGGAGGAAAGAAGGTCTCGATTCACCTGGCGCACAACGCCGACTTCCGGACGAATTTCGGATTCACGGAAGTCTCCGGGTCGTCGATCGTGGTTCGGGCAACGTTTTTCGACGAGAACGGAATTCCTCAGGGAACCCGCGTGTATTCGCTCGCGGGCCATGCGACCCTTCAGACGAATCTGAGCGATCTGCTCGGCGCGGGCACTTCGTCCAACGGTTACGTCGAGTTCACGGTGGATTCGGGTTCCGGCGCGGCCCTGGTGTTCGCCGCCGAGATCGACAACCACACCAACGACCTGATCTACGTGCCCGGGGAGTCGGAGTAGCCG
>JBOGJO010000163.1:0-1857 GCA_050747885.1 Thermoanaerobaculia bacterium
ATCGCGAGGAGCGAAGCGACGTGGCGATCTGATCCAGAGAAGTGCTGCGGGCAGATTGCTTCGGCCTTCGGCCTCGCAATGACGGAAACAGAACGATGAGCTCGGCTCAGGTCAAGACCCTCTACGACCGGCAGAAGGAAAATCGGTCCCGGACTTTCGTCCTGATCGGCTTCTTCATCGTCTTTCTCGGGTTCCTCGGGGCCGGTCTGGATTTCGCGTTCATCGGCCGGCAGATCGGGATTCCGGTCGCGACTCTTGGCGCGCTTCTGATCGGCGCATTCTCCGCCTACTGGAGCCTTCACGGGGGGGATCAGGCCATTCTCGCCTCGACGCGCGCGCGGCCGCTCGACCCTTCCCAGCCCGCGGATCGCATGCTCGACGACGTCCTGGAAGAGATGTCCATCGCGTCGGGAGTTCCGAAGCCGAAGGGCTACGTGATTCCGGATCCGGATCCGAATGCTTTCGCCACCGGAGCCGACCCGGAGCACGCGTCGATCGCCGTCACGGAGGGCCTGCTCGCGATCGTGACCCGCGAGGAGCTCCAGGGAGTCGTGTCTCATGAAATGTCCCACGTGAGGGACTACGACACCCGTTACATGACGGTGCTCGCGGCCCTCGGCGGCGCGGTCCTCCTTCTTTCCGCGTGGAGCCGGAGCGCGCTCTGGTGGGGCGGCGGCAGGCGCCGCCGCGGCGATCGCGACGGAGAAGGCGGATTGATCGTGTTCCTCGTGTGGATGGCGGCGGCGGTCCTGGCGCCGCTCATCGCTCAGCTCGTCACCCTCGCCGTCTCGAGGCAGCGGGAATACCTTGCCGATGCGACGGGCGCCGAGATCACCCGCAACCCCCTCGCCCTGGCTTCCGCTCTCGAGAAGATCGACGCCGCGGCCGACCCGACCCGAACCATCACCGAAGGGGTCGGCCACCTCTGCATCGAGGACCCGAAGGGCAGCGCGGCCGCCGACTCCGCCTTCGCGAGCTGGTTCTCGACGCACCCCCCGATTCAGAAGAGGATCGCGATCCTCCGGGCGATGGCGCACAGTTCGGGACCCGTCGAATCCGGTAGAATCCCCGAGGCATGACGACCGAGGCCAAGAACGGGCGCCCCGTTCCCGCAATCGACGACACCCGGAAGATCGACGAGATCCGCGGGCACGTCCGCTCGATCATCGAGCTGCTCGGCCTCGATCCGAGCGCCGATCCGAACCTGCGGGAAACGGACCGGCGCGTCGCCAAGATGTACCTGGAGATGTTCTCGGGCCTTTCCGAGGGGGCAGAACCGGACATCACGTGCTTCCCGAACGAGGAGAGCTACAGCTCGATGGTCATGGAGAAGGAAATCCCCTTCTACTCGTTGTGCGCGCATCACTTCGTCCCGTTTTACGGCCACGCGCACATCGCCTACATTCCGAACGAACGCATCATCGGGCTCTCGAAGATGCCCCGGATCGTCGAGTTCTACGCAAAGCGCCCTCAGCTCCAGGAACGGATGACCGAGCAGATCGCCGGGTACCTGGAAAGCCGGCTCAAGCCTCAGGGGACTATGGTCGTGCTCGAGGCGCGCCATCTCTGCGTCGAAATGCGCGGCGTCAAGAAACCGGGCGCCGTGACCGTCACGTCCGCCATCCGGGGGATTTTCCTCAACAAGCCCGTCCGCGAAGAGTTCCTGGACCTGCTGAAACGCCGGTAGGATCTGTCATTCCCGCGGAAGCGGGAATCGCTCGGGGAACCACCACAGCGATCCTTTGATTTCACAAACGAAGTGCAACACCTTCTTAGGGGGGTGCTGCGATGGGCCGGCGGTACGAGCAGTTTGGATTGAGGAACGGTGTGAGATTGCCCGGCGCCGCGGTGCCGGGC
>JBOGJO010000164.1:0-7165 GCA_050747885.1 Thermoanaerobaculia bacterium
GGGGACGCGGGCTCCAGAATTTGAAGCGACTCCCGCACCCGCCCCTGGTCGGGCGCGATCGCGAGAGATCGGTGAAAGAGCTCGACGGCCCGGTCGCGTCGCCCGAGGCAGGTGTTCAGCAGCGCCAGCTCGTTGAGCGTCTCCGGACGGGTCGTTGCCGCCTCGAATTTTTCGACCGCGGCGAGCGCGCCGGCACAGTCGCGCGCTCGAAACCGGGAATCGGCGAGCGCCCGCGCGAGGTCTTCCCGATCCGGGAAAAGGCCGGCGGCTCGCTCCAGGAGCTCCCGCTCCGCGGCCGGCTTTCGGAGCGAGCGATCTTGCGCCGCCCACTCCAGGACGGTCCCGGCCGGATCCGCGCGGCCGGCCGCCAGGGCCCGAAAGAGCCAGTCCCGCGCTCGGCCGTCTTCTCCCCTCCTGCGATAGAGCACGGCGAGATTGAAGATCGGCGATGGATACCCGGGTCGGATCGCGAGAGCTCGTTGGAAGTTCTCTTCGGCCGCGTTCAGGTCTCCGGCGACGTCCCGCTCGTACAGGCCGAGATTGTTGTAGGCGCTCGCCGTGCGTCCGGGCCCCCTCCCGATGGGGCGGGCGGAAACCGGCGCGCTCTCCGCCCCCGAAAGGTACCCGAGCGCGAGGAGTTTCTTCGCGTACTCGTTCGCGCTTTGCGCCGACACCGCCTGTCCCTCGACGCGGCGGACGGCGGGAACGTCGGAAGCCCTGGGGAAATTCGCCTCCAGCCCCCGGAACACGGGGATCGGCCGGCCTTTCATCCCCGGCTCCGGGGGAAGACCGAGGAGCGCGAGCACGGTGGGAGCCAGGTCAAAAACGGTCGGATGCCCGTCCCGGCCCGGGGTCACGCGCGCTCCCCAGGCCGCGAAAACGCCGTCGATTCGATGCCAAAACGCGGCGGTCGAGCTCTCGAGGGAAGAGCGCTCGCAGGTTCTCTCGCTTCCCCATTTGAATCCGTGGTCCGAATTCACGATCAACGTCGCGCCGTCCTCGCGCGCCCGGCGCATCCACTGGCCGAGGATCCGGTCGACCGCTCCAAAGTACACTTCGGCTGCCCGGCGGTCTCGCTCGAACCCCGCCTCCGTCGCGCACGGAAGACGCGGCGGGGTCTCGGCCGCGAAAACGTGCCCGATCTCGTCGGTGCCCTCGAAATACACCGCCGTCAGGTCCGGGCGCTCGCGGTCGTACAGGTCGCGGGCGACGCGCTGTGTGATTCTCGTCGCGCTCACAATCCGAGCCAGGGCAACGACCGGATCGTCCATCCCCCGCCCGCTCGAGAGGTCGCGCGCGATCTCGTCCCGGCTCGCTTCGAGATAAGGGCGCAGGTCGTCCGGACCGACCGCGCCATCTTTCGCGGCGATCGACGCGATCCGGCTGTCGAGCGCGGGAGGATAGGCCACGCCGGCCGAAACGGCGGAGCTCGGGAGGATCGGACTCACCCGGTCCGAAACGAAAAATCCGTTCACGATCTCGGCCGGATACGTCGCCCACCACCCCACGACTCCGACGCGTCGGCCGGAGGCCGAGGCAAGGTTCCACACGGCGGGGACCGCGCGCGAGAAACCGGAGACCGGGACCCGCGAGCCGGAAGCCGGATCGACCTCCTGGAAATCCAGGACCCCGTGGACGTCCGGTCCAACCCCCGTCGCGATGGTCGTCCAGATCAGCGGCGAGATCATCGGGACAAAACTCGCGAGCTTCGAGCTCGCGCCTTCCGAGACGAGCTTCGACCAGTTCGGAAGCTTGCCCTCTTTCGAGAGCCGGTCCATGAACTCCGGATCGAGGCCGTCGAGACCGATCCAGATCACGGGACTCCGGGCTCCCGCAGGCCGCGCCGCTCGTTGGACGACGTCGGCATCCTCGACCGGCGGCGGCCCGGCGGCAACGCGCGCGCCCGCGGCCGGCGGCTCACGCCGGCACGAAAGCAGCGCCGCCGCCGAAACGGCGAGAACGAAGAGGCGAACCGGTGTCGACATGGGGAGTCTCGATTCTAAGGCAAGAAAAAGGCGGCCCCGAAGGACCGCCCCGATTCTCGAGCGAGCACGGAAAGAGTCAGTGGGGAATTTCCGCTCCGGCGGCGGCCGACTCTTCCGCTTCGAAGAGGAGTTTTCCCGACCGGTAGGAGGCTCCCCGAAGGGTCAGCGCCAGGGCTTCGCCCAGGTCATGAACCGGATGCGCCTCGAGGGAGCTTCGAACTTCGTCCGGAAGGTCTGCGAGATCGGGCTCGTTCTCCTTCGGCAGAAGAATCGTCGTGATGCCCGCCCGGACGGCCCCCAGGACCTTTTCCTTCAGGCCTCCGATCGGAAGCACCCGGCCCGAGAGGGTGATCTCTCCCGTCATGGCGACGTCGTTGCGGACGGGCCGGCGGGAAAGGGCCGAAACCACCGCGGTCGCCATCGTAATTCCGGCCGAAGGCCCGTCTTTGGGAATCGCTCCCGCCGGGACGTGGATGTGCAGATCGCGATCGAAGGCCTCTTCCTCGATCCCGAGAAAGGAAGCGTTCGAGCGCGCGTACGTCCACGCCGCTCGCGCGGATTCTTTCATCACGTCCCCGAGCTGACCGGTCAGAACGAGCTCGCCCTTCCCGCGCATCGGCGAAGCCTCGACGAACATGATGTCCCCGCCGGCGGGGGTGTAGTACATCCCCGTCGCGACCCCGATCTGGTCCTGAGCCGCCATGCGCTCCGGGTGGATCTTCGCCCGGCCCAACAGCGGCGACACGTCCTTCTGCTGAACGACGGCCGAGGAGATCTCTCCGGCGGCGATTTTTCTCGCGAGTTTTCGGGCGAGCTTCCCGAGCGTGCGCTCCAGCTGCCTCACGCCCGATTCCCTCGTGTAGCCGGTGATCATTTCCGCGAGCGCGTCATCCGAAATCTCGAGCTGTTCCGCCTTCAGGCCGTTCTCCTCGCGCTGCCGTGGAAGAAGATAGCTGCGTGCGATGGCCAGCTTCTCGCGCTCGGTGTACCCCGCGAACTCGACGACTTCCATGCGATCGACCAGCGGCCCGGGAATGTTCTGGAGGAAATTCGCGGTCGCGATGAAAAGCACCTCCGACAGGTCGAACGGAACGCCCAGGTAATGGTCCGTGAAGCTGTCGTTCTGCGCGGGATCGAGGACTTCCAGCAGCGCGCTCGCGGGATCTCCCTGGTAGGAGACTCCGAGCTTGTCGACCTCGTCGAGGAGGAACACCGGGTTCTTGGTGCCCGCCTGCTTCATTCCGTTCAGGATCCGGCCGGGCATGGCGCCGACGTAAGTTCGCCGGTGTCCCCGGATGTCGGCCTCGTCGCGGGCCCCCCCGAGGGAAATGCGCACGTATTTTCGACCCATCGCCCGGGCGATGGACTTCGCAATCGACGTCTTTCCGACCCCCGGAGGCCCGGCGAAGAGAAGGATCCGCCCCTTTCCGCCCTTCGCGCCGCCCTCTTGCGCGGCCGGAACCTCGTCCTTCTCCGGGTCGCGCTTTTCCGCGGCGTCGCGAAGCTGCCGAACGGCGAGGAATTCGAGGATCCGGTCTTTGACGTCCTTCAGGCCGTAGTGGTCCTCGTCGAGAATCTTCGACGCCTGCTGAATGTCCAGATGCTCGTCGCTTCGCGCGTTCCAGGGGAGCTCCGCGATGTACTCGAGATAACTCCGGATGATCTGGGATTCCATCGATTCACGGCCCAGGCGGGTCAAGCGCGACCACTCCCGATCGACCTCTTTCCGGACGGACTCCGACAGCTGCAGGCCGTCGAGCTTCTCCCGAAGCTCCTTGAGGCCCTCGTCCCCCGCGTCGGCGCCTTCGCCGAGCTCTTTCTGGATGGCCTTCATCTGCTCCCGGAGAAACATCTCCCGCTGCCGGCCGCCCAGCTCTTCCTGCACCTTCGATTTGATGTCCTCCTGGGCGTCGAGCACGGAGATCTGTCTTTGAACGTGCACGAGGATCCGCCGCAACCGGTCTTCGACGGAGAGTGTTTCGAGGAGACTCTGCCGTTCCGCGAACGGAATCTCGACGTATCCCGCGACGAGGTCCGCGAGCCGGCCCGGTTCGTCCACTTCGGCGAGGATCTGATCGATGACCTCGTCGGGAAGCCCGCTCTTGCGGCCAAGCTCTGCGGCCCGTTCGCGGGCCTCGCGGTAGAGCGCCACGAAAGCCGCGTCGTCCGGTTCGATGGGGAGCATCTCGGCGGCATCCAGAACCGTGGCCTCGAGCGAGCCGTCTTTGAGCGTGGAAAACCTCGCGGCGATTCCCCGATGCTTTCCCTGGAGAAGCAGCCGCGTTCCGCCCAGTCCGCGCTGGATCGCGCCGATCGAGGCGACGGTGCCGATCGTGTAGAGCGAATCGGGAGAAACCTTTTCAGTGTCCTGCCGCTGCGAAATCGCGAAAACAAGCCTCTCGGGGGTCGCTGCCGCCGCCTCGATGGCGCGAAGCGTCCCCGGCCGGCCCGCCGCGATCGGAACACTCACCCCGGGAAAAAGAACCGTCGCTCGCAGCGGTACGACGGGTAGATTTACGGTTTCCGCCATGAACGTCCTCCTGTCAATTTCGACACCCAGATCCGTCATCGAAAACATTGATAGCACCGCTATTATTTCTTTCAATTAACTATCTGAGCTGAAATAACTAAGATTCATTGTGTCCGGAAATGGGACTTCCGCGTCCCATCACCGCACGTCACCGGCAGGAAGAAATTCGAAGGCAGAACGTCAACTATATATATTACAGTAGCTTACACGGCACCTCTCAAGTGGCATGGACTTCTCTAAGGAGGCGACTAAGCTCAATGGATATCGCACGCGACACACGCAAGCCGAGGCGCCGGCGAATCCTCTTCGGGATCGCAGGGGCTCTCGCCGTCCTGATCGTCACTCTCGGATTGAGCCGCCTCAAACCCGCGGCACCCTCGGTCGACAGAGGGACTCTCTGGATCGACTCCGTCAAGCGGGGCGAAATGCTCCGGGAAGTTCGTGGCACGGGGACGCTCCTTCCGGAGGTCGTGAGGTGGATCCCGGCCGCGACCGAGGGCCGAGTGGAACGGATCCTCGTGTATCCAGGCACCGCCGTCAACCCCGACACCGTCATTCTCGAGCTCTCCAACCCTGACGTCGTGCTCGCGGCCCAGGACGCCTCCCTCCAGCTCAAGAGCGCGCAAGCGGACTTCGTCAGCCAGCGCGTCAACATCCAGGGAAAACGCCTGGACCAGCAAGCCACGCTGGCTTCGCTGGAGGCCGAATACAACCAGGCTGCCCGCGAATCCGCAATGAATGAAAAACTATTTCAAGACGGGCTCGTCTCCAGTTTAGTGCTGCAAAATTCGCGAGGAAAAGCGGAGGAGCTCTCCAAGAGGCTCGACATCGAGCGCCAGCGCGTCGCGATGAGCGGCGATTCGGTTCAGGCCGAGCTCGCCGCGCAGAAGACTCAGGTTGAAAAAGTTCAAGCACTTTCGGCCGTTCGGCATGAACAGGCCGGGGCTCTCCGGGTCCGTGCCGGAATCCGGGGAGTGCTTCAGCAGGTTGCCGTGGAGGTCGGACAACGCGTGGCTCCGGGAGCCACCCTCGCGAAAGTTGCCCAGCCCGAGAAGCTCAAAGCGGAGCTGAAGATCGCGGAGACCCAGGCCAAAGATATCCTTCCGGGACAACTCGCTTCGATCGATACGCGCAACGGAATCGTCCCCGGAAAGGTCTTTCGCATCGACCCGGCCGTGCAGAACGGGACGGTCACGGTCGATGTGGCGCTTCTGGGCGACCTGCCGAAGGGCGCCCGCCCCGACCTGACGGTCGACGGCACCATCGAACTGGAGAGGCTCGAAAACATCCTTTACATCGGGCGCCCCGCCTTCGGCCAGGAGCGCAGCACGGTGGGAATGTTCCGGCTCGATTCCAACGAGAAGTACGCGGTTCGCGTTCCCGTCCAGCTCGGACGGGGATCGGTCAACACGGTCGAGGTGGTCGGTGGTCTCAAGCAGGGAGAGAAGGCGATTCTCTCCGACATGTCGCGGTGGGACGGGTTCGACCGCATTCGACTCGAGTGAAAGGAAACAGGATGAAGGACGACTCGACAGCCACGCCGGACCGCCTGATTCAGATGGTGGGAATTCAGAAGGTCTTCTACACGGAAGAAGTGGAGACCCATGCGCTGTCGGAGATCCACCTCGAGATCCGGAGGGGCGAGTACGTCGCGATCGCGGGCCCCTCGGGCTCGGGCAAATCGACCCTCCTCGCGATCATGGGACTTCTCGACACTCCGACCGGCGGTCAGTACGTCCTCGCCGGGAAGCCGGTCGAGGACATCAATGCGTCCGAGCGAGCCCGGATCCGGAACCGCCAGATCGGATTCATCTTTCAGAGTTTCAATCTGATCGGCGACTTGACGGTCTACGAGAACGTCGAGCTGCCGCTGACCTACCGGGGTATGTCGTCGGCGGACCGCCGAACCCGCGTGCACGAAGCTCTGGAGCGGGTCGGAATGAGCCACCGCACCAAGCACTATCCGTCCCAGTTGTCGGGCGGACAACAACAGCGGGTGGCCGTGGCCCGAGCCCTCGGAGGCTCCCCTTCGATCCTTCTCGCCGACGAGCCCACCGGCAACCTGGACTCCCGCAATGCGGAATCCGTCATGGAGCTCCTGCGCGAGCTCCACCGGGACGGCGCCACGATCTGCACCGTGACACACGACCCGCGGTTCGCACAGCACGCCGAGAGGACCATCCACGTCTTCGACGGGCGGATCGTGGAAGAGACGCTCGCGGCGGAAGCCTAGGCGGGGAACGGACATGAGCCCGTTTCTTCGCGACCTTCGGTACGCAGCGCGGGCCCTTTTCGCTCGGCCCGGATTCACGGCCGCCGCCATCGCTTCGCTCGCGATCGGAATCGGCGCCACCACGGCCATCTTCTCCGTCGCCGACGGCGTCCTCCTCCGACCGCTCCCCTATCGCGCCGAAAGTCGGCTTGTGGACGTCGCCGAGCTGGACGGGCGGGGCCATCCGATGCGGGTCGCGGATGCGAACTATCTCGACCTGCGCGAGCGCAACCGGTCGTTCGAGGCCCTCGGCGAATATTCGGGCGGGGCCGTCGCGATCGCCACGCCCGCCGAAGCGCTTCGCGCCGAGAGCGCCACGGTCTCGCGGGGCTTCTTCGAGGCTCTCGGCGCCCAGCCGGCGCTCGGACGGTCCTTCTC
>JBOGJO010000165.1:0-17851 GCA_050747885.1 Thermoanaerobaculia bacterium
GACTTTGCTACACCCGCGTCGCGACCGGCAAAAGGGAGCTCGCCCCGCGCCACCCGCCCGGGGCACCCACTGTCGAGCGAACCGATGAGCGGCCCGGCGCTGGGGCTCGCCGCGAGTTCGGCGAGCGAGTCCGTTCAGCGCGAGCTTTTCAGGATCTGGACGGCGACAGGCGTGATTCCGTTGATGATGAACTGAACGCCGATCACGCACGTGATCAGGCCCATGATCTTTGCGACGATGCGCTGCCCCGTCCGGCCGATCCGGGCGACGATGGTCGGGGCCGCGAGCAGGATCACCCATGTGAGCGCGATGGCCACGCCGATCGCGGCGGCCAGGGCCGCCCGGTGCGGGAAGGTCGTGGTCTGCCCCACCAGGGCCATGACGGTCGAGATCGCGCCGGGCCCCGCGATGGTCGGGATCGCGAGCGGGACGATGGCCGGGTCGGTCCCCGCCGCTTCCTCGGCGTCGACTTCCTCACGCCCGTTGTTCAGGGTCTTGATCGAGATCATCGTAAAGAGAACTCCACCGGCGATCTGGAACGCCGGGACCGTGATGCCGAAGAAAGAGAAGATCAGGCCGCCGGCGGCCTCGAAGGTGAGCAGGATCGCCCCTGCCGCGAGGCTCGACTTCAGCGCCGCCCGGCGGCGGTCTGCGGCGGCGTACCGGTCGGTCATTCCCACGAAGATCGGCGCCGCCGAGATCGGATTGATGACGGTGAAAAGCGAGGTGAAGGCGAGAACTCCGAAATTCCATGCGGGAACCATGGCTACACGTCTCCCGCCCGGTCGACCGGGATCTTCGTCCCGAGCTTGGGCGAGGAGAGGACGAAGGTCGTCTTCACCTTTTCGATGCCGGCGATCTTCGTGAGCCGCCCGAGCACGAAGCGCTCGTAGTCGAGCGGCGAAGCCGCCACGACCTTCAGCAGGAAATCCTCCTCGCCGGCGATGTGGTGGCATTCGAGGACTTCGGGAAGCTTCGCCACGGCGCGGCCGAACGCCTCGGACGACCGCTGCCCGGGCGAGCGCATGATGACCGAAACGAAAGCGGTGACGGGCCTTCCGATCTTCGCCTGATCGACGAGCGCCACGTATCCGCGGATATATCCCTCACGCTCGAGCTTGCGGACCCTTTCGAGGGTCGGGGCGGGAGTCAGGCCGATCCTCTCGGCGAGATCGATGTTCGTGATCGCTCCGTCGTCCTGGAGGAGATCCAGGATTTTCGCGTCGATTCGGTCAAAATGGGCCATCGCGCATCAATCATACTGTAATTGTGGAGGATTAGGAATTTTATTCTGTGATTTCTGCAGTGACAGAATAAACTTACGCGTCGCTCGAATCCGCTGAACGGCGGTTTCGGGCGCGGGCCGCGGGTCGGCCGGCTCGGCCGCCTTTCCCGTCCGCGAGGTGGTTCGACAGGGTGGATTCGATGGCCTCTCGATCTTCGGTGGGGACGACCAGCGGATAACCGGTCTTGCGCGCAGGAACCCGGGTCGTGCGCAACTCGGGGTTGAGCTCGCGGAGCTGCCCGAGATCGACGTCGCTGCGGCGCGCAAGCGTCCGGAGATCGATCGGACGGTCGACCACGACCGTGTCGAACTCAGGGGCTTCGGCGGGCTTCACGTCGAAGCCGTATTGCCGGGGATCCCGCGCGATCATCCCGGCCGCGATGACGCCGGGCACGTAGTTGCACGTCTCTCGGGGAAGCGCGTTTTGCCGGCAAAGGCCCCAATAATCGTCCAGACCCGTCCGCCGGATCGCCGAAGAAACCCGTCCTTCGCCCGAGTTGTAGGCCGCCATTGCGAGGTTCCAATCGCCGTACTCGCCGTACAGCGTCTTCCAGAACTTCGCCGCCGCGAGCGTGGCTTTCATGGGGTCCGCTCGCTCGTCGACGAGCTTGTCGGACTTGAGACCGAAGCGGTGGCCGGTCGATTTCATGAACTGCCAGATGCCTTGCGCGCGCGCGTTCGAACGGGCCGTCGGCCGGAAGGACGATTCGATCATTGCGACGTACACGAGGTCTCCGGGAAGGCCTTCGGCCTGAAAGGCCGTGCGGATGAGGGGCTCGTATCGATTCGCGTTTTCCAGCCCCTCCTCGAAACGGTCGTGAACCCGGTTGCAATAGGCGTCGATCATCCGATCCACGCGGTCGTGGTCGGCCGTCGGGAAATCGAGCACGTCCCAATCGGGGGCCGTGGCCGGCGCGGCCGCCGAGCGATTCGGGCTCGCCGGCGCCGATCCTGAGGGAACACGGGGCCGCAAGCCCGTCAGGGCCAGGGCGCACAGGGCGAGTCCGACTTTTTGCCAGATTCGATTTCGCATAGGAATTCAACGAAACAATCTCCCGGACGGCTGTATTCCCCGATTGGCGAATTCAAGTTTCTTTTTGTCAGACGTTTGCGGGGAAATCCGCGGCCGACGCACCGGCGTCGGCGCTGCCCCGCTCGGATAGAATCGACCGGATGGATTTTCTGACGATTCGGGGCGCCCGCCAGCACAACCTCAAGAACGTCACCGTGGAAATCCCTCGGGACCGGCTCGTCGTCGTGACGGGCGTTTCCGGCTCGGGGAAGTCCTCGCTCGCGTTCGACACGATCTTTGCGGAGGGACAGCGGCGTTATGTCGAGTCGCTGTCGGCATACGCCCGGCAGTTTCTGGAGCAGATGGAGAAGCCCGACGTCGATTCGATCGAAGGCCTGTCTCCCGCGATCTCGATCGACCAGCGGACCACTTCCAAGAATCCGAGGTCGACGGTGGGAACCGTCACGGAGGTCCATGACTATCTCCGCCTGCTCTACGCTTCGATCGGCAAGCCGCATTGCCCGAAGTGCGGCCGGGCGATCGCCGCGCAGACGGTCCAGGAAATGGTGGACCGGGCCGCGAAGCTGCCCGAAGGGGCGCGCTTCTCGATCCTCGCGCCGTACGTCGTGGGGAAAAAGGGCGAATACAAGAAGCAGATGGCGCAAATGATCCAGGAGGGATTTCTCCGCGCCCGCGTGGACGGCGGCATGGTGGATCTCGATTCGCCGCCGGAGCTCGACAAGCAGAAAAAACACACGATCGAAGTCGTCGTCGACCGCCTCGTCGCCCGGGGTCCGCAGGACGCCGATTATCGCAAGCGGCTCGCCGACTCGGTCGAGACGGCCGTTCGCGTGTCCGGAGGGCTCGTCGTGCTGCTCCGGGCCGACGGCACCGAAGAGCTCCTCTCCGCCAACTACGCGTGCCCGGATTGCGGCACGTCGCTGTCGGAGATTACCCCACGGCTGTTCTCGTTCAATTCGCCTTACGGCGCATGCGCAAAATGCTCCGGGCTCGGATCGATCCTGCGGGCGGACCCTGACCGGCTCATCGCCGATTCCGGGAAATCCATCAACGGCGGCGCCATCGCGATCCTGAAACCGGGTTCGACGAACTGGCGAAGCCGCCAGATGAAACAACTCGCCCGCCACTACAAGTTCTCCCTCGACGCCCGGTTCCAGGATCTCTCGAAAAAAGCGCGGGACGTGATCCTCCACGGTTCGGGCCGCGACGAGATCAATTTTTCCTGGGTCGCCGAGAAGGGCGAATACAAATGGCGCTCGAAGTACGAGGGGCTCGTCCCGATGCTGGAACGCCGCTACCGCGAGGCCGACAACCCCGAGCACCAGGCGGAGCTCGAGCGGTACATGTCGGCGACCGATTGCCCCGACTGCGCGGGGCGGCGGTTGAAGCCGGAGGCCCTGGCCGTCAAGATCTCGGGCCGGGCGATCGACGAGATCTCGGCCCTCACGATCAGCGACGCGATCCTCTGGTTCGAGACGCTCCAGCTGACCTCGCGAGAGACGGAGATCGCGGGGAAAATCCTCAAGGAGATCCGGGACCGCCTGGGGTTCATGGAAAACGTGGGTCTCGGCTACCTCAACCTTTCGCGCACGGCCGCGACGCTTTCCGGGGGCGAGTCGCAGCGCATTCATCTGGCCACGCAGATCGGATCCAAGCTCACGGGCGTCCTCTATGTTCTCGACGAGCCGTCGATCGGATTGCACCAGCGGGACAATCGAAAGTTGATCGACACGCTCCTCTCGATGCGAGACCTGGGCAACACGGTCCTCGTCGTCGAGCACGACCAGGAGACCATCCAGGCCGCGGACCACGTGATCGATCTCGGCCCGGGCGCGGGCGTCCACGGGGGCGAGATCGTCGCCGAGGGGGCGCCGTCGGACATCGCGCGATTTCCCCGTTCTCTGACGGGGAAGTACCTCTCGGGGGAGCGCGAGATCCCGATTCCCCTTCTTCGAAGACCCGGAGGCCCCAAGGCGCTGTCGGTCCGAGGGGCCCGGGAGCACAACCTCAAGAACCTCGACGTCCGGTTTCCGCTCGGAGTGATGACGTGCGTGACCGGAGTGTCCGGGTCCGGAAAATCGACTCTCGTCAACGACATCCTCTATCCCGCGCTGGCGCGCGCGCTCTACAACTCTTCGGAAAAGCCGGGCAGGCACGAAAGGATCGAAGGGGTCTTCGAGATCGACAAGGTGATCGACATCGACCAATCGCCGATCGGGCGCACGCCGCGCAGCAATCCGGCGACGTACACGGGAGTCTTCAACGCGATCCGGGACCTCATGTCGAAAACCCCGGAAGCTCGGACGCGCGGATATGCGCCGGGCCGCTTCTCGTTCAACGTGAAAGGCGGCCGGTGCGAAGCCTGCTCGGGAGACGGCCAGATCAAGATCGAAATGCATTTTCTGCCCGACATCTACGTGACGTGCGACGTGTGCGCGGGCAAACGCTACAACCGCGAGACTCTCCAGGTCACCTACAAGGGAAAGTCGATCTCGGAGATCCTCGAGCTGACGGTGGAGCAGGCGTTCGAGCTTTTCCGCAACGTGCCGCCGATCGCCAACATCTGCGGCACCCTGACGGACGTCGGGCTCGGCTACATCACGCTGGGCCAGCCCGCGACGACCCTGTCCGGAGGCGAAGCCCAGAGGATCAAGCTCGCGCGGGAGCTCGCGAAGCGCTCCACCGGCCGCACGCTCTATCTGCTGGACGAGCCGACGACCGGGCTCCATTTCGACGACATCCACAAGCTCCTGTCCGTGCTGCATTCGCTGACCGACAAGGGCAACACGGTGATCGTCATCGAGCACAACCTCGACGTCATCAAGACGGCGGACTGGATCGTGGACCTCGGGCCGGAAGGGGGAGAAGGGGGCGGCCGTATCCTCGCGGAGGGCACCCCGGAGGACCTCGCGGAGGTTCGCGAGTCTTTCACGGGACAATACCTGCGAAAGATCCTGGGTGGAAGCCGGAAGCGCGCGCGGCGGTAGGGACACCGACCTCTGCGTGCAAAGATTCGATCGCACGAGGGCGCCGAGAGGCTCCGAGCGGGTCTTCGGCGCCTCCCTCGATACGCTGGAATGCTCGGGCGGCAGACGTTCGCTCGTCATCGAAACTCGGCGCCTTGCGCCATCGCCTTCGCGGCGCTATTCGTTATGACGTCAGCCCCGCATCGTGATTCAGCTTGTGACCTGGAACGCTCGGCTTGGCGCACGAGACGGCGCCTCAAACACGTCGATTCCTTCGCTCACGACAGCCGCCCTCGCACTCTGGCGATTGGAGGCGCCTGTGACCCGCTCTCTAGCCCCCGCGCCCTTTGCTCGCTCAGGGGTTGGGGCCCGCACTCCACGAGCGAGGTCCGGGAGCGGCTGGCTTGCCTGGGGCTCGGCTGCGGGGCGCAGGCGGTGCTCGGGGCGCGAGCCGGGTGGGTGGCACGGGGCGAGATCCCTTTTGCCGCTCGCGACGCGGGTGTGGCAAAGTCCTCAGGCTCGCGGCGAGCGGAAAAGTGGGTCGAGTCCCGTGACAGGACCCCCGCCGGCTCGCGCAACCAACGGACGCGTGCCGAGCCCCGCAGCCGAAGGGGCCAGGCCGCGATCGGGGCCGAGTGAGCCTTGCGATCGTTGGTGACATAGCCGCATGAGTCCTCGTCGAGCGAAACTCCTCCTCGGCGCGATCTTCGCCGCCGCGCTGCTGCTCCGGCTCTCCGCGATCCACGACAAGTTTCTCTGGTTCGACGAATTCCTGACCGCGAATCTCGCCCGCAACTCGTGGGGCCGAATTTTCGGCGCGGTTCGCGCGGAGGCCCACCCGCCGCTCTACTTCGTCGTGATGAAAATCTGGGCGGCCTTTTTCGGCGACGGACGGGTCGCCCTGAAAACCCTGTCCCTGCTTTGCGGAATGGCCTCGCTCGGTTTTCTCGCTGACGCTGTCCGGCGCGTGCACGGATCCGAGGCCGCCCTCCTCGCCGCGGCGCTCTTCGGATTCTCGACCGTTCAAATCGACCAGGCGACGGATGCCAAACCGTACGCGCTTCTCGCGTTCTTCGTCGCGCTTCAGATCTGGGCGCTGGTCCGCTCCCGGGACGAACCGGAGCGCCGGGGTTATTTCGTTCTCGCCATCGCGGGCGCGGCCGGCGCGGCTTCCACGCACTTCTACGGGACCGCGGCCGCTCTGGCTCTGGGCCTCGCGGCGGTCCTGTCCGCCGGCGACGCCCGGGAACGGCGGCGCGGCGCCGCCCTGCTCACCGTGGCGGGGGCCGCCGCACTCGTCTGGCTTCCTCCCGCCCTTCGGCTTCCTCGCGGCGCCGCCGATTACATTCGCGAGATCTGGCGAGGGGTCCCGGTCTGGGCGCCGCTGCCGGTCTCGACCCGAATCTCGCTTCCCGGCTGGCGAAAGCCCTACCCGCCGATGGACGGCCGGATGCTTCCCGGTCTGTCGGTGCGGGAAATCGCGGGCGCGGCTCTGATCCTGTTGCTCTTGATCGGCGGTCTCCGCCGGCGCCGGAGCCGGGAACCGTCGGCCGCCGGCTTTTTGCTCGGGGCGGGCCTTCTCCTGTTCTTCGGCTTTCTGGGACTGGAAACGGCGGCGAACTTTCTCGACCGGCCGATCGGGCTGCCGGGCCGGTTCGAAGTCGTGACGGAGCTCGCGCTTGCGCTACTCGCGGCCGGGGCCGTCTCCGGCAGGGTGGCAACGCGGCGAATCCTGGCCGTGTCGCTCGCGGCCGTCGGCCTCTGGACCGTCGTTCCTCAGTGGCGTCCCCGGTCCGGAGCGCCGCCGATGCGCCGGGAAGATCTCATCGTCCGGCAAATTCGCTCCCGGTTGCTTCCGGGAGGGAGCGCGGCGATCGTGACTCTCGGCCTGGCAAGGCCGCCGTTTGATTACTACGCGGCGGGTGAGCCGCGAATCGGGATTCTTTCGTTCCCCGCGTCGCAGCAGGATCATCCCGGCTGGCGCGAGTCCTCGATTTCGCCGGAAGAATCGCGCGCCCTTCCGCAAGAAGCGCAGCGTCTTGTCACGCTTCTCGACGATGACCTTTCGCGCGGCGTCGCCGTCTACGTCGCCGCCCGGCCGGATCCCCGCAACGGGATTCTGCTCTCTCGGCTTCGCCGCGACCACGAGCTGATACCGTCGCCTCTGGCCGATTGGTTCTACGCGCTGGTGCCGTCGCCGATCCGGTTCGCGCGGTCCGGGGCGTCTTCGTTCCACCCGGTGTCGCGAGCTTCCGCGGATGACAGGGCCGGCCGAGCGACCTTGAGCCGGCCGCGATCCTCGTGAATAATGGCTGGATGAAGATCCCCGCTCCGAAGATCGCGGTTCTCGCTCTTTCCCTCTTCGCGCTTTCGCACCCGGCTCCGGCGGATTCCGAAGCGGCGGCTGTCCGGAAAGCGATCGAAGGCGAGGAGGCTCGATTCGTCCGGGCCGAGTTGAAAGGCGACCTCGACGCGATGACGAACATGTTCTCCGACCCGGCCCTGGGAAAGGAGGCCGCGGCCGCAAGGATCGGGAGATTTCGCGACGTGAGCGCGAGCCTCGTGAGCGAGCGCTTCGAAATCGCGAGCCTGGACGTTTACGGTGACGTCGCTGTCGAGAGCGGCGAGCTCGCGACGCAGCTGGAGATGGCGCGAGGTCCCGTCACCGACCGCGTTCGTTACCTCTGGGTCTGGAAGCGGGAGTCCGACGGCTCGTGGAAGGTTTCCCGCGGCCTCTGGGACGCTTCGGCGGCCGTTGAGACCCGCGCGTCGCGCTCGGCGCGGCCGTCGCCGCCGCAGGTTCCGTCCCTCTCCGACACCGTTCCGATTCCCGACCCGCGAAGTCTCGGCCCCGGGTTCGTTCGAAACATCCAGGACGACCTGAAGAGCTCCGCACGCCGTCTGCGTTCGCTCTCGGGCGCGAAATCCGTGAAGCTTGCGAAGGCCGCGGCCCGCGCGGACCGCGATCTCCAGAAGATCATTCGGGACGTCGGCTGGATCGACGTCGGAAGATTCGGCGTCTCGTCGTCGTGCGACGCGGCCTACGTCGTCTCGCAGAGCGGCGATCTCGCCCTGCTGCGCGCGACGCTGCCGCTGATGGAACGCGACCTGGCGGACTCGGGATACGACAAAGCCTGCTATGACCGTGCCCGGGAAGCGTATCAATCCCTCGCGGCACACTGAAACGCTCTCCGGAATGATGCATTTGAACCTGTCTCGCTCGAGCGGGCGGAGCCTACAGTGCGAGTCAGATGAAGGCATTCTTTCGCGACGGCGGCCATCTGCTGAGGGTCGCCGCGATCTTCGGAATCGCGGTGCTCGCCTTCCTCCTCGTGCGCGCCCGGCTCGTTCCGGCTGATTTCGGCCGATACGGGCACTATCGCGCGGGCGCCCTCGCCGACAATCGCTCGCGGCCTGCGGTGTTCGCCGGAAAAGCCGCGTGCCTCGACTGCCACTCTGACGTGGCGGACGCTCAAAAGGGGAGCCACCACGCATCGTTTTCGTGCGAGGCTTGTCACGGCCCTCTGGCCGCGCACGCCGACAATCCCGAGATCAAGCCGGCCAAACTCGACGAAGCCCGCCTTTGCGTGACGTGCCACCGCGCGACCGCGGGGAGGCCGGCGAAGTTTCCTCAGGTTCACCCGAAGGAGCACTCGGACGGGGCGCCGTGCACGAGCTGCCACAAACCGCACCATCCCGAACAGGAGGAGCGATCGTGACGACCGACCGCCGGGGGTTTTTCCTTCTCGCGGGCAAGTACCTGATCGTGACCGCCGCCGCCGCGGAAATTCTCCCGAAGCTCCTGGAAGGCGCCGTCCCCGATCTGCCGGCGTACCGCGTCGCCGATCACTGGTGGGCGATGACGATCGACATCGAGAAATGCATCGGGTGCGGAAACTGCGTGCGGGCGTGCAAGGCCGAGAACGACGTCCCGCGGGACGCGGCCTCGTTCCGTACCTGGGTCGAACGGTACCACGTGCGGGAAGGCGACATCGAGCACCCGGACGTCGATTCGCCGAACGGGGGATTCGACGGCTTCCCCGAGAAGTACGCCGTCGGAGACGGGGCGCGTTCGTTCTTCGTTCCGAAGCTCTGCAACCATTGCGCGCACTCTCCCTGCGTTCAGGTCTGCCCGGTCGGGGCGACGTTCGTCAGCCCGGACGGCGTCGTTCTGGTCGACAAGAAGTATTGCCTCGGATGCCGTTATTGCGTCCAGGCGTGTCCGTACGGCTGCCGGTTCATCGATTCACGCACGAACACGGCGGACAAATGCACCCTGTGCTACCACCGCATCACGAAAGGCCTCCTTCCGGCCTGCGTCGAGTCGTGTCCCACGGCAACGCGACAGCTCGGGGATCTCAAGAACCCCGACGACCCCATTCACGCGTTTCTGCGCGAGCACAAGATTCAGGTGCTCAAGCCGCACATGGCGACAGGCTCGAAGGCGTATTACAACGGGCTCGACGGTTCGGTGAGGTAGGAGACGGAAATGGAAATGGGCAGCCTCGTTCACGCCGTCGAAGGGTACATGTACCCCAACGAGATGGAGCTCCAGTGGAGCGTGCTGATCGTTCTGTATCCGTTCATCACGGGGCTCGTGGCGGGCGCCTTCATTCTCGCTTCGCTCGAAAGGGTCTTCAACGTCGCGGCCGTCCGGCCCACGTACCGGCTCGCGCTCCTGACCGCGCTCGCGTTCCTCCTCGTCGCACCGATGCCCCTGCAGCTTCACCTCGGGCATCCGGAGCGCTCCTTCGAGATGTACCTGACTCCCCATGCGTCGTCGGCGATGGCGATGTTCGGTTTCGTCTATCTCTGGTACCTCATGGTCGTGCTCGTCGTCGAGATCTGGCTGGAATACCGGCGTGAGATCGTCCTCACGGCGCGGGAGAGCCGCGGAGTCCGCCGGTTTCTCTACCGGGCGCTCGCCCTTGGGTCGGACAACATCAGCGAAGCTTCGCTCGCGATCGACGAACGGGCGGGCCACGCCCTGACCATCATCGGAATTCCTTCAGCCTTCCTCCTGCACGGCTACGTCGGGTTCATTTTCGGCTCCGTGAAAGCGAACCCGTGGTGGTCGACCCCGCTCATGCCCATCGTGTTTCTTTTTTCCGCCATCGTTTCGGGGATCGCCCTGGTGATGCTGATGTACATGGCGATTTCGGTGATCAAAGGAGTCGAAATCGACATGCCGTGTGTCGACACAATCGCGAGATACCTGTTTTACGCGTTTCTCGTGGATTTTTCGCTGGAGATGCTCGACCTGATCCATCGGATCTACGAGGCGGGCGAATCCTTCCAGAGCCTCGACTTCATGGTCCACACGCGGCTTTACACGTCGCAGATCGTCGTTCAGATCGCTCTGGGGACTCTCGTTCCGATCGGGATCCTCGCCCTCACGCAGGTCGTGAAGCTCTCCGAACGCGCGCGGAAGGGCTTCTATGCGGTGGCCGGTTCTCTCACGCTCATCGGGATTTTCGCGATGCGCTGGAACGTCGTGATCGGCGGGCAGCTGTTCTCGAAGAGTTTCCTCGGATACACGAGCTACAAGATGGGATTCGCGACGCGAGAAGGGCTCCTGACGGCGATCGCGCTTCTCGTGCTCCCGTTCGGCATTCTCTGGGGTCTTCTCGTTCTACTGCCTCCGTGGCCCAAAACGCGCCCGGAGGGGACCCCGACGTCCGCCCAGGCCTAGCCTCGAGGCCGCGGAATCCCCGGCCTCCCGACCGATCAGGGATCTTCCCCTTTTCCCGGCATGTGCAGGTAGGGGTTCCCGGGATCGCGGACGAAGCCGCGGCCGGAGAGATCGTTTCTCCGGGGATGATCGAGCACGTGCAGGTTGAACATGTGACTCAGCCACTTCGCGTGCTTGAAGATGCGAGAGTGGACGAGGAAGCGGTCGAATTCGAGAGCCCGGAAGGTCTGCGCCTGATTGAACTCGGCGATCGCCAGAGCTTCGCCGGCTTTCGAGTTGTGGGACGGAAGCTTGATGTCGTCGACGTACACCGGAAGGTAGGGCAGGTACGACGAAGCGGGGCCCGCGAAAAGAGCGAGGGCGGATTTTGCGGACGTGTAGTAGTCGACATCGAGAATTGCGAACCCCAGGGGAGCCCGCGGATCGATTCGATCCGCAAACGGGGGAACGGTCTCGGCGAAATCGCCCAGAACGAGAGCGGCCCTTCCCGCGAGGGCTTCGAGGAGCTGCCGGGGCTGCATCGGGAACCATCCTGTTCCCCAGCATTCCGGATGGTCGCGGTAATCCGCCGGTTCCGGAAGGCCCCGGCCGGAATCGAAGCCGACGATGTCGAATCCGATGCCGGTCGCGGGCGAGAGCCTTTCGGCGATCGAACAGAGATTCAGCAATCCCGTCCCGGCGCCGACGCCCAACTCCACGACCGTCACTCGCGAAAAGCCTCCCGCGCGCGCGAGCTCCGCGGCCCTCATGAGACCGTTGGCGTATTCCTGCCGGAGAACCAGATCGAACGCGATCTTCATCCTGTAGGTTCCGAGAACGGCCACGAGAGCGGAAAGAAGATTCAGGTGAAGGGGCTCGGTCAGCCTCTCGAGGAAGATCCGGCGCCGGATGTCCGGCCTCCGAAGGAGCGATCGCGCCAGCGGCCCTGGAGCGCGAGTCACGAAACGGTCCTCACAGCTCTCCGCTCGCGCCGCCGCCGCCGAACCCTCCTCCACCCGGAGTCAGGCCGCCCTCGTCCCGTCCCACCCGGGTCTCGGGCGTGAGCATCGCGGCGGCTGCGGCGGCCGTGAGAAGCTCCGCTTTCCCCTCGCCTTCGAACAGGGGTTCGGCGGTGAGGCCGGCGCGGACCCGGCGTCGGCCTCCCTCCAGGTACCGCTCGATTCCGAGCGCGAGAATGACGAGACCGATGCCCGCCTCCGCGAGCACGATCCATGTCGGGCCGAGCGAAACGTACGCTCGCAGGGTGACGAGCGACAGGGCGCCAAAAGCGAAACCGAGGTCGATGAGGAGCCGGCGGCGAGTCCGGATTCCGAAGACCGCGACGCCCAACGGAAACAGCGCGGTGAGCAGGATCGAAAGCGCTCGAAGAACGGGGGTCGCCGCGCCCGCCGCGGGAGGTCCGGGTCGGAGCTCCTCGATCCAGCCGCGGTCCAGCGAAAAGAGATTGACGGCAGCGTATTCGGCCGCGAGGGCGCAGGCCAGAACCGCGCCGACCCCGGCCCTCTGGGCGGGCGCCAGGCTCTCGCGGTCCAGACACGGCGAGCACGCGACTGCCAGAAGGCCGGCGAGCGCGATCCAGCCGAGGCGCGGAAAAGCGACGAGGCACGCAACACCGAAGAGCAGCAGGACGGCCGAGAAGAGCGCGTAGATCGGAAAGCCCCATCTCCACCACGCGGCGGCACAAACGAGCGCGGCGAAGAGCAGCACGCCCCCGGCACGAGCCGGTGAAACCGAGCGGTCGAGAACGCCGAGAGCGGCGGCGGCGATCAGGAACGCCAGAGACAGGAAAGAGGTCGCCGCCTCGCCCCCCGTGCCGTCGAAGCGCAGGGGCCCTTGCTGAAACTCCGTTGCGACGGCGAGGGCGATTCCGAAGGCGAGGGCAAGGATGGTCATTCCGTCCGTCGATGGGTGGTTCGTGGCGGCGAGGAGACCGAAAAAAGAGCAGAGGATCACGCACGAGAAGGTGAAGATCAGCGCTCTCCAGATCAGCGGTTTCGTGATTCGATCCGACGGATATTGCGCTTCGATCGCCCGCAGCGCGCTCTCGTCGATCACGCCGGCCTTGCGCCAGCGGCGCCCCGCGCGCCGGACGACTGCCCGGCGCGCGGCTTGCGAGAGCTCAGCGCGCATGGCGGGCTTTCACGGCTCGGTGCAACAGCAGGAGCGCGGCGAGAACGCCGATCGTGGAAACCGTGAGGACCGCGAGCGCCGCGATTTCGTTGTGGAGCGGTCGAAGGGCGATCTTCAGCGCTCCGACGTAGCCGGCGAGCACCGCCTGGGCGAGCGGGAGCTCGCGTCGGAACCGGAGGCCGGCGGCGAGGACCGCCGCAGAAACGACGAGCAGGGGAACTTCCCAGGCTCGCCAGTTTTCGCCGTTGAGCACTCCCGAAAGCAGGCCCCCGAACAGCAGCAGAAGACCGAGATTCGCCCAGACCGCCTCGAAATGCGCCTTTCTTCCCGACCGAGCGGCCCACAACGCGCCCGCCGCGAAAAGGACGCCGCACAGGATCGCGTTCCAACGGATCCGGGACGTGGGGCTGGCGAAGAGAACATCGAGAGGAGATTTCGCGGCGACGCCGCGCCAGGCGGCAAACGACGTGAGCGCGAGCGAGAGAACCGCCGCGGAATCGAAGCGGTACGCAGCCGCGAGGCAGATGAGCGAAAACAGGAGCAGGTGATACGGCCAGTTCGGCCCGAAAATCCTGAATTGGGTCTCGACGTACGCGAGGTCCAGTCCGAACAGGAGCACCGACAGGAGCAGGATGTAGTCGAACGCCAGCGTTGGCGAAGGCACGCGCTGCCACGAGAACCCGGGCGCGCGGCGAAGAACGTAGGCGAAGGAGCCGGCGCAGGCGAGGCTCAGGGCGAGCGTGATGGCGACCGGGCCGATGTCGCGGGAATGCTCCTTGACGAAGAGCCCGGCTCCCGCGGCGATCAGGGCGATACCGGCGTACAGGGCCGCGCGGATTTCGAGACGAATCGAGACGATCTCGCGCCTTGCGACGCGGAAAAGAAACGAAGCCGTCGGTGAAGGAATGACATTCGCGCGCTCGAGGCGCTCGACCGCTGCTGCGATTTCCGGTTGCAAGTCGAGGGAAGGATATACCGTCGGGAGGGATCAGGACCCGAGCGCCACCCGCAGAGATTCGCCGAGGACTCGCGCGGTCTTGCGGATATCGGCGTCCGAATGCGCCGTCGAAAAGAACATCGCCTCGAACTGCGCCGGGGCGAGAAAGACGCCGCGGTCGAGGGCCGCATGGAAATATCGGGCGTAAGCTGCCGTGTCGGATTTTTTCGCGTCGGTGTAGCTCGTCACGGGGCCCGGCGTGAAGAAGAGCGTGCCCATCGAGCCGACCCGGTTCCAGCAGACTTTTTTCGACGCGCCGGCGCTTTCGATTTCGCCGGCCATGAGGCGCTCGAATTCCACAGCCTTCCGTTCGAGGTCCGCGTGCGGTTTCTCCCGAAGGATCGCGTCGAGCATGGCGATCCCCGCAGACATCGCAAGCGGATTTCCGGAGAGCGTTCCCGCCTGGTAGACGGGGCCGTCGGGGGCGACCATGGCCATCACGTCCGCGCGGCCCCCGTAAGCGCCAACCGGCAGTCCGCCGCCGATGATCTTTCCCAGGCAGGTGAGATCGGGAACGACTCCAAGAAGCTCCTGGGCTCCGCCGAGAGCGACGCGGAAACCGGTGATCACCTCGTCGAAGATCAGCAGGGCTTCGTGTTTTCGTGTGACTTCTCGGGCCGCCGTGAGGTAGCCGGGTTTCGGGAGCACGACGCCCATGTTCGCGGCAATCGGCTCCACGATGAACGCAGCGATCCTTCCCGGATGCGCCTGAAACGCCGCCTCGAGAGCTTCGGGGTCGTTGTAGGGCACGACGAGCGTTTTCTCGGCGAGCGCCTGCGGAACGCCGGGACTGCCGGCGATTCCGAGCGTGGCCGCTCCCGACCCGGCGGCCACGAGGAACGAATCGGCGTGGCCGTGGTAGCCGCCATCGGTCTTGACGATCATGTCGCGCTTCGTGAATCCCCGCGCCACGCGCACGGCGCTCATCGCGGCCTCGGTCCCGGACGAGACGAAGCGGACTCTCTCGATCGACGGCATCGCCCGGCAAACGCGCCGCGCGAGCATGACCTCGAGCTCGGTGGGCGCCCCGAAGGACGTACCGAGGCGGGCCGCCGAGCGCACCGCCTGAACGATCCGTCCGGGGGCATGTCCGAAAAGCAGCGGGCCGTAGGACATCACATAGTCGAGATAGAAGTTTCCGTCCGCGTCGCGGAGCCTCGAGCCCCGGCCTCCGCGCACGAAGAAGGGCTCGCCTCCGACGGCCGCAAAAGACCGGACGGGGGAATCGACGCCCCCGGGGATGAGCTTCCTGGCTTCCCGGAAGATGGCCTGCGAGTGGGACGTCTTCCTCGTTTGAGAGCGTCGTCGGCTCCTCCTGGCCGTGCGATTCTTCAACGAGACTTTTCCCGGTCGTAGAGATCTTCTCGAGGCCCATCTCGTTCGGGAGTGGGTTGCCCTTTCTCAAACCGGTGATTTCGCCGGCGCTGCCGTCTGGTTCCGGCATCAAATCGCAGCAGGCGTTCCTCCGTTGAGAGCGGTTTCGAAGGGGCAGTCGGTTCCAGGGTTCGGGACGTCACGCCAGGAACGTTCCGTCTGCGAGCCATCCCGCCGCTTCCCGAGCGTGGTACGTCAGGACCCAGTCGGCGCCCGCGCGAACGATGGAGGTGAGGATCTCGCACGTAACGCGCTTTTCGTCGATCCATCCGTTTCGCCCGGCGGCGCGAACCATGGCATATTCGCCCGAGACGTTGTAGGCGGCGAGGGGGCAATCGAAGCGATCGCGCGCCTTCGAGAGAATGTCGAGATAGGAGAGCGCCGGCTTCACCATCACGGCGTCGGCTCCTTCCCGAAGGTCCAGCTCGATCTCGCGCATCGCCTCCCGGGCGTTCCCGGCGTCCATCTGGTATCCGCGCCGGTCTCCGAATTTCGGAGCGGAGTCGGCCGCCTCCCGGAACGGGCCGTAGAACGCGGATGCGGTCTTGGCGGAATACGCGAGGATGGCGCGCTCCTCCAGGCCATGGCGGTCCAGCTCGGCGCGGATCGCGCCGACGCGGCCGTCCATCATGTCCGACGGGGCGAGAATGTCCGCGCCGGCGCGCGCGTGGGACAGGGCGGCTTTTGCCAGCAGGGGAAGCGTGGCGTCGTTGTCCACGTCGCCGTCCCGGAGAACCCCGCAGTGCCCGTGGGAGGTGTATTCGTCCAGACAGACGTCGGTCGCCACCGCCAGCTCGGGCAGGTTCTTCTTGAGCGAGCGCACCGTCTCCTGCACCGCGGCGGAGTCGTCCCACGCCTCCGACCCTTCGTCGTCCTTGCGCTCCGGAATTCCGAACAGAATGACGGCCGGAACGCCGATCTTCAGCAGACTTTCGGCCTCTCGAAGGGCGGTATCGGGCGAGAGCCGGAAGACGCCCGGGAGAGACGAGATCTCTTCGCGCACGCGGGCGCCCTTTCGGACGAAGATCGGCGCGATGAATTGAGACGGAGAGACGCGTGTCTCCCGCGCCATCGCCCGCAGGACCGGGGTGCGGCGAAGACGCCGGAGGCGAACGATCGGAAATCCGGCCGAATCCATGAGGGGAATTTACCTCAGTTCCGTGCGAAACTCTCGGCTCATGCGAGTTCGCAGGGCCGTCCTCCGGCGCGTCGAAATGCCGCTGAAGTTCAAGTTTCGAACGTCCTTCGGCGAAACGTCGGTGAAGAAGTTTCTCCTCCTTCAGGTGGAAAGCGAGGCCGCGGAGGGGTGGGGGGAATGCGTAGCGGAGGAAGAGCCCCTGTATTCGCCCGAGACGATCGGGACCGCTCGGCACGTCCTCGCGGAGTTTCTGATTCCCCTTCTGTTCCGCCTCGACGTTTCGGATCCTTCCGAGTTCGCGCGCCGCGCTTCCCCGATCCGGGGGAACCGGATGGCGAAGGCGGCCGTCGAATGCGCGCTGTGGGATCTGGCCGCCCGATCCTCGGGCCTGTCGCTCTCGGCGGCCCTCGGCGGTGTTCGCGAGAGCGTCGACGTCGGGGTTTCTCTCGGGCTCCAGCCGAGCGAATCCGCCCTCCTGGAGCTCGTGGCGCGCCACGTGGAACAGGGATACAAGCGGATCAAGCTCAAGATCGAGCCGGGCCGCGATCTTGAGGTCGTCGAGCCCGTGCGCAAGAGGTTCCCGGAAATTGTCCTGACCGCGGATGCGAACGCGGCGTATTCGCTGGAAGACGCGCCCCTCCTCGCCCGGCTGGACGAATTCCATCTCGATTACCTCGAGCAGCCGCTTCACCACGAGGACCTGCGCGAGCACGCGGAGCTCGCCCGGAGGTTGCGGACTCCGATCTGTCTCGACGAATCGATTCGATCGGCGGCGGACGTCCGGACCGCGATCGCGCTCGACGCCGGAAAGGTCGTCAACATCAAGATCGGCCGAGTGGGAGGAATCGGAGAGGCGAAGGAGATCCATGACATCTGCGCGGAGGCAGGAATTCCGGTGTGGTGCGGAGGAATGCTGGAGGCGGGAGTGGGAAGGGCGACGAATGTCCACCTGGCGACCCTTCCGAATTTTCGAAAGCCCGGAGACACATCTTCCGCGTCGCGCTACTTCGAAGAAGACATCGTGGAGCCTTCCCTGGAGGCCTGCGCGGGGAAGATGCCCGTCCCGGCGGGGCCCGGGATCGGGGTGAACGTGCGGCTCGAGGTTTTGGACGGGTTCACGACGGCGCGCGAGGTATTCGAGCCGTGAGGGTGCTTCAAGCGACGCTGATCCCACTGCTGGCCAACCCCTCCCCGGCCTTTGCGGCCGCCCCTCCCCGCATGCGGGGAGGGGAAGGG
>JBOGJO010000166.1:0-2058 GCA_050747885.1 Thermoanaerobaculia bacterium
GAACTGCGGCCGAGGGTCGAGGAGCATTTGCCGAGCCGGAGCTGGGGCCAGGCCGCGAGCGGGACGAGAGAGGCTTTCATGACTTCCGCCCGCCCCCAGCGCGTTGGCGAGCTCATCCGCGCGGAAATTTCGAGCATGGTTCTCACCGACCTCCACGATCCCGCGATCGGGTTCGTTACGATCACGCAGGTCAACATGTCCCACGACCTTCGAACCGCCCGCGTGTATTTTTCCTGCCTCGGGGGCGAGGAAGAGTTCGAACGCGTCCGGGAAGGGTTCGACCGTGCGGCGGGCTTTCTGCGCCGGGAGATCGGACGCCGCTGCAAACTGCGGTACGCCCCGGAATTGCACTTCTTCCCGGACCATTCGGCCGAGACCGGCGCGCGGATCGAACGAATCCTCCGGGAGAGCCGGGACGCAGAGGCGCCGGAATCGGACGGCGGCGAGCCCCCGGATTCCGGCTCTTGAGCGGGGCGCTCTTCTCCAACGGAGCCCTCCTTCTCCTCGACAAGCCGGAAGGAATCACGTCGCACGATGCGGTCGAACGGGCGCGACGCGCCACGGGAGTCAAGAAGATCGGCCACACCGGAACGCTCGATCCGATGGCGACCGGGCTCCTCGTGCTTTGCTGCGGCCGCGCCGCGAGACTCCAGGGATTCTTCACCGGGATGCCCAAGACTTACGAGGGAACCATCACGCTCGGCCGCTCGACGACGACCTACGACGCCGAGGGTGAAACCGTCGCGCAATCCCCTCTCGCGCCGGAATTCACGGCTGAACGGATCGAAAGCGCCGCTTCGGAGTTCCGGGGCGAGTTCGAGCAGTCGCCGCCCCCGTATTCGGCCAAGAAGGTCGGCGGCCGGAAGTTCTACGAAATGGCGCGGAAAGGCGAGCCGGTGCCCTCGGCGCCGAAGCGAGTCGTCGTGTCCCGGTTCGACCTCCGGGAGCGCCGCGGCGCCGAGGTGCCGTTCGCGCTCTCCTGCTCATCCGGAACGTACGTCCGCTCGATCGCGCATGAGCTCGGCGCGCGCCTCGGCTGCGGCGGCCATCTTTCCTCGCTCCGGCGGACTCGCGTCGGGGATTTTGCGATCGAAAACGCCGTCCGCCTGGACGCGTTCGAGGCGATGGAGGACCCCTCCCGGCAGTCGGGGACCCATGCGATTCCCCTCGTGGAGATTCCGTTCCCCTTCCCGCGCATGACGGTCGCGTCCCTCGAGGCCTGGAAGATCCGGCGCGGCCAGTCCGTGCCGGCGCGCGTGGAAGGGCCCGACGGGGGCTGGGTGAGTCTCCTCTCCCCCGACGGCGAGCTGCTCGCCCTCGGGCAGATGACCCCGATCGGAACGGGCCGGATCGCCATGATTCGCCCGCGGATCGTGCTGGCGGAAGAAAGCTGAATCTGATAAGCTATTTGGCTGTTGAAATTGAGTGTTTGAGTGTTGAGAGGCTCCTGAAAGAGCCACGGAGGAACCGTTGAGTGTCACGGCATATCGGGAGACGAAACCCGAGATTATTCAGGATTTTCGAACCCACGAACAGGATACCGGATCGCCCGAAGTCCAGATCGCCCTTCTCTCCAAGCGAATCGCCTACCTGACCGATCACTTCAAGTCCCACGCCAAGGATCACCATTCGAGGCGCGGGTTGTTGATGCTGGTCGGGCGGAGACGGCGCCTTCTCGAGTACCTGAAGAAGAAGGACGGCGAGCGCTACCATCGCCTGATCGATCGCCTGGGTCTCCGAAAGTAACAACGTTCTGGCCGGCAGTTCCCGCGCCGTTTCGGCGGAGGGCAGGTGTCTGCTTCCAGAGAGAGATAAGGAATGAACAATGAAGCATGAAATCCAGATCCCGATCGACGAGCGAAATCTCAATTTCGAGACGGGAAGAATCGCAAAGCAGGCAGACGGCGCCTGCGTCGTCCGCTTCGGAGACACGGTCGTTCTCGCCACCGCCTGCGCGATGCGCGAGCCGAAAGAAGGCATCGACTTTCTTCCCCTGACGGTCGACTACCGGGAAAATACCTATGCCGCCGGCAGGATCCCCGGCGGGTTCTTCAAGCG
>JBOGJO010000167.1:0-33893 GCA_050747885.1 Thermoanaerobaculia bacterium
GAGAAGGACCCCCTCCACGTCCTCGGCCGCTTTCCGGAGGTCGGCGACCGATTTCAACAGCGAGTCGTCTCCCTTCGACGCGGTGATCCGCTTCTTGAGCTGCTCGAGCTGCAGGCGCGTCCACTCGAGCTCGTCGATCATCTCGGCCGAAACACTCGCGTCCAGGTAGATCGAGTAGGACAGCCGGGAGGCCGCGGTGATGTCCGCGGGCGTCCCTGCGGAGTTCGGGTCTTTCCGAACCTCGACGGTCGTCGCGGATTCGTGGTCCCCCGCCTGAAACTTGACCGTGTAGGTGCCCGGCGGAACGAGGGGCCCTCGGGTCGCGTCCTCGATGCCGTAGTACAGCACCGGGCGGTGGTCCTTCCCGACGAACCGTTTCTCCTCCCAGACGTGGGGATTGCCCTTGGGCGTGGCCCGCAGGCGCACTTCGTGGATGGAGTCGTAGCGCAGGTCCCAGACGACGCGGTTCATCCCGGCCTCGTTGGTTCCCCGAAGCGACCGGACTTTCGCGCCGCTCTCGTCGTAAACCCGAACGGCCACGAGCGGCGGCTTCTCGGCGGAGTCGTCTTCGTCGCTCGATTTCTTTTTCGGTTTCGGGACTTCCTTCTTCAGCCAGTAGCTCAGGAGGGCTCCTTCCGGCCCGTTTTTCCCCTCGGCTGTCCCGGTCGGCGCGTACGCCGGCTGCGAGACCGCCCGGAAGCGGTAGGCCGCCACGGGCGCGAAGAGATGATCCGCCGAATCGCGGACCTGCTCGTTCCACTCCTCGAGCGGCGTGACGTCGTCGAGGATGTAGAAGCCGCGCCCGTAGGTTCCCACGACGAGGTCGTGGAATCTCGGTTCGACCGTCAGCCAGTAGACGGGGGCGTGCGGGAGCTTCGACTGGAGGGGATGCCAGCGCGCGCCGTCGTCGAAGGAAACGTACAGGCCATTCTCCGTCCCGGCGTAGAGCATCCCCTTGCGGAACGGGTCCTCGCGAACGACATGGACATACGACATCGGGCTCTTCGGGATCCCCCCGGCGATCGCCTTCCAGGTCTTTCCGTAATCGGCCGTCTTGAAGATGAAAGGGTCCCGATTGTCCACCTGATGGAGATCGACTGAAACGTAGCAGGTCCCCTTCTCGTGCGGGGACGGCTCGACGGACTCGACGGTTCCTTTCGGGGGAAGCATCGACTTTCCGGGCGTGACGTTGGCCCAATGGTCGCCGCCGTCCCGAGTCACCTGGACCAGCCCGTCGTTTGTCCCGGCCCAGATCTCGCCCTTTTCGAGAGGAGACTCCGCGAGCGAGAACACGACGCCCGCGTATTCGACCGAGAGGTTGTCGATCGTCAGGCCCCCCGAATCTCCCATCATCGAACGGTCGTTGAGCGTCAGGTCCGGGCTGATCGCCGTCCAGTGCTCCCCTCCGTCGGTGGTCCGGTGGACGTACTGGCTCCCGACGTAGACCGTGTTGTGGTCGTGGGGCGAGATCGCGATCGGGAACGTCCAGTTCATCCGAAGTTTGACCTCGCCCGCGTTGGCTCCCATCGTCCGCTCGGGCCAGACCGAGACCGACCGCGACATCCGCGTGCGGGCGTCGTAACGCTCCACGACCCCCGCGTAGCAGCCGCCCCACACGATGTTCGGGTCCACGGGGTCCGGCGTATTCCACCCGGTCTCGCACCCGGCCGTCGTCGTCCAGAGGGCGGGAAGAATCGTCTCGCCGCCGGGGTTGCGGCTGGGGCCGCGCATCGAGCCGCCGTCCTGCATCTGCCCGTACACGTTGTACGGAATCCGCGTGTCCGTCGCGACGTGGTACATCTGGGCGATCGGAAGGCGCTCCCAGCTCCAGCTCTTTCCACGCGTCGTCGAGATCAGGACGCCGATGTCGCTGCCGATCATCATCCGGCCGGGATTCACAGGATCGGACCACATGTCGTGATTGTCGCCTGCCCAATCCACCTGGGTCGCCGTCTCGCCTCCGTCGTAGGTCGCGCCCATCGAGTTCGACGGGAAGTAGACCTCGTTCTCGTTGTCGGGCATGACGAGCATGCGCGAGTAATAGTGCGGCCGCTCGTTCAAGAGCCGGCTGTGGCTCACAAGGCTCCATTTCTTTCCGCCGTCGTCGGAGCGCCAGAGGGATCCCTTGTCCCCCGTCTCGATCAGCGCGTAGACCCGATTCGAATCGTTCGGAGCTACCGCGACGGCGATCTTGCCGAGCGGAGACCCCGGCAGCCCGTCGTCCTCGGTCAAGCGCTTCCACTTCGTCCCGCCGTCGTGCGTCACAAAGACGCCGCTTCCCGGGCCGCCGCTTTTTCTTCCCCACGTCTTGATGTCGATCTGCCAGGTCCCGGCAAAGAGCGTGCGCGAATCCGTCGGGTCCATCGTGAGGTCGGACGCTCCCGTGTTCTCATCGACGAAAAGGACGCGCTCCCAGCTCTTGCCGCCGTCCCGGGTGCGGTAGACGCCCCTCTCCGGCTGCGGGCCGTAGCAGGTGCCGAGCGCAGCGGCATAAACGACGTTCGGGTCCCGTGGATCGATGATCGTGCGGCCGATCCGGCCCGTTTTCTCCAGCCCCATGTGCTTCCAGGTCTTGCCGCTGTCGGTCGACTTGTACACGCCGTTTCCGATCGAGACGTTGCTCCGAATGAACGTCTCGCCCGTCCCCACCCAGACGATCGAGTGGTCGGAAGGGGCGATGGCGATGGAACCGATCGATTGAGCGGGCATCTTGTCGAAGATCGGCTTCCATTCGGTTCCGCCGTCGATGGATTTCCAGACCCCGCCGGACGCGGCGCCCACGTAGTAAACGTTCGAGTCGCCGGGGACGCCGACGACGGCGGAAACGCGGTTGCCGGGAGGCCCGATGAAGCGGAACTTCAGGCCCGAAAACGGTCCCTTGGACGGATCTTCTTCCTCACCGGGCGCCGAGGCCTCCGGCTTCTTCACGTCGCCGACCCCCGTCCGCGGCGTCGGCTTCGCCTTTTTTTGCGCCGGCGGATCGGCCGCAAAAACGATCGTGCCCAGAAGAGCCGTTCCGAGCCAGAGGATTGCCGCGTTGCGCTTCATTCGATCTCCTTGCTTCAACGATCTGTGTGAGAGATGCCATTCTAGCCGAGACTTGCAAGACCTCAAGAGGCCGCGAGCCGCGGGGAATCCAACCCGAAGCCCTTCTCAAGGAGAAGATGAATCTGACTCTTTGCGGCGGGCGCCGAAGGATGAAATACACTTGGATCGATGAGAAAAGAGACGGCTTTCCTCGACAGTTTCCACACGCGCACTGCCCTTTCCGCCGGCGGCGCGACCTACGAAATTTTCTCGCTCCCCGCCCTCGAGAAAGCGGGATTTCCCCAGGTCGGGAAGCTTCCGGTTTCCCTCCGGATCCTTCTCGAGAATCTGCTGCGGCTGGAGGACGGCCGCATCGTCAAGCGGGAGGACATCGAAGCGCTCGCGCGGTGGAACGCAAAGGACGAGCCCTCGCGGGAGATCCAATTCACTCCCGCTCGCGTGCTGCTTCAGGACTTCACGGGCGTTCCCTGCGTCGTGGACCTCGCGGCCATGCGGGACCAGCTCGCCCAATGGGGAGGCGACCCCGCGCAGATCAACCCGCTTCGCCCCGCGGACCTCGTGATCGACCACTCCGTCCAGGTCGACTCGTTCGGAACGCCGCAGTCGTTCGCGGTCAACGCGAAAATCGAGTTCGAGCGAAACCGCGAGCGCTACGCCTTCCTGAAGTGGGGACAGACCGCGTTCGACAGGTTCCGGGTCGTTCCGCCCGATACCGGCATCGTCCACCAGGTCAACCTCGAATACCTCGCGTCGGTGACGTTCCCGGAGAGCTCGAACGGGGCGAATGAGTCGAAGCGCGCCTTTTTCGACACGCTCGTGGGAACGGATTCGCACACGACGATGATCAACGGCCTGGGCGTCCTGGGATGGGGTGTCGGCGGCATCGAGGCCGAGGCCGCGCTGCTGGGCCAGCCGATCTCGATGCTCATTCCGCAGGTCGTCGGGTTCCGGCTCTCCGGAAAACTTCCGCCCGGCACCACCGCAACCGATCTCGTGCTGACCGTGACACAGATGCTGCGCGCAAGGGGCGTCGTCGGAAAGTTCGTCGAGTTCTTCGGCCCAGGCATTCCATCACTCGCGCTGGCCGACCGCGCCACCATCGCAAACATGTCGCCGGAGTATGGCGCAACAGTCGGGTTCTTCCCCGTCGACGACGAAACCCTTCGCTACCTGCGCCTCTCGGGCCGGAGCGCTCCGCAGGTCGAGCTGACCGAGGCGTATTTCCGCGCGCAGGGAGTTTTCGGCTCGTCGAACGAGCCGGAGTATTCTGACCGCCTCGAGCTCGACCTCCGCGACGTCGAGCCGTCGATCGCCGGCCCGAAGCGGCCCCAGGATCGCGTGCCGCTGCGCGAATCGGCCCCCTCCTTCCGGAAAGCGCTCGTCAAGCTCCTGGAGAAAAGCGTCAACAAGGTTTCCGCCAATGCGATCGAGAGGTTCGTCGGCGAGGGAGGCAACCCGAAGAAGGTCCCGACCTCCCTCCAGCGGCCGGAGGACCTCGGTCACCTCGCGGCGACGGCCGAGGTGCAGCTCGAGCAGGAAAGGATCACTCTCGGCCACGGCTCGGTGGTCATTGCCGCGATCACGTCCTGCACGAACACGTCCAACCCCTCAGTGATGATCGCCGCCGGGCTGCTTGCGCGGAAGGCCGTGGAGAAAGGCTTGAAAATTCCGGGCTGGGTCAAGACGAGCCTGGCGCCCGGCTCGAAGGTCGTGACCGAATACCTCCAGGCGACGGGTCTGCAGGAGCCCCTGGACCGCCTCGGATTCAACCTCGTCGGCTACGGCTGCACGACCTGCATCGGCAACAGCGGTCCGCTTCCCCAGGCGATCGGACAGGCCGTCAAGGAGAGTGACCTCGTCGTTGCGGCCGTCCTGTCCGGGAATCGGAATTTCGAAGGCCGCATCAATCCCCTCGTGCGCGCAAACTACCTCATGTCACCGCCGCTCGTGGTGGCGTACGCCCTGGCCGGGGACATGAATGTCGACGTCGAGAACGGACCGCTCGGCTGCGGAGCCGACGGCAAGGACGTCTACCTCAAGGACATCTGGCCATCTCCGCGGGAAGTCGAGGAAGCCGTCCGGACCGGCGTGACGGCCCAACAGTTCCACAAGACGTATTCGGAGGTCTTCGCGGGAGAGGAAACCTGGACCTCGATCCCTGTCCCGAAGGGGACCGTCTACGCCTGGCCCGAATCGACGTACATCAAGTCCCCGAGCTTTCTCCACGATCTTCCCAAGGCCCCCGCCCCGCTGGCAGACCTTCGCGGCGCCCGCGTGCTCGCAATGCTGGGCGATTCCGTGACGACGGACCACATCTCGCCCGCCGGATCGATCGCTCTCGACGGGCCGGCCGGCAAGTACCTCATCGAACAGGGGGTCGAGCCGAAGCAGTTCAATTCCTACGGCTCCCGCCGCGGAAACCACGAGGTGATGGTCCGCGGCACGTTCGCGAACATCCGTCTGCGCAACCGGCTCGCGCCCGGAACCGAGGGCGGGATCACGATCCATTTTCCCGGCCGCGAACAGATGTCGATCTTCGAGGCGGCGATGAAGTACCGGGAGGAAGGTGTTCCTCTCGTCATCCTCGCGGGAAAGGAATACGGATCCGGGTCGTCGCGCGACTGGGCGGCAAAGGGCACGCTTCTCCTCGGGGTGAAGGCCGTCCTGGCCGAATCGTTCGAGCGCATCCACCGAAGCAATCTGATCGGGATGGGCGTCCTGCCGCTCCAGTTCGAGCCCGGAGGAAGCGTCGAATCGCTCGGACTGACCGGTGAAGAATCCTTCGAGATCGAAGGAATCGGGGAGCGCTTCCATCCGGGAAAGAAAATGCTCGTGCGCGCGACCGCGCCCGGGGGAATGGTGCGCGAGTTCTTCGCGGTCGCAAGGGTCGACACGCCGAACGAAGGGGATTACTACCGCCACGGCGGCATCCTCCCCTTCGTCCTGCGGTCGATGGTGGCCGCGAGCTAGCGGCCGATCCTTTACTTCTTGGGAGCCTCTTTCGAGGCCCGATAACCGGCCTTGACGGCGTCGGCCTCGGTCATGTACTTGCCATGCTTCGTCCTGCCGTACCAGGGATCGCCTTCCCGGTGAAAAACCTTCGTCGACGTGTTGACCCACACCATCCCCGGAGAGGGTGGAGTCTGGGCAACGACGTCGGACGCCGGGGCCGAGGACGTCTTCACCGCGGAGGGTGCGGAAGAGCGAACCGGAGGAGCGGGAGCAGGCGCCGGCGCGGCCGCCGGAGCGGGAGCGGACGCCGCATGAACCGCGCCGACCGTCACGAGAGGACTGATCTTCTCGATCGTCCTGGCGGAAATACCCGCCTTCGAAAGATCGCCGACGGACCCGTAGGGACGCCCCGCGATGATTTTTTTCGCGGTGGCTGCGCCGACGGCCGGGAGCGCTTCGAGGTCCTTTTGCGAGGCGCTGTTGAGGTCGACGGGCCCGGCAGCGGGCGCCGGGGAGGCCGCGTTCTTCTCCATCTTCGACGACTTCGGTTCGGACCCTTTCGTCGCCTTCGCTTCCTTCGCGGGTGGCGCCGCCGCTGCGACCGCTCCGACGGTCACGAGGGGCTTGAGCTTCTCGATCGTCCTGGCGGAAACCCCGGCCTTCGACAGGTCGGAAACGCTCGAGTACGGCCGCGAGGCCATGATCTTCTTCGCGGTTGCAGCGCCCACTCCGGGCAGCGCCTCGAGATCTTTCGCGGAAGCCGTGTTCAGGTCGACTGTCGCGGCCGCGGCCGCCCTGGGAGCTTCCTTTGCCTTCTCCTTCTTCGCCTTCGCGGCGAACGAGGCCGTTGAAAACGACAGGAGAAGCACCGCCGTGACGGCGGCAAGGCCCCGGAAACCGTTCTTGAATTGCATCGCTTTCCTCATTTCTTCAATATGTCGGGCAGCTTGTCGGTCAACCTTTTCTTCTGGTCGTCGACGAGCACGTTGATCTTCTGCGTGGCCTGGTCCTTCAGCTCGGATGCTTTCGCCGCGAGAGCCTGCTTTCCCTGGTCCAGGAGCTCCTGGCCCTTCTTCCGGGCCAGCTCCTTGCCCTGATCCGCAAGCTCTCCCGCCTCTTCCTTGAGCTTGTCCATGATTCCCATCCGTTCTCCTTTCCTGCCATTTTCGGACCTCCGGCGCGCGGCCGTTTGCAGGATTCTGTCACACGGACCCTTCGCGGTGAAGCGGCGGCGCGAGCTCGGACGACCGGCCGCGGCATATACTTCGGGGCGAGGGAGCTCGCCATGATCAAAGAATTCAAGGACTTCCTGCTCAAGCAAAATGCCATCGCCCTGGCCATCGGCGTCATCATCGGCGCCGCGATCGGAAAAGTCGTGGCGGCCATCGCCGACGACGTCATCAACCCGATCATCGGCCTGCTCCTGCCCGCCGGCGACTGGCGCAACGCGAAGATCGTGCTCTCGCACGCGGTGGATTCCGCCGGAAAAGTGACGGAGAACGCGATCTCGTACGGCGACCTCATCGGCCGCGTCGTCGACTTCGTGATCATCGCCCTGGTCGTCTACCTGATCGCCAAAGCGTTCCTTCCGAAGCCGGGACCGGCGACGACGAAGGAATGCACGGAATGCAAAGAGACGATTCCGATCGCCGCGAAGCGGTGCAAGGCGTGCGCGCAGCCCCAGCCTGCCGCGCCGTAGGGGCTTCGCTCGGCCTCGGGTCGACCCCAGCGCCGGCTCGGCAAATGCTGAGCAGGGCGGGTCCTGTCACGGGACTCGCTCCACTTTTCCGCTCGCCGCGAGCCTGACGACTTTGCTACACCCGCGTCGCGAGCGGCAAAAGGGAGCTCGCCCCGTGCCACCCGCCCTTCGCGGAGAACTGCCGGCACGTTGGCCACCCTCGCGGGCCTTCGTTCAGGGTTGAGGCCCCCATCCCGCGAGCGAGGCCCGGGAACCTCCTGGCGGGCTCGGCCGCGGGGCGCATGGCGCTCGTCCGCAGGCCATGAGTGAGCCGCATGAAGGACCGTATTCTCAGTTGAGAGAGGAGGTGTCGCGGCGAACGCTCGAGGCGCGGGGGACCGATTCCATCGCGATCGACCGCGCCGTGCCAGCGGACGAGTGCCGAGCTCCGCGGTCGAAGGGGCTGGGCGGCGAGCCGGGCCGAGCGAGTCCTCGGAGGCACGACTCTTGCTTCATCTGGCGCGGGAGGAGTCGGAAAAATGAATCGATTGATCTTAGTCGGGCTCGCCGCCCTGGCCTCGCCCCTGGTCGCAGCGGAAGCGCCGCCGGCGGGACCGCCGCCTGTCTGGTCGGGGAAGGCCGAGGCGTCGTACGTCTCGACGTCCGGCAACACGAGCGTCCAGACGATCGGCGCGGGCGTCGAAGTCGACTACAAAAAGGACGTCTGGGACGGCCTGGCAAAAGGGGCCTTCGTGCAGGGCAAGACCGACGGAGCGACGACGGCGCGCACGATTGCCGCCGAGCTGCGCGGGGGCCGGCATCTCTCGCCCCGATTCGAGCTCTTCGTGCAGGGCGACTATTTCAAGAACGAGTTTGCCGGCATCGAGCACCGGATCGCGGGAGTCGCGGGAGCCGCGTATTCAATCGTCAAGACTCCCGCGCAGGAGCTCAAGCTCCAGGCGGGCGCCGGGTACACCAAAGAGGCCCGGCTCGACGGCGGAGACAAGTCTTTCGCGACCGGCCTCGCCGGGTTTCTCTACAAGGTCAAGCTCTCTTCGACGACGGACCTGTCGGACGAATTCTCCTACGTCGAGAGCTTCAAAGATTCGAGCGACTGGCGAGTCGCGAACGCCTTTTCCGTTTCCGTCGCGATCAACAAGATTTTCTCGCTCAAGGCCTCGCACACGCTCGCGTACCTCAACCAGCCCGTGCCGGGCTTCGGAAAGACCGACACCATCACGTCGGTCGCGCTCGTCGCGAAGTTCTAGTACCGGACGGCAACCTCGTGGTTTCGTTTCGATTCCGGGAGGTTAGAGCGAGCCCTTCGACCGCGCCGCCACGATGAGGCCGACGACGACCGCAAGGACGGCCATCAGGAGAAGGATCACCAGCGCAAGCGGGATCAGGAGAGCGGCGTTCGCTTTTCCGGACGTCGTGCGATGCATTCGCATCGCCCCCTTGACGTTCAGGAAGTAGCCCCAGATGAGCGAGATCAATCCCCCGACGATCGGCACGATGTTGGCCAGCATGCTGACCGAGGAGTAGGAAACCGCGCGGAAGGTCCCCTCGAACCCGGACGTGGAGTTGTTCAGACCGCCCACGAGCATCAGGCACAGGTGGAAGATCCCCGAGGCGATGAACAGACCGATCGTCACGCCGATCGCCGTCGCAATCGGCCACAGGATGACGGCGCAGCCCGTCGGGCCCGCCATCCCGTGAGGCCAGCGTCCCATCCACCGGTGGCGAAAGGCCAGGGGAACGAGGCGGATCCAAATCGGCGCGAACATCAACCCGTAGATGGCCCGAAAAACCGAGCCGACGACCGCCGACAGGATGCCAAAAAGGAGCGGGTCTTCGAATCCCCCGCTTTCGCGAGCGCGGCTCCAGGCGTCGTTGGGGTTCGAGAGGAACAGCTTCACGCTCTCGACGTAACCCTGAACGATCCCGATCTGCGCGCGCCGTTCCCACGGCAGGGCCCCCGGACCGAGCGAACCTGGGGGTGGAGCGGCGGACATCTCGCCCGGAATCATAACTCCGGATTTCCCGCTCCGCCGGGCGGCGGCTCGCAAGCCGTCCGGCAGGCCGCGCCCGTCACGAGCCTGCCATGCTCCGGCGGGACCCCTTCTTTTCGTAGAGGTCCCTGTCGGCACGGGCGAGAATTTCCTCGAGGTCCTCTCTCGACGGATCGATCGAGACCGTGCCGATGCTGAGCGACACCTCGAAAGGCTGCCGGGAGCGGG
Organism: Thermoanaerobaculia bacterium; assembly: GCA_050747885.1. Taxonomy (GTDB): domain Bacteria; phylum Acidobacteriota; class Thermoanaerobaculia; order UBA5066; family DATFVB01; genus CAWEYG01. The sequence goes on from JBOGJO010000167.1 coordinate 9,919, forward strand.
AATTCCAATAATCGACGTTGTTGCGAAGGCGCTGGAGCATTCCGCCGCCGCCCTCTCTCGAATCCACGAGAGCGAGCACGGCAAACTCGTCGCCTCCGAGCCGGGCGACGACATCGGCGCTCCGGAAGGTCAGCTGCAGCGCGCGGGCGGCCCCGGCCAGCGCCAGGTCTCCGGCCCCGTGCCCGTGTTGGTCGTTGATCCGCTTCAGTCCGTCCACGTCCGCCAGAAAGACGATCGCCCGGCGCCCCATCCGATGCGCGAGGTGGAGAACGCCGGTCGCATGCGCGAAGAATCCTCGCCGGTTGTAGAGCCCCGTCAACTCGTCGACCATGGCAAGCGCCGTCAGGGTCCTCTCCGCCCTGTCGCGCGCGGCGAGGTCCCGGCCAACGGCGGCGCCGGCAACTCCGGCGCTCATCTTCCCCGCCGTCCAGCGGCGGACCGTCGCGAGAATTTTCATCGGGCTGTTTCGGGTCGGAATTGTAGCAGTTCTTCGCTCTGCGACATCCTCGAATCCTCGCGCCCGGAGAGCCCGCTCGGCCGCGCTCGAGGAAGAAGCGCTCGTTCGCGACCCGCCCAAGCCCTTGATCGTCCGGAGGTTTTGTGAATTTCCGCCGAAGCCATGGAAAACCCTGTGAAAATCCTGCGGAAAGATCTCGAAACCGTCCGCCAATCGGCCTTACGTTTCGATTTGCACTCGTTCTTGTGCTGAGTGAAATTCCCCGTGTTTTCGAGCGCGGAATCGGGAGCGGCGAAAACCCTCAATGAAATCCGGCTCCGAACAGGTGTTGAGTTTCTTTCCACACGTTTCATCCTTATTTTTCCGGCGTTCGTGACCCGTGTGGGTTCACGATCCGAACTCGCCATATACCGTCTTGAGGCCCGCGACGATCTCACCCAGCGTGGCGTCGGCCTCGATGCACGCGATGATGCCGGGCATCAGGTTTCGCTCCTCGGCCGCGTCGCGCGCCAACCGCGAGATCGACTCGGCCGATTTTCGGGCATTGCGGCGGCCCCGGAACGCCGCCAGGCGCGACACCTGATCTTTTTCGACGGCGGGATCGATCGAAAGAAGGGCGGGAGCGGAATCCTCCCCGTCTTCGACGTGGGCGTTGACCCCCACGACGACTCGAGTCCCTTCTTCGACCGCGCGCTGGGCCCGGAAAGCCGCTTCTTCGATTCGACGGGCAAAGAAGCCGGTCTCGATCGCCGCAAGCGCCCCGCCGAGAGAATCGATCGTCTCGATCAGAGCCCGGGCGCGGTCGTGAATTTCGCGGGTCCAGCTTTCCACCAGGTACGAGCCCCCGAGCGGGTCGACGGTGTCGGCGACGCCGGATTCCTCCGCGATCACTTGCTGCGTCCGAAGAGCCAGTTTCGCCGACGATTCCGTCGGCAGCGCGAGCGCCTCGTCGTAGGAGTTCGTGTGGAGAGACTGAGCGCCCCCCAGAACGGCCGAGAGGGCCTCCAGTGTCGTCCGAACGATATTGACCTCGGGCTGCTGGGCCGTCAACGTCGAGCCCGCGGTCTGGGCGTGGAATCGCATGGCCCACGACCGCGGGTTGCGCGCTCCGAAGCGGTCCCGGACGATCTCGGCCCAAAGCCACCGGGCAGCTCTGAATTTCGCGATCTCCTCGAAGAAATCCGAATGCGAGTTGAAGAAGAACGAGAGCCGCGGGGCGAAGTCGTCGATCGCGAGATTCCTCGCGAGGGCCGCCTCGACGTAGGCAATCCCATTGGCGAGCGTGAACGCCACCTCCTCGACGGCCGTCGATCCGGCTTCGCGCATGTGGTACCCCGAAATCGAGATCGTGTTCCACCGGGGCACCGAGTCCCGGCAGAATTCGAACAGGTCCGTCGCGATCTTCATCGAGGGCTTCGGCGGAAACACGTAGGTCCCGCGGGCGATGAATTCCTTGAGAATGTCGTTCTGGACCGTTCCGGAGAGGGCGCCCCAGTCGATGTTCCGGCGACGGGCCGCCACCAGGTAGAGCGCAAGAAGGATCGCCGCCGTTGCGTTGATCGTCATCGAGACCGACATGCGGTCCAGCGACAGGCCGTTCGTCAGGATCTCCATGTCTTCCAGCGTCGAAATCGCGACCCCCACCCTTCCGACCTCGCCGCGCGCGAGGGGATCGTCGGAGTCCAGCCCCACCTGTGTCGGAAGGTCGAAGGCAATCGAAAGGCCGGTCTGCCCCCGTTCCAGAAGAAACCGATACCGAGCGTTGGACTCTTTCGCGCTGCCGAATCCCGCGTACTGTCGCATCGTCCAGAGGCGCGACCTGTAACCTTCCGCGGAAATCCCCCGGGGAAAGGGAAATTCGCCCGGATCCGCTCGCTCCGAAGATTCCCTGGCCGTGCAGAACGGCGGGATCGGAATTTCGGAGGAGGTCGCCGCGGGAACGGTGCGGCCCGGTTTCTTTTCGCGCGGGGTGTCCGGCACCCGACGATTCTAACGTGGAACACCCGGTCTGATAGAGTTCCGACGTTTTGGGACAACATCTCTCGGGCCGAATCGAAACGTTCGATCTCGTCGATCTCATTCAATGGCTGGAAGTCCGCCGCGTCTCCGGCCGCCTGATCCTGACGAAAGGCGCCGACCGAAAGACCATCGACTGGAAAGATGGGGATATCGTCTACGTCTCGGGCGGGAGGCCCGCCGACCGCCTGGGATTCGCGCTCCTCCGCTCCCGGGCGATCTCCATTTCGGAGCTCTATGGCGCCTTGGCCGAGAACCTCGCCTGCGGAGAAAAGTTGACTCGCATCGTTCTCGAAAACAACCTCCTCACGGAGCAACGGTTGACGAGCATCGTGGAAACTCTCGCCCGGAGACTCCTGCGCGAGGTTCTCGGATGGCGCCGCGGCCGGTTCGAGTTCGATCCGGACTTTCAGGCCGAAGACGTTCTTCGGATTCACCTCAAGCTCAAAGGACAGGTCATCGCGTTCGAGGCCGTCAAGCAGATGGACGATTCCGCGAGGATCGCCCGAGCGCCCGACGAGGAGAAAGACGCCGAAACGTGGCAGCACGCCTTCCGACCCGAAGCCCTCGAGGAAGCCTTCTGGAGGGTCCGCGGCGGCCTGGATCCGGAAGGCGACATCGCGAAGGAGAAGGATCGCTTTTTCTCCTTCCGAAAGTTCGGAAACGCCCTGCGGGCGCGCCTGGAAGCTCCCCTTTCCTTTCTTCCGATTTATGAAGACAGCGCGCGATATGCCGAAGAGCTTCTCGAGTCCCACGAGGGTCCCGAAGCCGACGAGAACCTGCTGGGCCTCGTCGAACTGGACCCGTTCCTCACCCTGAACCTTCTGCAACTGTCGAATTCGCTGGCGGTGGGGACCATCCGGCGCGTGGCGACGGCCCGGGAGGCTCACCAACGCATCGGCCCGACCGCGTTTCGCCATTTTGTCCGGCGTCTCGCGGAGCCGGAATTCGCCAAACTGTCGTCAACGAACCCGATCTCGCGAATTCTCCGCCGCGCCGCCCTTGCGGCCGCGATCTCGGGCCGGCATGCCGCGTCGGACGCCGGAGTCGAACCCGACGAGGCGTACGGGGCCGGGCTCCTTCACGCGATTCCCTACGCCGACCTGCTCGACACTGTCGAGGCGACCCGCATGCCGTCCGGCGACTTTCGCGCCGCCGCAATCGAATACTTTCGGCCGATCGTCGGAAGAATTCGAAGCGAGGCGTGGCGCCTCCCCCCCTCGCTCGCGGCGGTCCTTTCGGACGAGTGCGAGCCGGACGCGCCGGCCCTCGTGCGCGTCGTCCGAGAGGCCCGGGGATCGATTCCCGCGTGCGCGATCGGCACGGTCTCGAGCCGCGGCAGCGCGGAGCCGCGGCCGGGAGTGCTTCCGGAAGTCGCGCGAATTTTCTCGTTCTTGAACCTCGGCGAGCCGTGACGCGATCGGGCATCCCGGATAGGATCTTCCGGTGAAGCTTCGCTGGATCCTCTTGCTGGCTGCGGCCCGCCTCTCCGCGCAGTCTTCCGGCGTCTCGGAAAACGTGAACGTCCGGGTCATGGACATCGACGTCGTCGTGACCGAAAAAGACGGGCGGCCCGTTCGGGACCTCCGCAGAGACGAGTTCCAGGTTCGCGTCGACCGAAAGCCGGTCTCCATCGACTATTTCGCCGCCGTCCAGGACTCCTCTGTCCGCGAACCGGACCTGACCACGCTGTCGCCGGACCTCGTCCTGAACCCCTTCGAAAAGGCCGGGAATGCGTCCGTGCCACGGCACTTCCTGATCTTCTTCGACGCCAGCCTCTCGCCCGCCGGCCGCCAGCGATCGGGCGAGGCGTTGAAAGAGCTCGTCGCTCGCATGGGCCCGTCGGACGACGCGGTCATCCTCGCCGAGGGAGGAGTCAAGGTCGAAATGCTGTCGGACTGGACCTCGAACCGGGAAAACCTGATTTCCTCGCTCGTCACCGCCGAAAAGGCCCGCCCCGAGACGCTCCGAAGGCTCGAGCGGGAGCGTCAGACGATTCGCGAGATCGATCTTGCGGGCAGGGTCGCCGCCCGGGTCTCCCGGGCCCGGATGCACGAAGAGGAAGAGTACCGCGAGGTCGCGAGGATGATCGCGCACCTCAACGAGGCGATCTCGCTGTTCGGCGGCAAGCCGGGAAAGAAGATCTTCCTCGACATTTCCGGGGGATTCGAAATCGAGCCCGGCGCGACCCTTCTCGCCTACGCGGAGCGGGGGTCGGTCCCGACGCTGTCCTTCCGCCGGGATGTCTCGGCAGAGCTCAAGAGTCTGACCGAACGCGCCAATGCGATGGAAGTGACGATCTTCACTTTCGACGCGAGGGGCTTGATCGCTCCCGGCGTGGAAGCGTCCAACGAGCCGCCGCTCGCCGCCCAATCGCTCTTCGCCCGGGAGGCAACGCAGGGCGGGCTCGCGCTGCTTGCCGAAGAAACCGGCGGCAAGGCGTACCTGACCCAGAACCGTTTCGAGGGGGCGCTCGAAAGCGTCTCTCGGGACGTCTCCTCGTATTATTCACTGGGCGTGAACCTCAAGAGCCTTCCCTCGGAAAGCGCCCACAGGATCGACGTGGCCGTCGACCGGCCGGGGCTCCTCGTCCGGGCGCGAAAAAACTACACCGTTGAGAGCGAAGATCAGAGGATCGAGACCCGGGTCCGGGCGACTCTTCTCGCCGAGACCTCGTACGCCGACGTGGCCGTGTCCCTCAAAACGTCTCCCGTCGAGAGGGACAAAACGTCCTACGTCCTGCCGCTGCGAATCGACGTTCCGGCGCACGACCTCACTTTCCTTCCGGACGGAGACCACGCCGCGGCCAGGGTCGCGTTCTACTTCTCCGCGATCAACGAACAGGGGGACAATTCGGGGATCTCGAGAACGGAGCAGACCTTGACGATCCCGCTGAACGAGTCGCGCTCGGCCCGGCCCGTCGGGATTCGCGTGCCGATCCACCTCGCAAAGGGAAGCTACCGGATCGTCGTCAACGTCAGGGACGTCGAGTCGGGGCGCATGGGCACGGCGCGAGCCAATGTGAAGGTGGAGTGACCGAAAGGGAGCGGGTCAGCCCTTCCGAGAGTCGGGCGGGGTGACCTTCACGAGGGCGTACCGGTTTCCGTGGGCGCTCCGGTCCGCTTCCCGCTTCAGGTAATCGATCAAACGGTCGGCGCGCTGTTGAAGGCTTTCGAGCCGCTCTTTCATATTCAGAATGACTTCGACGCCCGCGAGGTTCACGCCGAGGTCGCGGGTGAGGGTAAGGACGATTTCGAGCCTCTCGATGGTTTCCTGGCTGTACAGCCGAGTGTTTCCCTCGGTGCGGTCCGGCTGAATCAATCCCTCCCGCTCGTACATCCGCAGCGTCTGCGGATGGATCGAATAGCGGCGCGAGATCTCGCCGATCAGTACGGCTCCGGTCCGTTTCGCGGTCATGCTCTCTTCCGTCGGGAGGCGGGATCGGCTGCTTCCGAAGTTTTTCGGGCCGTGATCGTCAGAACGCCCGAATCGAGCGACGCCGAGATGGCGTCCGGGTCGATCCCGCTCGGGATCTCGAACTCGCGAGCGAACTCTCCGTAGACTCGTTCCATCCGGAGAAAACGGGAAGAAGAATCGACCTCGGGCCGGGTCCCGGAGACTCGGAGCACGGTGCCCTGAACCTCGAGCTTGACTTCGGAAAGCGTCACGCCGGGAATCTCGACCTGAAAGACGTAATCCGTGGCCGATTCATAGGCGTCGGCGGCCGGCGACCACAGGGTCGCCGACCGTTCCTGCGGCTCCTCGAGAAACTCGCGCCGGTAGAGCGTTTCCTCGAAGAGCCGATTCATTTTTTCCTGAATCGCAATCAATTCCTGCATCGAGTTCCAGCGAAACGTCGCCATTCCCGCACCTCCGGAACACGATCAGCTCTTGTCGGTGTCCACGTACTCCGCATCGATCACCTGGTCCTCCTCGCGAGAGGCGTTCTCCCCGGGCGGCGGCGCCTGGGTCTGGCCTTCCGCGCCTCCTCCCGTGCTTCCCGCCGCGGCGCCCTTGTACATCGCCTCGGCCAGGTGATGGGAAGCCTTCTCGAGACTTTCGCGGGCGGACTTCATCCGGTCCGCGTCGCCGGACTCCAGCGCGCTCCTGGCCGACGCGAGCTCTTCGTCGAGCGACTTTGCTTCGTCGTCCGGAAGCTTCGCGCGGTTCTCGCCCAGCGTCTTTTCGGTGCCGTAGATCAGTGAATCGAGAGAATTCCGCGCTTCGATCTCAGCCCGCCGCTTCTGGTCGTCCTCCGAATGGGACTGCGCGTCCTTGACCATCTTGTCGATGTCGTCTTTGGAGAGGCCCGACGATGCCGTGATCGTGATTTTCTGCTCCTTGCCGGTGCCGAGATCTTTCGCCGACACGTTCAGAATTCCGTTCGCGTCGATGTCGAAGGTGACTTCGACCTGCGGCACTCCCCGCGGGGCCGACGGAATCCCGATCAGGTGAAAGACGCCGAGGAGCTTGTTGTCCTTTGCCATCTCGCGCTCGCCCTGCAGCACCTTGATCTCGACCGAGGTCTGGTTGTCCGAGGCCGTCGAAAAGACCTCGCTCTTTCGGGTGGGAATCGTGGTGTTGCGTTCGATCAACCGCGTGGAAACGCCGCCGAGAGTCTCGATCCCGAGGGAAAGGGGTGTCACGTCGAGAAGAAGAAGGTCCTTCACGTCGCCGGCGAGCACGCCCCCTTGGATCGCGGCCCCGATCGCGACGACCTCGTCCGGATTGACGCCCTTGTGCGGCTCTTTTCCGAAGAGATCCTTGACGATCTGTTGAATCCTGGGCATTCGCGTCTGCCCCCCGACGAGAACGACCTCGTCGATGTCCTTTGCCTCGACTCCCGCGTCCTTCATCGCCTGCCGGCAGGGACCCACGCTCCGCTGAATGATGTCTTCGACGAGCTGTTCCAGTTTGGACCGGGAAAGCCGCAGCTGAAGGTGCTTCGGGCCGCTCGCGTCCGCGGTGATGAAGGGAAGGTTCAGATCCGTTTCCATTGTCGAGGAAAGCTCGATCTTGGCCTTCTCGGCGGCTTCCTTGAGGCGCTGCATGGCCATGGCGTCTTTCGAGAGATCGATTCCCTGGTCTTTTTTGAATTCCTCGAGGATCGAAATGTCGAACGTCCCGCCGCCGAAATCGTAAACGGCAATCGTCTCGTCCTTTTTCTTGTCGAGACCGTATGCGAGGGCTGCGGCCGTCGGCTCGTTGACGAGGCGCTCGACCGTCAAACCGGCGATCTGGCCGGCATCCTTCGTGGCCTGACGCTGAGAATCGTTGAAATATGCCGGAACGGTGATGACCGCTCGTGTGACTTTTTCACCGAGATGGGCCTCCGCGGCCTCCTTGAGCTTCTGAAGAATCATGGCGGAAATCTCCGGCGGGGAAAATTGGCGGCCCCCGGCGTCGATCCTCACGTCCCCGTTGTCGGCCTTGGCGACCTTGTAGGGGACCATTTTCATCTCTTCGTTGACTTCCGAGAATTTTCGACCCATGAAGCGCTTGATTGAAAAAATCGTGTTCGTGGGGTTCGTGACGGCCTGTCGCTTGGCGACCTGGCCGACGAGCCTCTCCCCGGATTTCGAGAACGACACGATCGAAGGCGTCGTCCGATTCCCTTCCGCGTTCGCGATCACGACCGGATCGCCGCCCTCCATGACGGCCACGACCGAGTTCGTGGTTCCAAGATCGATTCCAATGATTTTCGACATGAGCCTTAGTCCTCCTCGCTCTGAATTCCTGACTCGAGTTGGATGCTAAAACATGAGCGGCGCGATGTCAATAGGAATATTGAGAAATATCAGCCGCCGAAGCTAAGATACTACTAACGAACGATATCGATCCCTATGTGGCTGTTCGGATCTACGTCGTTGTTTTTCTTATGCTTAACCAGCGTGAGATCATCTGATACCGGGTCGAGGCTGCGGCTGAGCGAGAGATTTGGATCCAGAATTCCCCGCGAGGTCTTTCCGTAGAGGTCGTATTTCCCGTCCCCGCTTCGAAGGATGTACCTGTAGTCGCCGAAGTCGCCCTTCGGAAGTGAATAGTCCTCGAGGATCGCCACGGCGTTCAGGGCGGAGAGCGTCGGAGGATAGACGCCCCGGCTGAGGTAATACAGCTCGATGCCCCGATCCACTCTCTGCAGCCGCGACACCGATATGGAATTCTGGAGCGGCGCCAGAAATCCCCCCGGGCGCGTCGCCCGGGCGAGCGCATTGGCGGGATTCTTGGGCATGAAGACCGCGGAGAAGACTCCGAGCGCGAGAAGCGCGATCCCCAGTACGGTCGCCGGAACGAAATGCGCCGGCTCTCCCACGGTCGAGGCCACGATCCGCTCGGCTCCGGTGGTCGTCGCGGGCACTCGCAGGACGGGCGCCAGCAGCTGGCGGCCGATCAGCTGATCCATCGCCTTGACGACGTCGAAATCCGACAGAAACGTCATCTCGGTGATCTCGGCGACCGTTCGAACGCCGTCGGCGAGCTTCCAGACGATCGCCTCTTCTCTGGAGACGAGCAGCTCTCCGGGGCCGGGGCTCCCGTCCGCCGCGACGAGGGACAGGGACTCCGTCCCGGGCGCGCGGCGAAAGACGAGATCCGTGGACGGGATGCGCGCCTCGATGAGCGGCCACTCGTCGCTCATCCGGGCCGCTTCCATCAGAATGTTCTCGGTCGCGACCGGCGTGAAGTGATCCGCGTCGTAGTCCACGGAACTTTCCTGCGAAAAAAAATACCGCCCGTCCTTCCACCGAAACAACCGGTAAATCAGATTGAGAATCTGCGTTCGCAGGGCCGTGCGCAGGTCGTCGGCGGAAATCGCGCGTCGAGCCAGCAGAGCGCTTCCGAGGCGCTGCCGGGTGCGTCTCTGTTCGTCGAGGGCCAGGGCCAGCACTTCCGGCGTGATCTTGCCCGCGCGGACCAGGAGACTCCCCACGCGGTTCTCGAAGGCGCGCTGCACCGAATCCGCAGCCACGACGCGGCCGTCGACGAAAGACACGAGCACCGTGTCCTGCTCCCCCTCCACGGTGAGCACGCCCGTCTTTCGCTGATAGCCGATCAGCTGGAGGATTTCGCCCAGCGAGAAGTCGCGAAGAGTTCCCCGCAGCGCCATCGCTAAGTCCAGGTCGCCCGGATGTTGGCGCCGAGCCAGAGCGCAAACGCCAGAAATCCGGCAATCGCCTCGCGCCAGGGATACAGGGGCCGGGACGGAAGCGACCGGATCGGGAAGAGGTGCCCGGCCAGAAAGGCCAGCGTCAGGAGAAAGAAGAACGCGAGAAAGACCGCGAACCCCGCGGCCGGCTGGCCCCGAGAGATCCGGCTCGCTCCGGGCAGCAGCAGCGAGAGAAACCTCCGTTCCCGCTGACGAATCTTCTGCTGCCTTCGGGCTTCGCTGGAATGGGCGACCTTGGCGGCGATGTCCGCGCCCTCCTTCGTGACGAACAGTCGCACGCATGCGCGGCAGAATCCCGCCGCGGTTCCGCGCGGCTTGCACCGCCGGCAGAAGGGCCGGCCGCACCGCACGCAATCTTCGGCTCCAAAACCTCCCGACCGCGCGAGCCCTCCCACCAGGGCCCCGAGGAGAACGGCCACCCACGGACCCAGCGCGGGAACCGACGTGAAGGTTTCCGAGGCCGAGGACTCATGCCCGATTCCCGGCAGAATCTGGCTCTTTGGCTCGCGGCCCCATCGGCGCGATCGGGCCGCGGCTTCGTCGACGGAATAGTCGAGAGACAACACGCGCGCGAGCGTCGGCGATTCAATCCAGTGATCGACATCGTGCGGGGAAAGTCGGCGGGCATTTGCGAGCGACTCCTTTTGCTGGTCGAAAAGATAGGAGTCTCCCTGCGCGACGCTCAGATTGTAAAAGGCGAGCGCCGAATTCGACCGAACCTGGAGGGCGTTGCGATAATCGGTCATGGCCTCGGTCAAATCTCCCTGCCAAAAACGGATGTTCCCCATGGCGATCATCGCCCGAAAGTTCCGAGGATCGTCCTTCAGCGCCTTTGCGTAGTCGGCCGAGGCTTCATCGTAATCGTCGCGTCGCTGGGCGAAACGTCCGAGCAGGTACCAGACATCCGATTCTTCGGGAAAGATCTGCGAAGCTCGGCGAAGGAGGTCGACGGAGCCCCCTTCCTCCCGTTTCTCGTTGAGGTCGATCGCCGCGGAGACCAGGGGCGACCGGGCGACGAGATTTTCGTCAGCGATTTTCTGAAGGGCGGGGACGATCAGCCCCACCACCGCCAGCGCCGCCCACAGGACGACGCGCTCCCGCGTCTCCGCATAAATCGAAACCAGGATCGACCAGTAGAGGAAGAGCCAGAGAGGGCCGAAAGACAGCCAGATCGGCAGGCCGAGAACGGCGACGGCCGCGACGGCGGCACCCCGATTCCCGAACACCGGACCCGACCGCTCCTTGAGGTCATGAAGAAGCGGCCGGATGTAGCGAATGAGCAGGGCGAGAATCAGCGCGGCCGTGGCGACCGCGACGGCCGTTCCCGCGAGAATCGCGAAATTCGACAGAAACTCACGGCGCGACTCCTGCGCGCGCGCGAGTGCCTCGATGCTCGCCCAGATCGCCGAAGCGGACCGCCCGTACTGGCGCCGGCTCAGAAAGATCTTCGCGAGCTCCCAGCGGGCGTCGAGAAGGTCGGGGTCCAGCTGGATGGCCGCTTCGATGGCAAGGTTCGCTCGGGACTGCTTGCCGAGCTTTTCGGCGAGTCTCGCCTGTTGAAGGGCCGCTCGCGAAAAATCCGAAAGCCTCGAAATTCCGACGCGGTCGGCCGTCTTCAGAATATCGGTGAGGGCCAGCCGGGCCGAGGGAATGTCGTCTTCGTTCAGGGCCGACTGAAACTCGAACCACCTTCCGCGAAGACCCGACCGCGTCGCCGGCGGGGGAAGCGCCGCGACCGTGTCTTCGGAGGCCGGAGTCGGAGCCGCCTCGCCCGGGACGCGGGCGTACACCGGAAAAGACTCCATCGCCAGGAGGAAAAGAGCCGGAACGAGATTTCGCCTCAAGCGCGAAATCTCCTCTAGTGCTGGGCGGGCCGCGCCGGACCGCTGGCTTCGACGAAGGCGAGCCTCAGCTCGTAGAGAACCCGCGACAGGAGGTTCTGCTCCGAGAACGACAGGTTGTTTCGAGTCTTGCGCTCCAGCATCGAGAGCCAGTCGATGAAACGGCGGGCGCCCGGGAGGTCCAGCGTCGTCCGGGCTCCGGGCTCGGCGAGCAGGCCGAGCGAGGCATAGGCGCTCGTCGCCAGCGATCGAACGAGATCGAGGAACTCGGATTCGTCGGGCGAGTCTGCTGCCCCTTCCGGGGGCGGCTCGGGCTCCTGCTCGGGCCCCGGGTCCGAGCTCCCTCGGGCCGCAGGAGCGCTTTCCGCGGCGGGAGGAGGCGGGGCCGCGTTCTCGAGCTCCTCGTACTCGGGCTTCAGCCTCCCGTCGGGAGTGAACATCCGAAAATCCGAGACTTTGAGGGGTTTTTGGTCGTCGGCCACCGGCACCTCAAAAGAATGACGGGAAGAGTAGCATCCTCCTCCCCGGCGCGGCAAGGAGCTACACTGCCGCCGTGTCCGACGCGATCCACCGCCTCGTCCTGCTCGTCGAGCGATTACGGCGCGAATGCCCCTGGGATCGGGAGCAGACTTTTGCCACGGTGCAGACGTTTCTCCTGGAAGAGGCTCACGAGGTTCTCGAGGCCGTGGACCGCGAGGCTCCGGATCAGCTCCTCGGCGAGCTCGGCGATCTTCTCTTTCAGGTCCTGTTCCTGTCGCGTCTCGCGCAGGAGCGAGGATGGTTTGGAATCGAAGAAGTCGCCGCATCGATCGAGCGGAAGATGATCGAGCGCCATCCCCATGTCTTCGGACCCGAGAAAGCCTCCGACGCCTCGCAGGTCAAAGCGAACTGGGAAAAGAAAAAGCGGGAGGGCCGCAACCCGCCGGGCGACCCCCTCGGATCCGTGCCGAAGGCGCTCCCGGCGTTGTCCGCAGCGCTTCGCATGAGCGAGCGCGCGGCCGACCTCGGCTTCGAATGGGAACGCGACTCCGATTTACTGGCGAAGGTGGAAGAGGAGATCGGCGAAGCGCGCCGGGAAAGCGAAGTCGGCAACCGCGCGGGAACCGAGGAAGAGCTCGGCGACCTCCTGTTCGCCCTCGTGAACTGGGCCCGCCGCGGGCGGATCGACCCCGAAAGGGCCCTCCGACTCGCGAACGAAAAGTTCCGCCGCCGATTTCATCGCGTGGCCGAGATCGCCCGAGCCGAGGGACGGGACGTCTCGAAATTTTCGGCCGGAGAGCTGGACGGATTCTGGAACCGGGTCAAGGAAGAGGAGAAGGCCTCGTCTCGGAAACCCGGCACGCCGTGAGGCCTCTCTCGCGAAGCTTCGGCAGGCGCCTTTCGAGGACGTCCAGTGTGGCGGAATGCGGATGGCCGATGGCGACCGCGGCGCCGTCCTTGCGGGCGGCGGCTTCCGCCGAATCGAACTGCCGTTCGATCGACGGCTCGTCGGGGACGTCGTCGAGAAAGACGTCCCGGGAGAACACGGGAACGCGGAGGCGGGCGCCTTCCTCCTGAACCACGGTCGACCCCGTCGTCCGGCTGTCGAGGAAAAAAAGACGGCGACGGGAGAGCGCGGCGAGCAGGGCGGAAACGGTTCTCCGGTCTGCGGTCCCCTTCGATCCCATGTGATTGTTGACTCCATCGGCTCCCGGCACACTTTCGAGATCGGCAGCCAGCGCCGACTCGACCTGTTCGGCGGACATCGAGTCCCGGATCAGGCCAGGCCCGGGATTCATCCGGGGGTCGAGGGGCTCCATCGGAAGATGGAGGAGCACTTCCTTTCCGGCCTGGCGGAGCAAGAGGGCCGTCTCCCGGCTCTTCGGAAGCTCGGGCAGGACGGAACCCGCGAAAGGCTCGGAGATTTTCAGGAGACGCTCCAGCGCCCGCGGATCGTTGCCGAGGTCATCGACCACGATCGCCAGGCACGGGGAAGAGGCGGGAGCACTCGGGTCCTGTGCCATGACGATCTGTTCGGCCGGGATCCGGCGCTCTCTTTTGCGCCCTTCCCGGAGCGGCGTCGGGGACTCGCGCGCGATCCGCGCTCGCGGAGCCGGAATGGGTTTTTCCGCCGCAGGAACGGGCCGGCGATTCCAGAGCAGGCCAACCGCCAGTCCGAGCAGGAACGCCGCGACCGCGACGAGGGGAACAGAGGTCCTGGGAGCCCGTTTGGAAATCGAACCCGCCCTGTCAGGAGGCGGCCGACTTCGCGACGGCGCCGCGGGCGACCTCAACGGCGCGCCGGACCACCGGATCGCCGTCGGATTTTTCCCCGGGGAACAGGTCGACCCGGATCGTCGGGCGAAGGGCCTTTCCGGTCAGCTCCGTGCCGCCGGGCGTCACGTACTCGCCCACCGTCATGAACAGAGCGCCTCCCGACGACATGGGGAGCAACCGTTGAACGATCGCCATCCCGGCTGTCGGCTCGCCGACGAGGTCGCTGGCCGCCCGGTCGTGCAAGGCCCCCGCGAAAACCTCGGGAGGACCCCCGGAACCGTTGTCGATCAACACGACCGTTCGCCCCTTCCAGACCTGGGCACCGGCCGTGGAGAGAGTTTTCGGCGGAATTTTCTTGCCGGAGATCTTCGCCACTTCTCCTTGAGGGATGAAAAGGGAGGCGGTTCGGACCGCCTCATCGACATCGCCCCCGGCCGAATCGCGAACATCCACGACGACGGCGGGCGTTCCCGCGGGAACCGACTCGAGCTCCCGCCGGACCGCCTCGGCGACGCCGGGCTGGAAATACGGAATGCGAATGACCGGAACCTGCTGTTCCAGCCTCCTGGTCACCCGGGCTTCGGGCCGAAACGCTTTTCGAACCACGCGGACGGTGACCTCGCGCTCATCGCCTCCCCTCAGGAGCCGAAGCGAGGCCGCGGTGCCCTCGGGCCCCGAGAGGCGAGCCTCGATCTGCCAGAGAGACTGGTTGCGGGACGGAACTCCGTCCACGGAAAGGATCACGTCGCCCGGCTTGACCCCGGCGGCTTCCGCCGGCGATCCCGGCACCGGCGCGACCACGAACGCGAACCCACCCCGGCGTCCCAGGACGAGCCCCGAGCCCGACGCCTTCGACGCCGCGAACGCGCGGTATTTCTCCATTTGATCGGCCGAAACGTAATACGAATAGGGGTCGATCGCATCAGTGACCCCGTCGTAAGCGCCCGCGAGGAGGACCGACGTGTCCACCGGCTCGACGTAGTTCGATCTCGTGAGATTGAGGACCTCGGTGAAGATTGCCAGGGGCTTCAAGACCGGATCCTTGCCGGGAGCGAGAATCGGGCCTTTCAGGGCCGTCAGCAGAAGCAGCGCGGCGACCGATGCCAGCACGAACGCGAGCCGGGAGCGATTCGACTTCATCCCTGGGATTCTAACACCCGGAAGACGGGGCGCATTCCGGTCCTCCGATCACCTGAGCCAGCCCAATGGGTCGGTCGCCTTCTGATGGTCTCGAATCTCGAAATAAAGCGACGGATCCGTCTCTCCCGGACCGACTCCGACGAGTCCGATTCGATCACCGGTCGAGACGATGTCGCCGACGCGCACGAGGATCGAGCGAAGGCGCGCGTAAAGGGTCAGAACGTCGTCTCCATGATCGAGCACTGCCATGTTCCCGTACTCGGGAAACCATCGAGCGAAAACCACCTTCCCCGAATAGACGGCGGTCACCGGAGAACCGTCCGGCGCGAGGATCTCGATGCCATTGGAGACGGTCCAGGCGTCGAACCGGGGATGGCGGTGCCGCCCGAACGTCACCGCGATGCTGCCGCGGGCGGGCCAGTCCAGCACGCCCTTCCACGGCCGAGGCGACCCGGTCGCGCCCGACTCTCCATGGGAGAGAAGATCGAGGAGCGACTCGAGCCTCTCTGCCTTGTCGGACAACTCGGCGACCTGCTTGCGGGACTGAACGGCCTGCGTCTGAGAGCGGGAGAGAAGGAGCAGGCGCTCCTGCTTGATCGCCGTCATCCGGACCTCCTGGCGCCGATCCTCGGCGAGCAGTCGGTCGGTTTCGGCCGCGAGCGCGGTCTCGACCTTCAGATCCTCCTCCAGACGCCTTCCGGAGTCGGTGAAACGCTTGAGGGATCGGGCATCGGTGCGCGCCATCCCGTCCAGCGTCTTGAGCGACAAGAAGACCTGCGAGGTCGACTGGCTCGAAAGAAGTACCTTCAGGTACCCGAACCGGCCCAGCCGCGACAGCAGCAGAATTCGGGATCGCAGAGCGGCGAGAGACCTGTCTCGAAGGTCCCGGGCTTTCGAGAGATCGTCCGAGGTTTCCCGGCTCCTGCGCGCAAGGTCCTCGCGGCGGGCCGCAATCCATTCGCGCTCCCGGCTCGCCGTCTCGAGACGCAGGTCGAGGGCCTCGATCTCCTGGCGGAGCGAAACGGTTTTCTTTTCCGCTTCGCGAAGTCTCCTTTTCGAATCCTCGACCCGCGCCTGCAGCCGTTCCAGGTCCTTCCTTCCCGATTCCGCCGTCGACCCCGCCGCGTCTCCCCGCGCCCGTGCCGCCGCCCCGGCGATCAAGGCGAGCGCCAGGCACGCGGCGACGCCCGGCCGGCCCGCGGCCGAGCGGCGCGAAGCGGCGAGATGTCGGCGAAGCTTCGAGAGGGAGCGGGAGATGGCGCGCGCCGACTCCGCCGAGGACGGCCGACCACCGAAAGATTCGGCGCGGTAGATCTCGACGACCCCCCTCGCAAGGTTCGCCGCGTGAATACCGGCGGAAGCAAATCCCCGGATCACTTCGGAGGAAGCGGCCGAGTCGGGAAGAGGCCCGATCCGCTTCCGGTGCAAGCGCCGAAGCTTCAGGTATCCGGACACGCCCGGAGGTCGGCGCCGCGTCCGCCCCCGAAAAAGAAACAGCGCGAGGCCTCCGAACAACGCCGCGAGAAGGGCCGGGAGAATCGACGCCGCCCGGGGCCGCCGGAACGACCCTTCGAGGCGCGCCAGCAGGTCTCGCCCCAGTTCAACCAGCTGAACCTGTTCCAGCGAGCTGAAGCCGAGGATGTTCCGGTCGTAGAAGAACTCGATTTCATTGCCGAGCTCCGAGATTTTTCTCCAGACCGAAACCGCCGTGACGCCGGGCCGCCCCTCGGCCGGCGTGGGATCGAAGACGCGAAACCCCAAACCGTCGACATCCGCCTCGACCCACGCGTGAAGGTTGCTTCCGCGCACCAGAACCTCGGACGAAAAAGGTCCGACTTCGCCGCCGAGTGAGCCGGTGGCCAGACGCGCCGGGATCCCTTCCGCGCGCATCATCAACGCGAGCGCGCTCGCGAAGTATTCGCAGTGGCCCTGACGAGTGCGCAGAAGAAAATCGACGACGGGATCCCCGCGGGGGGCCGGCGGGTCGAGACGGTAGCGATAACCCTTCGAGAGGTACCCGACCAGGCGGCTCGCCACCGCGGACCGGCTCGGGGCGCCGGCGGCAAGACGGTCGGACAATTCGGCGATTTCGGGGGGAACGTCGCGAAGTGTCACGCCGGTTCGCCCGGGGCCGGCGCCGTCGATCTCGGGGACGTACTCCACGCGATAGCGCTGCCCTCCGATGGGGCCGGGCGGCGAAATCGTCGCGTCGGAAGCAATCGAGAGCGGAGTCGCGCTCCCCGAGATCGCCGTGGCGCCGTAGGGAACGAACAGGAAGGACGACGCGCTCGAGGAGGCCTCGATGTCGATGGCCTGAAGAGCGCCCGCGGGCCGGGCTCCGAACGCGCGATAGCGCTCGGGAATCTCGATTCTCGCCTCCGCGCCCGGAAGGCGAGTCATCGGCATCCCCTCCCGGGTCCAGCGCCCTTTCGAATAGCGGTTGAACGTCGCCTCCCGCAGGCGCAGCGGATCGCCCAGGTCGCCGCGAGCCGCCTGGACCCGCAGGAGGATCCGATCGCTCCGCTTGGAGGAAGGAAACGACGTCAGATCGACCCGATCCGACGAGAAGAACGATCCCCCGAACGATTCCTTCGGGACCGGCGCGGTTGCAAAGGGCGTCTGGAGCCGCGGCAACACGACGAACAGGGGGACGGCGAGGGCGGCGATTCCCGCGACCGCGAGCAAAGAGATTCCGGCCGTGGGAACTCTTTCGAAGAACCCCGCGGGAGGAGACCCGTCGAAATCGGACAGGATCGCGACCCTCGCGAGGCATCGAAAGGACACGACGGCAATGAACGCGAGGTACAGAAGCGACGCGACGTGGGTCGACGTGGAAGCGGAGTCCAGCGCCAGAAAAAAACAGAGCAGGAGCGTCATGCTCTCGTCGCGAGGCGACTTGAGGGACGCGAGCTTGGCCGCCGCCGTGAACAGGAGGAGATTCGTCGCGGTCTTGACCAGGCCGTGGTGGAGAAACCGAACTTCCTGGTAGAAAAAAACGACGTAGGCGGCCGCCGTCACATTCAGGACGGAATTCGAGATTTTCAGCGGCCGACCCCGGCGGGCGCGCAAGAAGACGAAGAGCAGAAAAGCCTCGTACGCGATGAGCACGCGAAAGTCGAGGACTTCCGTCCAGGGCAGGGGAATCGGCGCCGCGGCCACGAGGGACCAGAGCGAAACCTGGTGGGCCGCCCGAGCGCCGTCGGAAAATTGCTCGCTCATGCCGCGACCATCCGCCGTGATTCCCCCGGCCTCGGGGCCGGGATGGGCGGAGCCGCGCCGATACCGACCGCGGTCAGTCGCGCGAGAGCTTCCAGCAGGCGCCGCCTCTGCGAAAAGCCGCTCGCCGGGGGCACCCAGACGCCGCGCGCCGCCAGCCCGGCTTCGCCGCCGCCCGCCAGAACGCGCAGCGCCTCCCCGGCGGTCAGCGAGATGGACCGCTCGAGCCTTCCGACCTCGGCCGGGTCGAGAGGATTGGAGAGAGCGTTCTCGACCACGAACACGATCGAGCGGGAGCGTTCATCCTCCCGCTCCCGGACGATCCATTTCTGCATCCTTGCGGATTGCTTCCAGTGCAGGTCCCGAACGTCGTCGCCCGATGAGAACTCGCGCAGGGTCCGGACTTCCGCGCCGAATCCGCGGCGCGCCGCCGAATGAGGCCCTCCGGACGCGGACCCCTCGAGGGGATCCGCGGAAATTCCCCGCGAGGGAAAAGGAAAGACCACGATCTCCTCTGGAATGCGGGCATCGGCATACTTGCGAAAAAGCCCGAGCGGGAAACGGCTCATCACGCCGGCATCGGCCGAGAGAAAAACGCCGCGGCGGGGAAACATCGCTTCGACGAGAAACCGCCTTTCCTCGCCGGGGCCGAGGGGTTCGAGGTACAGAGGAGCCGGAAGGGCTTCATGGAGAAACCAGACCCCCTCGGCGGTGAATCGACGCGAGCGGCATCTCGCCAGAATCAGAAGGTTCGACGGCTGACCCGCGACGATCTCGCCTTGCGCCCTCACCGTGCATTCGACCGCCCGGACGTTGCGCCGCGAGACGATGCCCGAGACGACCAACCCGGAGAGCAACCCGGCCAGAACCGTGTAGAGGCCGTTGTTCGCCGTGTTCGTCGCCGCGATCGCCACGAGAAGGGTCAGCAGAATGTACGACAGCCCCAGGTTCGTGATCCGGATGTGCCAGGACGGGACGAGGCGAGTCACCCGCAACGCCCTCAAACCGGCACGGGCACCTCGGAGAGGATCTTTCGGATGATTTCCCTCTCACGGGAGCCCGTTCCGAACCCGTCGGAAGAGACGGACAGGATGCGGTGGGAAAGGACCGGTTCCGCCACCGCTTTGGCGTCCTCCGGGACGGCGAATTCTCTCCCCGACAGGAAGGCCTTCGCCTGCACGGCTCGGAAAAGCGCCTGAGCGCCGCGGGTCGAAATGGGAAGACGCAGGTCGGCCCGCGCGCGGCTGGCCGCGACGAGAGCGTAGATATAGTCGAGCATCTTGTCCGCGACGCGGACCTCTTCGACGTTTCCCTGAAGCTTCGCGATCTCCTCGGCCTGCAAAACGGCCTGGACGGACTCCAGCGCCTTTTCCGCGCCGCCTGTCTGAAGAAGCCGCTTCTCTTCGCGGACGGCCGGGTATCCCAGAGAGATCCGCAGGAAAAATCGATCCAGCTGGGACTCGGGAAGCGGGTACGTTCCGAGGTACTCGACGGGATTCTGCGTCGCGACGACGAGAAACGGATCGGGGAGCCCGAGTGTCCCTTCGTCGGTGGTCACGCGGCCCTCGTTCATCGCCTGGAGAAGAGCGGACTGGGCCTTCGGGGTGGCGCGGTTGATCTCGTCGGCGAGGATGACGTTGCCGAAAATCGGCCCCGGATGGAATTCGAACCGGTTGTGCGAGGCGTTGAAGACCGAAACGCCGAGGATGTCGGCGGGAAGCGTGTCGCTCGTGAACTGAATCCGAGAGAACTTCAGGCTCAACGCACGGCCGAGCGCCCGGGCGAGCGTCGTCTTGCCCACTCCGGGAACGTCCTCGATCAGGACGTGCCCGCGCGAGAGCAGGGCGATGAGGAGGAAGTCGATCGCGGAGGAGTCCCCGAGGTACACCGAGCCGATCGCGTCCTGGAGTCTGCGCAACGGAACGGCGCCCATCACCGCGGCCCCGCGAAGCGCTTCCGGAGGACCTCGCGCAGTTCGCCTTCCGCCGAGATGGGAAACACGAGGATACCTTCCGCCGTGGCTGCGACGACGGAATCCGAGACTCCCACGGCCACGACGGGCTGACCCGGAGGGCTGACGATCAAGTTTCCGTCCGCATCGCTGCCGACCAGTTCCCGGAGCGCGCGGTACGACCCGACGTCGTTCCATCCCGCGTCGCAGGGGACGCAGAAAGCTCTCCCGACTTTTTCCATGATCGCGTAATCGAAGGAGATCGAAGGCAGGCCGGCGTAAGCGTGCGCCCGCTCGTTCTCGGGCCGTCCGTCGTAGCGCCGGCACGCCTCGAGCAGATCCGGGGCGATGCGACCGGCCTCGGACAAAAGATCCGACGGGCGGAACACGAAAATTCCGGCATTCCAGGAAAAGTTCCCCGCTCGCAGGAATCCTTCCGCGGCCTGCAGGCTCGGCTTTTCGACGAAACGCCGGACCCGAAAGGCCTCCCCTCCCTCCGCACGCGGCTCCGTTTCGATGTAGCCAAACTCCGGATCCGGCCGGACCGGGACGATCCCCAGCGTGACGATCGTGCGCTCGCGCGCCGCCGTTTCGGCCGCTGCCCTCACCGAGGATCGAAACGATTCCGGCCTGGCGACCGTCTGGTCGGCGGGCACGACGGCCGTGATCGGGTCGCCTTCGCGCTCGAACCGAAGCGCCGCGCACACGATGGCGGGACCCGTGTTTCGCCGGCACGGTTCGAGGAGGAGATTTTCCGCCGGGAGCTCCGGCAGCTCGGCCCGCGTCATGTCCTGATAGGCCTGCGCGGTCGCGACGAACATTTCACCGCCCAGCGGCGACATCCGCTCGAAGGCATCCCGAAGGAGCGATTGCCGCGCCCCGATCGACAGAAACTGCTTCGGCCGGCGCTCCGTCGACAGCGGCCAGAGACGCGTGCCCGCGCCGCCGGCCAGGAGGAGAGCTCGAACGTTCATGGCCAGGGAAGCCCCAACAACTCGACCTCGGGCTCGAGCTCGACGGAAAACCTCTCGAGAACGGAGCTCCGCATCAAACGCATGAGATCGGCGACATCAGAGGCCGATGCCGCCTTTTCGTTGACGATCACGTTTGCGTGCCGTTTAGAGATCTCCGCATCTCCGCGCCGCGTTCCCTTGAGCCCGCATTCTTCCAGCAGTTTACCCGCGAATTGACCGGGCGGATTCTTGAAAATACTTCCGGCGTTGGCCTGGGGCGGCAGCGCCCCGCGGCGCTTTTCCATCACTTCCCGCGTCCGGCGCTCGATCTCGTCTTTTTGGGCACTTCTCAGACGAAGTGCCGCGCGGCAGACGATCTCGCCGCTCTCGATGAGGCTCGACCAACGATAGGCATGGCGAATTTCCGACGCCGGGACGTCACGAAGGGCCCCGGAACGGTCGACGAGCGTGACCGTCTCGAGGACGTCGAAGATCTCCCCGCCGTACGCGCCCGCATTGATGCGCACCGCGCCCCCGATCGAAGACGGAATGCCGGAAATCGCCTCGATCCCGGAAAGCCCCGCGCGCGCCGCCTTCGCGCACACGCCGCCAAGCGAGGCTCCCCCGCCGGCCGTCAGGCGCTCGCCTTCGATCGAGACGTCCAGGAACTCGCCTTCGAGAATAACGACGTATCCGGGCAGGCCGGCGTCTGCAATGAGAACGTTCGATCCCTTGCCGAGAATGCGAAACGGCTTTCCTTCGGAATTCGCGGCCCGGAGGGTTTTCGCGAGGCCTTCGGCGCTCTTCGCGGCGATGAAGATTTCCGCGGGCCCTCCGATGCGAAGCGTCGTGTGCTTCGCGAGCGGCTCGTCAAGGCGGATCTCGCCCTCGGAGGGAGAAAGCTCGATCACTCGGACGCGTCGGTGAGCTTAATGGGCACGGCGATCTCGACGCAGCATCTCGACGGCCTCGCGAGGCGTCTTCAGCCCGCTCTTGCGGGCCCTGTCGTAGACCTCCTGCGGGGGGAGCTTCGCCTCCCGTGCCGCTGCCTCCTCAAGAATCACGAGCAGCTCCCCCTGGAGCGACCGCTTCGAGCGGGCGGCGCGGCGCCGGATTTGGGTCGCCAGATCGTCCGGAACGTTCTTGATCGAGATATTGACCGGCATTGAGCCTCCAAGACAGATCCATCATAGATCTGCTTACCGACCTCAGATCACGCGCCCTATTCCGTACGTGATCGCGCCCGCGAGCACGCCGGCCGCCACGTCATCCAGCATGATTCCCCAGCCGCCCGGCAGGTCCTGGATTTTTCGGATCGGCCCCGGTTTCCAGACATCGAACAGGCGGAAGAGCGCAAAGGAAGCGATCCACAGCCAGACGGAATGGGGGAGGCCGCTGAGCGCACACGGAGCGCTCGCGAGCAACTGGCCCGCGACCTCGTCGATCACGATCGGACCGGGATCCTTCGAATCGGCGGCCGCTTCCGAACGCCCGGACCAATAGACACCCAGGAGAAAGACCGCAAGAGCCTTCAGGACGATCAGGAGAAACCCCGCTTCGAACCGGGCGTCGATGAGCGCGGCGATCGCCAGCCCTTCCAGACTTCCCCACGTCCCCGGCGCGAAAGGGATCATCCCGATGCCCAGGCCCGTCGCGAAGAACGTGGAGATGGGGCACTCCTTCCACGCCCGGGACATGTCCGTGCGGGACATCAGACCTTCGCTCCGAGGAGCTCAGCCGGGCGGGGCCTGTCGCGGGACTCGCTCCACTTTTGCGCTCGCCGCGAGCCAAATGCCTTTGCTACACCCGCGTCGCGAGCCGCAAAAGGGAGTCTCGCCCCGGGCCACCCGCCCGCCTTCGCCGCCCACGAGCGATGCCGGAGGAGCGGCCCGGAGCCAAGGCGCCGGCGCAGGCTGGGCTCCGAGACCCCGAGGGAAAGCGAACTGCGGCCGAGGGTCGAGGAGCATTTGCCGAGCCGGCACCGGGGCAGGCCGCGACCGCCTGCGAGCGAGTCTTGATCTCTTGACTTCATCCCGCGTCCGGCGTAAAAAGATTCGTCCTCATCGGCAAAATCCTACACTGAACATTTGCGCGGAAGCGCCACGCCGGCGTTCTATAATGTCCGGCGAATACTTGAAGGAGAAACACATGGCACAGCTCAAACCGGTTACCAGCTCCCCCGCGAACCCCGTCCTGACCGAGAAAATGCGCGCGATCGAAACGGCGCTCACGCAGATCGACCGGCAGTACGGGAAGGGCGCGATCATGCGCCTGGGCGATCATCCCCCCGTCCTGATCTCGGTGATTCCGACCGGCTCGATCGCGGTCGACGCTGCGCTCGGCGTCGGCGGCGTCCCGCGCGGCCGGGTCGTCGAGATTTTCGGTCCGGAGTCCTCGGGAAAGACGACCCTCTCGCTCCAGATCGTCGCCCAGGCGCAGAAGCGCGGCGGCATCGCCGCCTTCATCGACGCCGAGCACGCCATGGACGCCGAGTACGCGAAAAAACTCGGCGTGGACACCGACAATCTCTTCGTCTCTCAGCCCGACTCGGGAGAGCAGGCTCTCGAAATTACCGAGATGCTCATCCGGTCCGGGGCCATCGACGTTGTCGTCATCGATTCGGTCGCGGCGCTCGTCCCGAAGGCCGAGCTCGAAGGAGAGATGGGCGAGGCGCAGATGGGACTCCAGGCGCGTCTCATGTCGCAGGCGCTGCGCAAGCTGACGGGCGCGATCTCGCGCTCGCGTACCTCGGTCATCTTCATCAACCAACTGCGTGAGAAGGTCGGCATCATGTTCGGCAACCCTGAGGTGACACCGGGCGGCCGTGCCCTCAAGTTCTACAGTTCTGTGCGTATCGACCTGCGCCGCACCGAAAGTCTCAAGCAGGGGACGAACGTCGTTGGCAATCGCGTCAAGGCGAAGATTGTCAAGAACAAGGTCGCACCGCCCTTCCGCACCGCCGAGTTCGACATCATGTTCA
>JBOGJO010000168.1:0-12834 GCA_050747885.1 Thermoanaerobaculia bacterium
GCTCGCGACGCGGGTGTAGCAAAGTCCTCAGGCTCGCGGCGAGCGGAAAAGTGGAGCGAGTCCCGTGACAGGACCCGACCTGCCGAGGATTTCCCGAGCCGGCGCCTGAGTTGACCCGAGCGGCGCCGAGCGAATCCCACCCGAATCTTCGCGCTTGCTTTCCGCCCCGGCCTCGGGTACACTACAGGCTCTTCGAATCGCTCGCCTTTTTCAGCTCGCCTGTAGAATTCCGACCGATCTAAGAAGAAACGTTGGGAAGTTCATGCTGCGACCCGCCCCGCGTAAATTTGATTGGCAGCAGAGATGACGCCGGTAAGTCCGGCACAAAGGAAGGTATCCAAATGAAACTGTACGTCGGCAACCTGAGCTACGACACGACCGAAGACCAGGTGAAGGACCTCTTCGCCGGGTACGGCACGCCCGATTCGGTCCGTCTGATCACGGACCGCGACACCGGTCGCGCCAAGGGATTCGGCTTCGTCGAGTTCTCGAACGACCAGGAGGCGCGCGCCGCCATCGCCGGCCTGAACGGGCAGGACATGAACGGCCGCCCGCTCACGGTCAACGAGGCGCGTCCTCAGGAGCCCCGCACGGGCGGCGGTGGAAACCGCGGCGGGTACTCCCGCGGCGGCGGATCCAACCGCTACTGAGATTCACTCCCATCGAGTGATCATCCCGGGCCGGAAACGGCCCGGTTTTTTTTTGGACGGCACCGCATTTGCTCCTCTCACCCCCGGGAGGAAGCCATGATTCGAAAGCTCTCGTCCGGCCAGTACCGCATCTATTCGCGCCATCGGGACCCGAAGAGCGGCAAGCGGCGCAATCTCGGCACGTTTTCGTCCCGGGAAGCCGCAAAGAAGCACGAGCGCGAGATCCAGGGCTTCAAGCGCCGCGGGCGCGGCCAGGGGCATCCTTGAGGGACGCGGGGCGAAGATCTTCCAAATTCCGAGAAACTTCCGGCTCCCTTCCCCGTCATAAGGGCAAGGGAGGTCGGAGATGGGCCACAGGAGAATCCTCATTGCGTTTGGACTCGCGGCCGCCGCGGTGGTCGCCTCCGGCCAGACGGGTGTCACAGAATTGGGACGCGCGGCTTCCTGCCGGACGGCATCCCTCCTCCAGAACCTTCAAAGCATCGATCGCCTGAGCGGGTTCGAGGTCCTTTTCGGAACCGTTCTCACGAAAGTGGATCCGGGGCTGCGGCGTTCGGCGTTTCGCACGCTCGTCGGGCCGGGCAAATGCCCGCTGGCGACCGCGGCCCGATCCGCCTGCGCGGGGGCGACAAGCGGCCCCGTTCGCCCGGCGGCGCTCCGACCGGCCGGGAGCGCGGCGACCCGCCGCGCGTGCGGCTCTCTCGCTTAGCTCCCGAAACCGATTCTCCGTCGTCTCGGTCCCGCCGCACTCGGCAGACCTAGCGGAAGATTCCCCACTGCGACAGAAGAAACGCCTGGTCGAAGGCCACCTCGCGCAGGCGGTCGTAGCGCCCCGACGATCCTCCGTGTCCGGCCGCCATGTTCGTTCGAAGAAGCAGGACGTTCCCGTCGGTCTTCAGCGCGCGAAGTTTCGCGGCGAGCTTGGCCGGCTCCCAGAACGGAACCTGGCTGTCGTGAAGCGAGGAATTCAGGAGCACCGCGGGGTATTTCTTCGCGGAGACGTTGTCGTAGGGAGAATACGTGCGCAAATACCGGTATTCCGGCTCGACGTTCGGGTTGCCCCATTCCTCGTATTCCCCGACCGTCAGGGGAAGGCCCGCGTCGAGCATGGTGTTGATCACGTCGACGAAGGGCACGGTCGCGATCGCGGCGTGAAACAGGTCGGGCCGCAAATTCAAAACCGCGCCCACGAGCAGCCCGCCCGCGCTCCTTCCCTCGATCGCGAGCCGCTCCGGAGACGTCCGCCCCCGGGCAATCAGGTCCTCGGCGGCAGCGATGAAGTCGGTGAACGTGTTCATTTTTCGCATCATCCGGCCTGCGTCGTGCCACTTCTTTCCGAGCTCGCCTCCTCCGCGGACGTGCGCGACGGCGAAAACGACGCCCCGGTCGAGAAGGGACAGCCGGTTCGAGTTGAACGTCACGTCCACCGTCAGGCCGTAGGAGCCGTAGCCGTACAGCAGCGTCGGCGCCGGACCGTCCCGGAGAGCGTCCCGGCGCGAAACGAGGGAAACGGGGATCTTCGCCCCGTCGGAGGCGACGGCCTCGAACCGCTCCGAAACGTAAAGAGCGGGGTCGTAGCCGGGCACTTCCGTTCTCTTGAGAAGAACGGACTCTCCGCTCTCGACGTCATAGTCGAACACCGAGGACGGCGTCAGGAAGGACTGGTAGTTGTAACGAAGGCGCTGCGCGTCGTAGTCGCGGTTGGAGGTGAGAAAGACTTCGTACGCGGGCTCGGGAAACACGATCTCCGCGCGGCGACCCGCCGGAAGCCCCACGACACGGATTCGGGGCAGGCCGGCTTCGCGTTCGGAAAGGGCGTAGAAGCGCGCGAAACAATCGACCGCCTCGACCATCGCGGCTTCCCGGTGGGGAACGATTTCGGTCCAATTCTCCCGACGCGGATCGGCCGCCGGAACGGTGACGACTCGAAAATTCCGCCCTTCATCGTTGGTTCGAATGTAAAAGAGGCCGTCCCTCTCGTCGACGTCGTATTCGACGTCCGGCTCGCGCGGCTCGACGAGCGTCCACACTCCGGCCGGTTCGCCGGCGGGAAGAAACCGGATCTCCGAGGTGGTGTGGCTCGCGCAGCGCAGGAGCAGGAATTTCCCGCTGCGGGTAAGACCGATGTCCACGTCGAACCGCTCGTCGGGCTCTTCGTACACGAGCTCGTCTTTTCCGAGCTCTCCGAGCCGGTGGCGATACACGCGGTAAGAGCGCTTCGCGTCGTTTTCGACGGAATAGAAGAGCGTGGCTCCGTCCGCAGACCAGGCCGCGGACGTCGCGCGCTCGAATCTCTCCGGCAAATCCTCCCCCGTCCGAAGGTCCTTGATCCGGAGCGTGAACTCGCGGAAACCGGTCTCGTCGAGGGAATGCGCGAGCAGATGGCCATCCCGGCTCACCGCGTACTCGCCCAGCGCTATGAACGCCTTTCCTTCGGCGAGAGCATTCAGGTCCAGGGTCACTTCTTCCGGGGCGTCGAGGGCTCCCTTCCGGCGGCAAAAGCGCGGATACTGCCGGCCCTCCTCCGTTGCCGAATAATAAAAGTAACCGCCCTCCCGATAGGGAACCGAGAGGTCGGTTTCCTTCAAGTGGCCCCGCATCTCGCGGTAGAGAGTTTCCTGGAGGGGCCCGGTGGGCTTCATCACCGCGGCGCCGTAGGCGTTCTCCGCCTCGAGATACGCGAAGACGGCGGGATCGTCCTTTTCCCGGAGCCAGAAGTAGTCGTCGATCCGCGTTTCGCCGTGAAGCCGAAGCTCCCGGGGATTTCTCCCGGCGACGGGCGGCGTGGCGTCGGAGGATTCGTGCAATTCGCTTCCTTCCAATTCGAAGACGGGCATCTTAGCGAAGACTTTCAAAAAAATATCGCGCCCGAAGTTTACGTAACCCTAACAAAAGGAATGGAGTGGTCCTGTGGGAAAAGCTGGCATCCTCGTTGCGTGATTGCTCGCGTTCCTGCGGGCCCTTCAAGTCTCGAAATAACCCGATCAAATACAATGACTTGTCGAATAGCACACAAACGAGTGCAAGTTGATCGACAGGGCCGTTTCTTCGATGTTTTCTCGCGATTTCCGCATGGATTTCCGGAGAGATTTCCGAAAGTCTCGCGGAAAACTTCGGGCGCGCTGCGGGAAGGAATTGGTTAATGGAACCCGAGCGCGGCGGGAACGCGATTTGCCTCTAGAATTTCCGTCGTGATCGTCACTTGCACAGCATGTCGGAAGAAGAACCGCGTTCCGGCCGGGCGGCTCGCCGACACGGGCCGCTGCGGAGCGTGCCGCTCGCCGCTCCCGCCCCGGTCGGAACCGATCGAGGTCGGTCCGGCCGAGCTCGACGAGATCACGCGCGACGCGCGAGTTCCCGTGCTCGTCGATTTCTGGGCGTCCTGGTGCGCGCCATGCCGAACGGCCGCGCCCGAAGTCGCCCGAACGGCGAAGGAAATGGCGGGGCGGGCGCTCGTGCTGAAAGTCAACACGGAAGAGCACCCGGAGCTGGCGGACCGCTTCGGAGTCCGGGGCATTCCCAACTTCGTCGTGCTGAAATCGGGTCTCGTGCTTCGCCAGCAGGCGGGAGTCGTGCCGAGCGCGACGATGAAAGCGTGGCTCGAGGCAGCCGGCGGAACCCAACCGCGGTAGAATTTCGGGATTCGAGGGAGGAACCATGAAGCCGGGACGCCTGATCGCGCTCCTTGTCCTCGCCGCCGCGGCGCTCTGGGTCTGGAAGAACCCGGGAGAGCTCAAGAAACTCGCGCCGGGCGGATCGGCCGGGTCGCCGAAGGTGCCCGCCTCCCGGGCCGACGCCGACCTCACGGAGGCGGCCCGCGAAGCGGACAAATCCTCCGGGGCGGGCGTGACGGAAAACATGACTCCCGAACAGGTTCGCGCCCTTCTGGGAAGCCCCGACGACGTCGAGAGCTACACGACCGACGCGGGAAAACCCGGCGAGAAGTGGACTTACCGTCAGGCGCACCGGATGGTGGTGTTCGAAAACGGGATTGCGGTGTCGGTGCAACCGATCTGAGGCCCCGGCGCGCGGCCCGGCATTGCAGCGCCCGTGCTTGCGCATGGCATAGCGCGTGCTTCAGGCATGGCACAGCGCGTGCTTCAGAAAGGCTCGAAGGGAGATTTGCACCATGGAAACAGCCGTTGGAATCTTCTCGACCCAGGCCGAAGCCCGCCGCGCGGCGAAGAGCCTGATCTCGGCCGGGACTCCCGCTGAACACATCAACATCCTCACGCCGGAGGACTGGAAAGAAGACGTCGGACAGGTCCCCCTGAGCGACACCGAGGCGCCCGGCACGGCCGCCGCGATCGGCGGGCTCGTCGGGGGAGCCGCCGGGGCATCGGCCGGCTACCTGCTGGGCCCGCTCGTCGCCGCGCTCTTCGTCCCCGGGGTGGGCACGATCGCCGCCATTGGTGTCGCCGGCGCCGCGCTCCTGGGTCTGGGAGGAGCGGCGGCCGGCGCGGCCGGAGGCGAAGCCATCGAGAGCTCGCTTTCCGACGGGCTCCCGCACGACGAGCTCTTCCTCTACGAAGACGCGCTGCGGGGCGGCCGGTCCGTGGTCGTAGTCCTGGCGGACCACCACGATTCGGCGCAGAAGGCGCGCGCGATTCTTGCCAGCGCGGGAGCGGACTCGATCGACGCGGCGCGGGAAAAGTGGTGGATCGGCTTGCGGGACGTCGCGCGCTCGGAGTTCCAGGGCGGCACCGACGAATTTCCGGCCTTCGAAAAAATGTACCGCTGCGGATTCGAGGCGGCTCAGCGCGCGGAATTCCGGGGCAAGCGCTTCGACGATGCCAAGGACGGCCTCCGGCGCAAGTATCTCGACTCCTGGGAGAACGAGGCCTTCCGACGCGGGTTCGAGCGCGCTCAGCAGATGTCGCGGGAAAAACGCGGCGCGCCGGCCTCGCGAAGCTAGTTTCCGGGCGCGTCCCGGCGCGGCGGCGCGATCTTTGTCTTCCGGGTCTTGCGGGCCCGAAGCAGGGCCTCGAACTCCGGCGACGCCAGCGCGGGGCTGAAGAAAAATCCCTGCACTTCGTCGCAGTGCGAGCTTCGAAGGAAGTCGAGTTGCTCCTCGGTTTCGACTCCCTCCGCGACGACTTTCAGATTCAACTCATGCGCCATCACGATCGCGGCCCGGACGATCGAAGCGTCGTTCGGGTCGGTCGCCAGGTCGCGGATGAAGGTGCGGTCGATTTTGATCGTGTCCACCGGGAGCAGCTTCAGGTAGCTCAGTGACGAGTAGCCGGTGCCGAAGTCGTCCATCGTGATTCCGAGGCCGAGGTCCCTCAGCTCGTGGAGCTTCTTCACGCTCGCCTCGAAACCCTGCATGGCCAGGCTTTCGGTGATCTCCAGGCTGACCCATCCGGGCTCGAGACCGCTCTCGGCCACGACCCTCGCGATTCGCGCCGAAGCGTCCTGCCGCTGAAGCTGACGGACCGAAAGATTGACCGAGATTCGGAGGTTCGACCAGCCCATTTTCTGCCAGCCCAGCGTCTTCGAGCACGCCTCGCGCAGGATCCCCGCGCCCAGGGGAAGGATGAGACCCGTTTCTTCGGCGACCGGGATGAATTCTCCCGGCAGGACGAGACCGCGTTCCGGATGCTGCCATCGCGACAGGGCTTCCATCCCCGTGATTTTCCCCGTCGAGAGGCGGAACTGGGGCTGATAGTGAACGACGAACTCGCCGGCATCGAGGCCTCGGCGCATTCCGGCCTCGAGGTCCAACCGGTCGAACCCCCCTTCCTCGATCGCCCTCGCGTGAAACTGATAGTTGTCGCGGCCCTTCTGCTTGGCGAGGTACATCGCGATATCCGCGCTCCGGACGAGAGACTCCGCGTTTTCGCCGTCGTAGGGACAGATCCCGATGCCGACGCTCATCGTCACGAAGAGCTCCCTGCCCGCGACCGAGAACGGCCGCCGGAAGAGCTCGAGGACCTTGCGCGCGACGAGGCCGGCGTCCTCCGGGCGCTCGATCCGCGAGAGAAGGAGGATGAACTCGTCGCCCCCCAGCCGCGCGAGGGCGTCTCCGGCGCGGTGCATTCCCCGCAGCCGGGAGGCGACTTCCTGCAGGAGGAGGTCGCCGACCTTGTGCCCGAGGCTGTCGTTGACGATCTTGAATCGGTCGAGGTCCATGAACAGGATCGCAAGGCCGTGCCCCTGCCGCTTGGCCTGACCGATGGCGGCTTCCAGCTGCGCCTCGAACCGGACGCGGTTCGCGAGGCCGGTCAGGGAATCGTGATACGCGAGCTGCTCGATCTGCCGTTCGGCGCGCCGGTTCTCGGTCACGTCCCTGTTGATCGAGAGCACCGCCGGCCGGCCGTCGTAATCGACGACGGCCGCGCTGACGACGAGGTCGAGCAGCCGGCCGTCCTTGCTGCGATGAACGGTCTCCCAGTTCTGAAGCGATCCTTCGCTCATGAGCTGCCGGAGGCGTTCGTCGCCGCGCGCGACGTTGTTCGTGATCGACCTCAGGCTCATCCCGATCAACTCTTCGCGCGAAAACCCGTAGATCTCGAACGCCTTCGGGTTTGCCTCGAGGATGGTTTCGGTTTCGGGCTCGAAGATGAGGACCGCATCGTTGGCGCTCTCGAACAGATTTCGGTAATGGCGCTCCGACCGCTGGAGCGCTTCTTCGCCGCGCTTGCGCTCGAGCGCGCTCGCGACGTGCCGCGAAACGAACGTGAGGATGCCCTTCTCCTCCTCGCCGTACCGGACCTCCTCGCTGTAGGTCTGGACCACGAGAACGCCGATCGTCTGCGAGCCGACCTGCAGCGGCACCCCGAGCCAGTCGATCGACGGCGCGCCCTGGGGCTCCACTTTTCCCTCTTCGACGAACCGTTGGAAAGACTCCGAGGAAACCAGCTGCGGCTCGCCGGTGCGCAGGACGAGCTCCGTCAGGCCGCGCCCGGGCTTCTTCGGTGCGGGAATGGGATCGAACTCGTCGACGAAGTAAGGAAAACTGATCATGTCGCTCGACGGGTCGTAGAGAGCCAGATAAAAATTCCGGCTGTTCATCAACTCGCCCACGATCTCGTGAAGGGCGGAATAGAACGCCGGGAGATCCCGCTCGGAGCTCGTGATCTCGGCGATGCGGTAGAGGGCGGCCTGGAGCTTCTCCGACTGGCGGCGTTCCGTCACGTCCTTCGCGACGACCATCCTCGCGGGAACTTCCGAAAACATCAGGCCGCACGAGGCGACCTCGACGAAAAAAATCTCCCCGTTCTTGGCGCGGTGCCGCCACTGCCCGGCGCTCCGGGAGGAGCCCAGGTTCCGGACGTCCTGGAGAAGCGGCGCCACCTCCTCCGGCGGACGAATCTCGAGGATCGACATCGAAAGGAATTCCTCGCGGGAAAACCCGTACCGCTCGATTGCCGCGTCGTTGACGGCGAGGAACCGGAGGGTCTGGAGGTCGTAGACCCACATCGGGACCGGGTTCGCCTCGAAGAGTAGGCGGTAAAGCAGCTCCGACTCCCGGAGGTCCGCCTCCGGTCGCCGCCGGACCTCGATGTCAATCTGTCCCCGGTCCAACCGGGAAAGTGTATCAGCCGGCGGGTGGCCTCAGGCTTCGCGCGCCGCCAGAATCGCGGCGACCAGCTCCTCCGGAAGCTCCGAAGGGTCCTCCTTCTCGAGGCGCGCGAGCGCTCCGGTCTCGAGGCGCAGGGTGTCGCGATAGGTCCGCAGGTAGGCGCGGCAGGACCGGCACAAGCGCAGATGCCACTCGAATTCGCGGGTCTGCCCGGCCGGAAGCTCCCCCGCGACATACCGGTCCAGGAACTCGATGACCTCCCGGCACTTCAAAGAAAAGACTCTCACCTCAGACTCCGATGCCGGCGCCCGCGGAACGGTTTCCGGCTCACGCGCGGACCTTTCGAAAATGAGGATCGAGCAGTCCCCGGAGCGCCTGGCGCGCCCGGTGCAGCCGGATCTTGACGGCATTTTCCGAAATGTCGAGCAGCCGGGCGGCCTCGAGGGTCGAAAGCTCCTCGATGTCCCGGAGCAGCAGAACGGATCGGTGCGATTCGGGGAGGCGGTCGATCGCGTCGCGGACGATTTTTGCGGTTTGAGCCCGCTCGAGCAGCTCCTCGGCCGATCCTTCCCACGCGAGACTGGGAGGAACCTGGTGCCCGTTCTCGGCGAACTTCGGCAGGAAATCCTCGATCGGGTCCTCCGGCTTGCGGCGGCGGGTGCGAAGCCGCATGAGACAGCAGTTGACGGCGATCCGGTGGAGCCAGGTCCCGACCCGCGAGCCCTGCTCGAATCCCCCGATCGAACGAAAAGCCGAAAGGAACGCCTCCTGAACGGCGTCCCGGGCGTCCTCCTCGTTGCGAAGGAAGCGCCGGCAGACGGCAAGCAGCCGCGGCCCCTGCTCGCGCACGAGACGCTCGAAAACGCGCTCGTCCCGCGCGAGAAGGCCCGCCACGAGCTCGCCTTCGGCGAAGTTCTCGGCCATTCTCCGCGGGAGATCTTAGTTCATCGGAGGCCGACGCGGCCGCTCTGGACAAGCTTCATCGCACGGGCAACAATGGAACGATGTCGGCTGAGAGCCTCTCTTGAGGATCGCGAACGCGGTTCCCGCGCGCTTTCTCCCCCTGCGCGAATCGCTGTCGCCGCTTCCCCGCGGCGAGGAGGTCCTTCGCCTCACGCATCTGAGCGAGCGCGAATGGGACGAAATC
Source organism: Thermoanaerobaculia bacterium (assembly GCA_050747885.1). Taxonomy (GTDB): domain Bacteria; phylum Acidobacteriota; class Thermoanaerobaculia; order UBA5066; family DATFVB01; genus CAWEYG01. The sequence continues at coordinate 9,323 of JBOGJO010000168.1, forward strand.
GCGGGCCGATTCCCGGGGCTCGGAACGCAGGCCGGCCGAAAGGCCGCCCGGGCGAGAAAGGTCTTCCGGTTTCTGGTTGGCCGAGCCCTCGCGACGACTCGGCACCGCCCGGCCTGGAAGGGGGGCGCCCCGAACCGCGAGCCGACGCTGTACCTCACGGCTCACCTGGGAGACCTTCGGCCGCTGCGCTACATCCTCCGGCAGCAGGGAATTGCCGTCGCGCACGTTCTGGGCCCCGAGAATCTCTCTCGCGGCGAGATCGCCGCCGAAGACCGGGAATTCGACCGCCGGCATCCAGTTGATTTTCCCCACTTCTTTTCGAACGATCATCCCCACCGTCTCCGGGCCGCGCTCGGGCGGGGAAGCCTCATCGCGGTGATCGATCGAGTGTTCAAGCGCCACACGCCCGCGCCGGAGGCCGAGGGCCGGTTCTGGGCCGCCTCGTTCCTCGGCGGATTTCTCCAGATCGACGCCCATCCCCTTCGCCTTTCGAGCCTGGCCGGCGTGCCCGCGCGCCCGATCTTCCTCACCGCGCCCGGCGGGCGGCTCACCGTCTCGGTCGGGGACCCGCTTCCCCGCGATCCGGCCGGCGCCCTGTCACGGTTCGCGGATTTGATGCGGGCAAGCGCAGAAGCCTCTCCCCACGATTTCGACGGGTTCACTCACCGGTGGAATCCGGGACGGGCCGACGGAAAGCGGGAAGTCTGAACGTGGAGAAACCGCGGGGCCCGGCCGAAGAGGTCTGGATCACCGGGCTGGGGGCCGTGACGGCGTTCGGGATCGGAGTCGATCCCTTTTTCGAGGGCTGCCGACGGGGGCAAGTCGCGACCTCTCCGGTCGAGAGGTTCGAGACCGGAGACCTCAACTGTCACGTCGGGGGAACCGTCCCGGGTGACTGGCCGCTGTTTCGCGAAACCGAGCTTTCGACGCGCGCCGCTCGCGAAGCGCTCGAGGACGCGCGGCTGACCGCGGGCAGCGACCGCGGCGAGGTCTGGCTGGGCGTTCTCCAACCGGACGCCGACCCGCTGGAACAAGGGCTCCCGTGCCCGGGCCATGCCGCTCCCGACCGGATCGCGGGCATCGCCGGGTTTGGCGGATTCTCGACGTCGGTCGCGACCGCCTGCTCGGCCGCGGGAATCTCGATCGCGCTCGCCGCCGAGCGGATCCGCGCGGGATTGTGCGACGTCGCTCTCGCCGGCGGCGTCGCGGGACTTTTTCGGGCGGCATTTGCGGGCCTGTGCCAGATGGGCGGGATGGCCGACGAGGTCTGCCGGCCCTTCGACGCTCAGCGAACGGGCGTGATCATCGGGGAGGGAGCGGGCTTTGTGACTCTGGAATCGCCCGCTCACGCCCGGGCCCGGAAAGCCCGTCCGTACGCGAGGATCGCGGGCGCGGGGATCTCCTGCGACGCGACCCACCCGCTCGCGATGGACCGTTCCGGAAAGGGAGTTCGGCGCGCCCTTCGGGAGGCGGTGGAGAGCTCCGGGAGGGAGGCCGGGTCGATCGGCCTCGTCGTCGCTCACGGGACGGGAACGCGCCTGAACGATTCGACGGAGACGGAATCGATCCGGGAGATTTACGGGCCCGGGCCGGAGGTCGTTTCGCTCAAACCTCCGATCGGGCACACCATGAGCGCGTCGGCGGCGCTTTCGGTCGTGCTCCTTTGCCGGATGTTCCGCGACCGGATCCGCCTCGGCACGACGACGCTTCGCGATCCCGATCCGGAGCTTCCGCGCCTGAGTTTTCCGCGCGACGCCGCGCCCTGGGAACCGCGCCTCTCCGCCGTTCACGCGTTCGGGTTCGGCGGCCAGAACGTCGCCCTCCTGCTGGAGCCGGTCCCGTGAGCGTGGGTTGCGCCGAGCCGGCCCTCGTTCGCGAAGCCGCGGTCGGGCCGAGGGACGATCCTCTCGTCGCGCTTCTCGAAGCCGCCTACCGCCGCCTGGCTCCGGCGCCGGGCACCGACAAGGATCCAGCGGGGTTGATCGTCGCCGGCGATGGATCGCGGATCGGCCAAACCAGGATTTTCGAAAGGTCCGCGGAGATCGGACGCGCGCTCCCGCCGCGCTTCATTCCGCACCGCCTCTCCAACGGCGCCGCGAGCCAGCTCGCGATCCGCTTTCAACACACGGGCCGCGTCCTCACCCTGGCGGACGGCCCGGCTTCGGTGTTTCGCGCGCTCGCCTTCACGGTGGCGTCCCTCGAAGCGTCGGTCGGGCCGCCTCGATGGATCCTCCTTTCGGGAAACGTCGAGGACTTCGGCCCGGAGCGCGTCACCGGCGCCGCCGTCGCGATCGAATTCCGGCGAGACCTCCCTCAGCCCTTCGGGACGTTCCGGTCGGGCGCGGTCCCCCCCCGGACCGCGGCGTCGGACTCGATTTCCCTGGTTCTCTCCCTCGCGAGTCTGCGCGAATGGCAATCGGAAATTGCGTTCCGCGACCCGGAGCGAACGGGCGGCGCGGATCTCGGAATCCTGGGGACGAGGGCTTGAGTCCCGAACCTCCGCGAAGCGGCGACCCCGGACCGGCGGCGGGCGTCAGGACCGGGACGCTCGCCTACAGCAGCGCTCTGGACGGAATTCGCGCGATCTCGATCGTCCTGGTGGTGGGATTGCACAGCCCGTGGCTGAATTCCTTTCCCTTCAACCGGGGATGGGTCGGCGTCGACATCTTCTTCGTTCTTTCCGGCTACCTGATCACCACTCTTCTCCTGCGCGAGAAGGCGAAGCGGGGCACGATCAGCCTGAAGCATTTCTACCTTCGCCGCGCGCTTCGAATCCTGCCCGCGCTGTATGCGTGGGTTGCCGTCCTCGCCCTGACGAGGGCGGTTCGCCCCCCCATTCTGCTGCTGGTGCTCCTCTACGTCGCCAACATCGCGATGGCAACGGGGCGCGTGGGCGACAGCCCGGCCGCCCACGCCTGGTCGCTGTGCATCGAGGAACAGTTCTACGCGTTCTGGCCTTGGCTCGTGCGCGCGGCAACACGGCGGCGTCTTCTCGCGGGCACACTCATCGCCGTCTTCGCGATCGCCCTCTGGAGGCTCGTTCTCCTGCGCATGGGGGTGGCGCCGTTTCCGGGAATCTACATGCGGCCCGACACGAGGATGGACGTCCCGCTCTGGGGATGCGCGGCGGCCCTGGTCGAGCAGGAAGAAGGGTTCGGCCGCTGGCGCGACGCTCTCCGGCCGCTGGCGGCCGAGATTCTCGCGCTGCTCCTCGCGGCGGGGCTGGTTTCCTATCTCCTGTCCTGGAAATGGGGAGGCTCCATCGACTACTCGGTCCGTCTGGGATTCACGGTCAACGCCGCGATCGCGGCGGCGCTGGTTCTCTGGATCCGCGCGTATCCTCGTTCCCTTCCCGTCCGCTTCCTGGGAGCCGCGCCGCTCGCCTGGATCGGCCGGCTCTCTTACAGCATCTACCTCTGGCACCGTGTCGCCTTCCAGGCCGGGGAAGGAATCTCGAACCGGGTTCTCGGCTTTTCCGTCGCAAACGTCCCGGCGCGCGCGACGGCCGGCCC
>JBOGJO010000169.1:0-3974 GCA_050747885.1 Thermoanaerobaculia bacterium
CGGCCTCTGGTGGGCGCGGCGCCGGGCGCCGCTCGTCGCCGCGGGGGCGGCTCTTCCCCTGGCTCTCCTCCTGGCTTACAACCTCGAGGCGACGGGCAACATCGCCGGCGGTTATGGACTGGCCGGCCACGCCGCCTTTTTCCAGGGCGACCTTCTGGCGGGCATCGCGGGGTTGCTCTTGAGTCCGACGCGAGGATTGTTCGTTTTCTCGCCGTTCCTTCTCTTCGTTCCCTTCTGCTTTCGACGCGTGTTGAGCGACCGCGGCGCTCGCGGGCTGACCGTGACGCTCGGTCTCGCCGTGATCTTTCAGACGCTGATCTATGCGAAAGCCGATTGGCGAGCCGGCGCGTCGTGGGGCCCGCGCTGGCTGACCGACCTCCTGCCCCTGCTGATCTGGATGTTGCCGCCCGTCGTTGCGGCGCTCCGCGGCGCGGGCCGCCTCGCCTTCGTTCTGGCCGTCTGCGCGGCGATCTCCATCGAGGCGGTCGGCGCGTTCTGGTACACGCACGCGAGCGACCGTGCGATCTTCGCCGTGGCCGCTGGCCCCGACCGGATGAGAGCCGCGTGGGACCTGCGAAACGCGCCGTTCCTCGCGGAGCTGCGCCACCCGCGAGCGGCCGGAGACCTGGCGCTCGGCGTGCAGGGACGTCTCGAGCGTGTGAGCTCCGGGGGCCGCGACGTCCAGGCAGTCACCGCCGGCGAGGACCTCCTGCTCGAGGGCCGGGCGCTCACGAACGGCCGCTCCCCCAGGCGTGTGGTCGTCCTGCTGGACGGGCAGGCCGCCGGATCGACCACGGATTTTTTCGAACAGTTCGAGGCCGGGCGCGCTCCCCAGTCGACCCGGCCGGCCAATTGGCGTGTCGCGGTCACGACGCGCGGCCTCCCCCCGGGCGAACACCTCCTTGCCATCTTCGCAAAGAGCAGCGATCGCGGCGATTTGCATCTTTTGGCCCAGCGCCGCTTCGCGGTACTGGCGGCCCCGCCGAGCGACGGGAGGTCGCCGATCCCGCCCGGACGGGGCCCTCGAAGCGCCGAGCCGCGCCCGAACGATCCCCTCGAGAGCGCCTTCGAGGAAGCGAAAGCCCGGATCCGGGAGGACCAGCAGGCTGCGGGCTACTGGCTGACCTCGCATACGCGCGCGCCGCGCTTCGAGGATCCGAAACGCGAGATGAACACCTTCCTCACTTCCATGATCGTCGACCTCCTCGAGCCTTCGGCCGCGACCGCCGGTCTCGGCGAGAGTCTCGAGCGCGCGCGCCGACATCTGACAGCCCAGATCGAGGCGAACGGGCTCGTGCGCTACCACGGCCGCCCGGACGCGCGCACCATCCCCGCCCTCGGATGCGTTATCACTCCCGACGCCGACGACACGGCCCTCGTGTGGAGGATCGCTCCCGGCCGCGAGCGGTCGCAGCGGTCGGACGCGCTCAAAGTCCTCGAGCAATACCGTACCCGCGACGGCCTGTACCGAACCTGGCTTGCGCCGCGCGCTCGATATCAATGCATCGACCCGGGCAGGGATCCCAACCCTGCTGACGTCGGCATCCAGATGCACGTGCTCCTGTTCCTGGCCCGGGAGGACCCGGCGGCGGCCCGGGCCCTTTGCGGCGCGCTTCAGCGCGCGATCGGGGAGGACCGGATCTGGGTCTACTACCGTGAGGCGCCCCTTGTGCCCATCCTGCGTCAAGCCGACCTCGGGAGAGCGGGTTGCAAACTGACGCTGCCCGCGTCCCGGTTGAGCACGTCGGTGCCCGGTCAGGAGATCTGGGTCGCCGCTTGCAAACTGCTGAAGCGTTTCCTGACGGGAGAAGGCCCGCCGCCCGCGCAAGCCGAAACCCTGGCCGTGCTGGGGTCTCTGTCGGACGACGGCTTTTCCTCCCTTCGGCGGGAGCCGCCCCTCCTCTACCACAACGATCTCACCGCCTCGACGCCGAGGTTTTATTGGTCGGAAGATTTCGGTTACGCGCTCTGGCTCAGGCTGTATTTTGAAAATGCCCACCGCCGGTAGCGGCACCCCGAAAGACCGGACGGTGACGACGGCCGGCCGCCCCGGCTGGGCCGAGTCCCTCCGGCGCTACGTTTCCTGCATTCGCTTCGGAGACATCTTTGTGCTGCAAGGCTCGCCCCTGCTCGGCGCCGCGTTCGCGATCGGAGAGATCACCCGGGGCGGCGTAGCCCGGCTGATGGTTTTTGCCGTCGCGAGTTGCTGCTTCGTCGCTCACATCTTCCTGCTCAACGACTGGGCCGGGATGAGCGCCGACCTCAAGGACCCGAACAAGACGGCTGGCGTTTTCACGACGAAGGGCGTCGGTCGGAGGGAGATCGGGCGTCTCTGGATGGCCTTGCTTGCGCTGAGCCTCGTCCTCTTCGGCGGGCTCGGCGCGCGCACTCTCGAGATCGCGCTGGCGATCGCGGCGCTGAGCGCGCTGTATTCCGCTCCCCGTTTCCACGCCAAGGGCATCCCGCTGCTCAACTCGGGGCTCCATTTCACCGGGGGAGTGCTCCATTTCCTTCTCGGTTATTCGCTGTTCAGCCAACTCGACCTGCGCGGCCTGGAAATCGCCTGCTTCTTTGCGCTCGCTTTTGTCGGCGGTCACTTGACCCAGGAGGTACGGGACTCCGAGGGAGACCGGCTGGGCGGAATCCGGACCAACGCGGTGATCTTCGGCAAGGCCCGGACATTTGCGGCGGGCCTCGCCGTCTTCACTCTCGCGTATCTTTACCTCGTCCTGCTGGCGGTCCGCGGCATCGTGCCGCGAGGGCTGGCGCTTCTCGCGATCCTCTATCCCTTGCACCTTTTTTGGTCCTTGAAGGCGATTGGCGCCGGGCTCACGTTCGAGACGATCCGCCGCCTGCAGGCTCGCTACCGCTTGCTCTTTCTGATCATCGGCATCTCGATCCTGGCGGCGCTCCTGCTCGAACGGTGACCGGATGATATCCGTCTCGCGCTGAAAGGCGCGGCAAACGTCGCCGCCTTGAGAGGCTGCACTTGAGACGGATGGAGAGCTGACCCGTGCCGCCGCACCTCCTGGGCAACAGGTGCGCTCGGAGATTTCTCCACGCTACAGATCGTTCCGGGTCACTCGAGCTCTAAGCGCTGGTCTTGTCTCTCTTCAAGGGCATGGGAGCGTCCCCGTATCCTGAATCGGTCCCGCCAGATGACCGTCGGCGTTCGTATAGGTTGATCTCACTCCCGTCTTCATGTCCGTGACGGTAATCGTGAAGGCGACATTTGTCAGGGCCGAGGCGAACACCCAGGGGTGGCTACTGAAGCTGCATGTCGGAAGTACCTTGATCGTTATTTCCGGGTTGTCAGCCGAGAAAAACCAGAAGAGGCCACCGTGCGTAATGCCCAAGCTCGATAGAGGAATGGCATGGCCGTTGCCGGAAGAACCTCCACCTTGAGCGGTCTGGAAATTGGCCTGAATTTGGTATCGCCGATCTCCCGGTTGGCCGTCAATGCAAAGAACTGCTCCGCTTGGAACGCAAGACTGCCCAGAGGAACCAAGAACATTGATGGTCTTGGTGTAGGAGTTGTCACCCTCATTGCTTTCTGCGACGGCGTTCGTCGAGTCCGCGACAATCTTCAACGTGTGGTTTCCTGGGCTGAGTGCGCCGATCGAGTAGTCTTTGACGGATATGAAGTACCCGGCCTGCAATGGTTGGGTGGTGGCCCATGTCTGATTTATCGAGCCGTCGATGAGCAGCTGAACATTGAAGAACGGCGTGATTGTCGCGGCCCCGGAGTTCTGGACGGCCCAGTCCACGAAGAGATTATCTGAGGACGTGATCGATGAGGCGTCGGCAGTGGTCCCAGCCTGCTTCGTGGCGACGATGGGAGCTGACCACCCCGTCGGCTGATAGGGCGTGAGGTTCGGAAGCGAATTGTTTGCCGATGGATTCCCGGGCCCTCCGAAGAAGAAGTAAGTTAACCAGTTGGGATCGCTGCTCGAGAACAGCGCGAGGTTGTAGTC
>JBOGJO010000170.1:0-7118 GCA_050747885.1 Thermoanaerobaculia bacterium
GGCTGGTCGACCGGCGGCGGGTGGGGCGGCGGGGGCTGGTCCGGCGGAGGCGGGGGGTTCTCCGGTGGAGGAGGGTCCTTCGGGGGCGGCGGGGCTTCCGGGAGCTGGTGACGAGCCGATGAAGCGCTTCTTCGACAGAATCGATCACGACCGCCTCGTCGCGGCCATCGCCGCCGCCGAGAAAACGAGCTCCGGCGAGATCCGGGTGCATGTGCACCACCGGAGAGTCGCCGATCCGCGAAAAGAGGGTGAAAAGGTCTTCGAAAAACTCGGCATGACGAAGACGGCCCATCGCAACGGGGTGCTGATCTTCGTGGCGCCCCGATCGCGAAATTTCGCGATCCTCGGGGATTCCGGGATCCATCGGGAATGCGGTGACGACTTCTGGCAAAAGGCCGCCGAGGATCTTTCGGCGCATTTCCACGACGGAAAGTTCACCGACGGGCTCGTCACGACGATCGAGGAGCTCGGCCGAGTCCTCGCCGCGCATTTCCCGCCCGAAGAGGGAAAGCGAAACGAGCTCTCCGACGACATCGACGAAAGTTAGGGGCGCCCGAAACGCTCGCCGCCCCCGGCGGCGGGGCTCCTCGGGACCAGGCTGGCTGGCCACTCCCGGGCGCGCTCGCGGGGAAGCCCCCGCCGGATCTCCGACGGGCTCGCGCCGAATTCCTTTCGAAACGCGGCGGTGAAGTGGCTGTGGCTCGAATAGCCGAGCCGCAAAGCCAGCTCCCCCAGGTCGGCGGAAGAATCTGCCACCCGATCGAGGGCCGTCCGCAACCGCAGAGAAATCTGATACCGATGAAGCGTGAAGCCGGTTGCGCGCTTGAAAATGCGGCAAAGATGAAAAGGCGACATCCTGACCGCCGCGGCAATCTCGTCGAGCCGCAGGGGCTGCGCAAACCGCTCCGCGAGAAAGATCCGGATTCTTTCGACGAGCTCGAGGGGCTCGGTTGGCGAAGGAGAATTCCCGAATCTCTCCGCCGCCCATTCGGGAGCGCCGGTCGCCGACGACACGAGGGCGATTCCCAGTTCCTCGATCTCGAGAGGCTCGGGGCGGGGAATGGCGAATGCCCGTTCCAGGATCAGGCGCTGAAGCAGGTAACTTTTCGCCGAGCTCTGGCCGCGGATCTCCGAAAACCCGTCGCCTTCGCTTTCGATCCTCGACTTCGATTCGCGGGCAATCTCCTGAAAAACGTCGGACCGGACCAGCACATAAGCTCCGCGTGAGCGCGGCCCGATGTGGCGGCTCATCCGATAGGGCACACCGGGCTTGATCAAGAGCGTCGAGTTCGCGTCGATCACGGCGGAACGCGAGCCCGAGTGGACGAGAAAAGCTCCGCGATGCGTGAACGAAATCATGTACCACTTCTGCGTCTGCGTCGCCGTTGACTCGGAGGGTCCGACCACGCAGCGCCACCGTCCGATTCGAAAGATCTCGGTCGCGAGCAGCGGCTCCACCAGTACGCCAACGGCGAATCTCGAGGCCACGGTTGCTGGAATCGCCATACTGACGCCCGAACTGCGCAAGGCGGGTGCCAGCGAGGCCCCCTGAGATTGGAAAGGTTTACGCGCCGCCCGGGGCGCCTCCGTCCTGTTTTCGGGACTCGAACTGTCCATTTTCGATCACGGTCCGAAGCGGCGCCGCGCAAACGTCGGACCGGGCCGGGCGCACTCCTTGCATTCTCGCGGTCCCGGGAATCTCTTTTGGAGGTCGAGTGAGCGCTGCCGCAAAACCCGGGCAACTGCAGCGGTACAAAGAAGTCGCCACGCTGCTGTGGAAATACGGCCGATCCGATCTCGTGACCGACATCGGGCTGGAATCACACGCCGAGCCGCCGAAATCCCGCTCCGAGAATCCCGATCCCCGCGAACTCGCCGCCGACCTCGAGCGCCTCGGCCCGGCGTACATCAAGCTCGGCCAGCTGCTTTCGACCCGCGCCGACATCCTCCCGTCCGACTACCTCGAGGCGCTGGCGCGGCTTCAGGACTCGGTCGCGCCATTTTCGTTCGACCAGGTCGAGAAGATCGTCACCACCGAGCTCAACGTGCGCCTCTCGAAGGCGTTCGACGAGTTCGACGCGGTCCCCCTCGCCGCCGCGTCACTCGGACAGGTGCACCGCGCCCTGCTGCGCGGCGGCCGGGCCGTCGCGGTCAAGGTCCAGCGGCCGGGCATCCGGGAGCAAATTCAGTCCGATTTCGAGACGTTCGCAAAGGTCGCCGAAATGCTCGACCGGTATACGACCGCCGGACGGGCTCTTCAATTTCGAGCGATCGTCGGCCAGTTCGAGACCGCGCTGACCGCGGAGCTCGACTATCGGCAGGAAGCTCGAAACCTCGCGGAGATCGGCGAAAAGCTCCGCGCATTCGACAGGATCGTCGTTCCGCGCCCCGTCCTCGACTACACGACGTCGCATGTCCTGACGATGGATTGGATCGACGGCACGAAACTCACGAAGCTGCACCCGGTCGTCAAGATCGAAGTGGACGGCGGAGCTCTCGCGGAAGAATTGTTTCGCGCCTACCTCCAGCAGGTCCTCGTCGACGGCTTCTTCCACGCCGATCCTCACCCCGGAAACGTCTACCTCACCGAAGACGACAACCTCGCCCTGCTCGATCTCGGCATGGTCGCCCGCGTCTCGCCGGAGCTGAGGGACCGGCTCCTTCGTTTTCTTCTCGCGATCGGCGACGGCAACGGCGAGGCGGCCGCGGAAGAGATTTTGCTCGCCGCCGTGGGGCTCGAACCGCCCGACACCGGCGAGCTTCGCCGACGAATCGCGAGTCTCGTCGCGGCGTACCAGAGCGCAACCCTGGAGCAGTTCCGGATGGGCCGGGTCGTGCTCGAGGTCTCGCGTTTGTCGGCGGAGGCGGGACTCCGGCTTCCGACCGAGTTGACGATGGTCGCGAAGGCGCTCCTGAATCTCGACGACATCGGGCGGGCGCTCGATCCCGAGTTCGATCCCAATGCTTCGGTGCGGAGAAATGCCGCGAGCCTGCTGCGTCAGCGCGTGGGCCGCAGCACGACGCCGGGCCATTTCTTCGCCTCGCTGCTCGACGCCAAAGAATTCCTCGGAAAGCTGCCGCAACGCGTCAACCGGGTGCTCGACCTCGCCGCGAAGAACGGCTTCCGCGTCAAGGTCGACACGATCGACGAAGAGCTCTTGATCCAGGGTCTCCACAAAATCGCCAACCGCATCGCGCTCGGTCTCATCCTGGCCGCCCTCATCGTCGGCGCCGCGCTGCTCATGCAGGTCCCCACGCCGTTTCGGATCCTCGGTTACCCGGGCCTCGCGATGCTGTTTTTCCTCGGGGCGGCGGCAGGCGGTGTCGTCCTGGCCCTCGGAATCGTCTTCGGAGACCGCACTCGGCGGTCGCCGCCGCCGTGGAAGTGACCGGGAGATTTTCTCTCCGGGTCTTCCCGGGGTTGCTCGCGCCGCCCGCTCGCAAACGAAACGGGCGGGCGCGAGACCGAAAAGTCAGTGCGCGAGGGAAAACGGAACGATCGCGGCGGTCGTGTCCCAGGCCACGGCAAGCGCGCCGCCCCCGTCGGTCATGTCGACGAAAGCGATCGTGAGCTGGTCGATGGAATGGGAAAGCTTCTTCATCGTCATCGGCGCGCGCACGACGTCGAACTTCGGATCGTAGTCGTACGAACCCCAGATCGCCGACTTGTCCTTCGGGTCGTACTTCGCCTGCGTGGGCTGCGTCGAGACGATCAGCGTCCAGCCGCTGTCCTTCACCTCCGCGAAGAGATCGTAGGAGCCCGCGGCGAGAGTCTTTCCGTTGATCGTGATCGGGACCTCGGTCTTGAGCTTGGTCGTCTGGTTGGCCCCGAGCCTCCAAACGGGCGCGCCGGAGTTGACGGTCTTCCCCGCGTCGGCGCCGGACCCGAAAATGTTCTTGCGGCCGCGAAGCATCGGACGGCTGTACTCGATCTCGATCCATTTGCCGTCCGAATAGCGGCTGGTACCCTTGCCGTCGTCGGCCCACTTTCCCCCGACCTGCGTGGCCGCGGAGCCGGCCGGAGAGAGGGGCCGGCTGCTTTGAGCGAACGCCGCACCCGCCAGAGCCGCCAGTCCCAAGCCCAGAAGAATTGACTTGCGATTTTTCAAGGTTTCCTCCTCATTCAAATGCCGGAGAACCTCCGGCCTAACGCCGGAGAAGCTCCGGCACGCCCCGAGCATACCGCACCCGGTACCGGCCCGAACCTTGCACTCTCCTCACCCGGGAGGCCACAACATGGACACGACCCCGGTGACGCGGGAAGACTTCACGAGGCTGGCCGAGGGTGCCCGCGACGGAAGCGGATCGCGCGTCCGGAACTGCCCGCGCTGCGGACGCAACGGTCTGCGGCTCCGTTCGGCGTCTACCGTTTCCGGCGCGCCTGGGGGCGGAAACGGTGGAGCAGCACGGCAACCGCCGCGATGGCGAGCGCGAGAACGAGCAGGCCGATCCTTCCCGACCACCGAATGACTTTTTCGAAGTCGCGGACGCCGAGGTATCCGATCGCGGTCGAAGCCGATCCCCACAGAATCCCGGTCGGGAGATCCCAGGAAAGGAAGCGGGCGTAGGGCATCCTGGCCGCCCCCGCGGCGGAAGGCATGAACGTCCTCAGGAACGGCATGAACCGGGCTAGAAAGATCGCGATTCCGCCTTTCTTCTTCAGCCAGGCGCGGGCCTGCGTCCAGCGCCGGCGCCGCCGTTTCACGAAGCGGGCGCCCCCGAGCCTGCGCCCGAGGGCAAAGCCCACGCTGTCGCCGACCCAGGCGCCCGAGATCGCGGCGGCCGCGACCGCCGCATACGGAACGCGGCCCCGGCCTGCCAGAACGCCTCCGAGGATGGCCGCGATCTCCCCCGGAACGACCATCCCCACGAGCAGCGCCGTCTCCGCCGCCGTGAGCAGGAAGACGAGCCCGATCCCGGCGCCCGCCGGCGTCCGAAGAAAAAATTCGAAGAGGCCGCGCATCAGCGGGGACCGGCTTCGACAACGCGCCCGGGAAAGCTCCGAGCGCATCTCCAGCACCTCAGCGCGCCATCGCACTCGCGAAGACTCCCGATTCGGGAAGGGGGAAACACGACCTGCGCGCCGCAGCGCCGGCAATTGGAAACGATCCCGGAGCCCGCCGGCAGGTATTTTCCGAACCGGCGGCACACGAGAAACTTTCCGCCGTCGGGACCGGGGGGCAAAGGCCCCTGCAGCGAGGCCAGCCGGAGCAGCAGCCACCGAAGATCGTCCTCCGAGAGCCCGAATCCCGTCCGCCCGGCGACCGAACAACGCTTCAGGACGTCGGCCAGGCTTTCCTGATCGGCCCCGAAGGTCGGCCCCTCGGCTTCGATCTCCTCGAGGAGGCGCCCGCTCCAGGACACGAGATCGCCGTCCGAGAGAGTCCCCGCCAGACGGCGGAGGAGTTGCTGAGCCATCGAGATCGGATCCGCCACGGCGCGTGATTTTATCGCGAGGCGGGCCGGCCGGATAGAATAGCGGGCGTCGAGTGAGCTTCTTCTCCCGGAACCGAGCGCCGTTCATCCTCGCCCATCGCGGCGCGTCGGGCGAGTTTCCCGAGAACACCCTCGCGAGCTTTCGCGAAGCTGTCCGGCAGCGGGCCGACGCCATCGAGCTCGACTTGCAACTCACCTCGGATGGTCATCTCGTCGCCTCGCACGACCGAAATCTCCGCCGCGTCTCGGGACACGCGGTCGTCGTCGAGGACACCGCCTTTCACGTCCTGCGACACCTGAGCGTCTCCCGGCGATTTCCCGGGCTGGGGAAAATCGTCATTCCCTCGCTCGAGGAGATCTTCGAGGCGCTGCCCCCGGAGTTTCCACTCAACCTCGATCTGAAGTGCCGGAGGGCAGGGCGCCGCCGCTTCGCCGACGCTCTGGCCCGCCGAATCGAAGGGCGCGGACACCTCCTTCTGTCGAGCTTCAACTGGGTTCTTCTCGGGGAGATTCGGCGCCGACTGGCCGGAGTCGAGATCATGCCGGCGGTCCACCGAAAGTTCGGTGGAGCCGTCAGGTTCGCCGAATCCGCCAACGCTCCGGCGGTCGCGGCGCACCACAAGTTCCTCCGACGCCGTTTCCTTCGGGCCGCCGATGCGAAAAACCTCGCCGTACTCGCATTCACCGTCAACGACTCCGCGGAAGCCCTGAGACTTCTCCGTCTCGGTGTCTCCGGCTTCTTCACGAACTTTCCGCGGAGGCTCCGGGCGGGGCTCCAAACGTAAAGCCTCGGAACAGAAGGTGCTACCATCACACGGCTTTTCGATGAAGACGCCAGAATACGCGACGGGGCGGCGAGCCGCCCTGCGGATCCCCGGAGAGGGGTTCACCGCCCGGGTCGAGGGAGTCGAGTCGGAGGCTTCCGTCGTGAACGTCTCCCAAAAGGGGATCGCGCTCGCGACCCGGGAGCCTCTCCCGGCGGACCAACGGCTCTCCCTCGAGCTGACCGGCCCCGCGGGAACGACGATCGTCGACTTCTACGTCGTCCGGTGCGAAGAGCTCAAGACGTCGTCTCCCGGGCCCGATTACATTTCGGCGGGGCTTTTCGTTGCCCGCCTCCGGCGCAAAGACCTCCCAAAGGTCGTCCACGAGCAATTTCCGTAGGCGGGGAAACGGAAGATGGAGCGAGTCGTGGTGCACCTGAAGGACGGGAGCCTCATTCGCGGCACGGTCGCGCGATTTCCGCCGCGCGGCTCGGCCTTCGACGTCGCGATGGTCCCCGGATCGACCCTCAAACAGGTCGACCTGGGGGACGTCAAGGCGGTCTTTTTCGTGAAGCAATTCCGGGGGCGGCCGGGATATCGGGAATCCAAGACGTTTCCCGGCCCGCCCGGGTCGGGTCTCAGCGGAAGAGTGCGGGTTCTGTGCGTGGACGGTGAGGTGCTCGTCGGCTACTGTCCTCTCTATCAATCGGGCCAGGCGGGGCTCTTCCTGTATCCCCCGGACAGAAAGTCCAACAACGAGCGCGTCTATCTTCTCGCCTCCGCCATCCGCAAGCTCGAATTCGTCTGATCCCGCCGGAGCTTCGCTCGCCCGCGAGCGGCCGCGCTTCCTACGGCGCGGAGGCGGCTGTCGCGAGGAGGGAATCGGCCCCTGTCTGAGCTGGAAATTTCCCACTCGGC
>JBOGJO010000171.1:0-1162 GCA_050747885.1 Thermoanaerobaculia bacterium
CCCGAGCGACGCGATCGTCGAGGCGAAGAACTCGCGCTTCGCGCTGGTCGTCTCCGACGTGGACATGCCGCAGATGAACGGCTTCCTCTGCCGCGACCGGATCCGCATGTTCCCCGGCCACGCGAACACGCCCTTCCTCTTCATGTCCTCGGCCGACCGCTCGATCGAGATGGAGATCGTCGCCCGCCTGGGCGAGGACAAGCTCCTCCTCAAGCCCTTCTCTCCGGCGGAGTTGCGCCGCACCGTCTTCGCCCTCCTCGAGCCGGTGAACGTCGAGCGCGGGAGCCTTCCCGCCGCGCTCTCCCCCATCCTCGAGCGCGTCGCCGCGCAGGGCGAGAGTGGCGTCCTCTCCGCGGTGCAGGGGACGCGCACCAAGCGGATCGTCTTCCAGGACGGAAAGATCGTCTTCGCGGCCTCGAACGATCCGCGCGATCTCATCGGTCAGGCCCTCCTGCGCACAGGCCTCGTGAAGGAGAAGGACCTGCTCGAGGCCTTCTCGATGACCGGGATGAAGAAGGACTCGACCGGCACGCCATTCCTCGCCGCTGCGCTGACCGCGATGCGCAAGGTGACTCCCGAGCAGACCCAGGCGGTCTTCGTCGGGAAGATCAAGGAGTCGGTGCTCGAGATCTTCCTCTGGTTCGAGGGGATGGTCGAATACCTCGCCGGGCCGGTGGAGAAATCGGACGCCCCCTTCCCGGTCGCGCTCGACACCGCGGAGATGCGCCAGGAGGGCGAGCGCCGCCGGGAGAAGTGGCGGCGGGTCGTGCAAGTCCTTCCTGACTCGACGGTCACCTTCAAGCGCGCCGCCCCGGCCTGGCCGGACGCGATCACGAAGAACCCCGGCGATCGCCTTCTCACGAAGCTGATCGACAAAGGGCTCTCCATGGCCCAGATCCTTCTCGAGCTTCGCGGACAGGACTACGCGGTGGGAGTTCGTCTCGCGACGCTCGTTCTCCAGAAGGTGATCAAGGTCGCACCGCCGAGCGGTTTCCGCCCGATCAAGCCGGTGAAGCCGGACACCGTTCCCGACGGCCAGACTCTTCAGCTCTCGGAGTCGACCTTCACCGGAATCGGCGGGGCCCCGCCGCTCTCCGCCGAGGACCTGCTCGCGGCGGTGGAGGCGCCCGACGAAGGCGAGATCCTCCGGCGCATCAAGGGG
>JBOGJO010000172.1:0-19013 GCA_050747885.1 Thermoanaerobaculia bacterium
CTCCCACACTCTACCTTCCTTATTCTCAGGATCCGTGGTCGTTTTTGACCGTCGTTGTCCGAACCGCCCTTCCGCCCGGAGGGCTGTCCACGGCCGCGATCGACGCCATCCACCGAATCGACCCGGAGGAGGCCGTCTTCGACGTCCGGTCCATGGACGACGTCCTGGAGCGCTCGCTCGGCCCTCGCCGCGCGAACGCTCTGTTGCTCGGTCTGTTTGCCGCGCTCGCACTCGCGCTCGCAGCTGTCGGCGTCTTCAGCGTCATGTCGTTCGGGGTATCCCAGCGAACGCGGGACATCGGAATTCGAATCACGCTGGGAGCCAACCCCGGCCGGATTCTGCGGCTCGTTCTCGGCGACGGCCTTCGTTGGGCCCTCGCGGGCGAAGCGGCCGGTCTCGTCGCGGTCCTCGCGCTCCGGAAGACCATGGATCACTTCGTGTTCGGCATCACGGCAACGGACGTCCCGACGCTCGCCGGGGCCGCGGGGCTCCTTCTCCTGGTCTCGACGATCGCGTGCGGCGTGCCGGCGCTCCGGGCCACCCGCGTCGATCCTATGACGGCGCTTCGCTCCGAATGAGGTGAACGATGAACGGACTCCTTCAGGACCTTCGCTACGCTCTCCGAGGATTTCGAAAGGCGCCCGGATTCACGGCAATCGCCATCGCGACTCTCGCCCTGGGGATCGGCGCCAACACGGCGATCTTCACGGTCGTCGACACGGTCCTCCTGCGCCCGCTGAGCTTTCCCGCACCCGACCGGCTCGTGACCCTATGGGACCGCGACTCGGAAGGCAAGCCGGACAACGTCGGATGGCCGACGTACGTGGACTGGCGCCGTCAGACGACATCCTTCACCGACATCGCCGTGACGTCCCTCTGGACGCCGACGCTGACGGGAGGAACGCGCGCGCAACCTCTCGAAGGGGTTCGAGTGACCGACGGATTCTTTCGGGTTCTCGGTGTCTCGCCCTTTCTCGGCCGGGATTTCCTCCCCGAGGAGGATCGAAAAGATCGCAACCACGTGGTCGTCCTCGGCCACGATCTCTGGGAACAGCGCTTCGGTGGGGACCGCGGCCTCGTGGGAAAGACGATCTCCCTCGGCGGACTTCCCTACACGGTCGTCGGCGTGCTTCCAAAGGCGTTCGACTCCGTGTTTTCCGTCGAACGACACGAAAGCGCCCAGATCTGGTCTCCCCTCGGTTACGACGCCTCCCTGCCCTACGCCTGCCGTGACTGCCGGCACCTTCGCGCGATCGGGCGCCTCAAGCCGGGGGTGTCTCTGTCGGGCGCGAACGCCGATCTGAACAGGGTCGAGGCCGGCCTCGCCCGCGCCTACCCCAAAGAATATGCGTCCCCCCGAACGACGGTCATTCCCCTCGTCGACCAGTTGTTCGGCAAGGTCCGGGGATCGCTTCTCGTGATGCTCGGCGCCGTCGCCCTCGTCCTCCTGATGGCCTGTGTGAACGTGGCCAGTCTTCTGCTCGCCCGGTTGGGAGAGAGGCGCCGGGAGATCGCCGTTCGGTTCGCGCTCGGAGCGAGCCGCGGGCGCGTCGCCCGCCTTCTCCTGGCGGAAAGTCTTCTTCTCTCGCTGCTCGGGGGCGCCGCAGGGTTGATCCTTGCGGGCGTCGCCTCCCGCGCCTTTGCCGACGCCGCTCCCCTCGACCTCCCTCGGCTCGCCTCGGTGGCGATCGACCTCCGCGTCCTGACCGCCTGTCTTCTCCTCTCCCTCGCAACCGGCGCGGCCCTCGCCCTTTGGCCCGCCTTTGCGATGGGACGTTTCGATTCCGCAGCCGCCCTGGCCGACGCGTCGGGTGGATCGGCGGGCCGTTTCCGGCGGCGCATGCTCGGCGGCCTCGTCGTCGCCGATGTCGCCCTCGCCCTCATGCTGCTCTCCGGCGCAACGCTCCTCGCGCGAAGCCTGTCGAACCTGTTTCGCGTGGATCCGGGCTTCGACCCGCAGCACGTCGTAAAATTCGAAGCGCACCTCTCCGGCGTCCGCTATCGCAAGGATCCGGCGATCTTTGCCTTTTACCGAAACGCGCTCGAACGTGTTCGCGCCCTGCCCGGCGTCGAGGCGGCGGCAACCACGAGTCTTCTTCCGCTCGGATCGAATTTCGACTCGTACGGCGTCCATTCGGAAGATCGGCCCAATCCCAATCCCGAAAACGATCCATCCGCCGATCGCTTCTCGGTGAGCGACGATTACCTCAAAACGATGAGGATCCCCGTGCTTTCGGGGCGGGGCTTCGCATCTTCCGAGAGCGCGCCGGTCGTGCTGATCAACAGGACCTTCGCGAAGGGCTTCTTCGCCGGCACCGACCCCCTCGGGAAACGCGTCAAAGTCGGCGGCACGGACGGCCCATGGAGAACGATCGTCGGAATCGTCGGCGATGTGCGCCAGCGCGGCCTCGATGTGCCCCAGTCCTACCAGGTGTACCTTCCGCAGGACCAGTTCATGGCCGACAACGACCTGACCATCGTCATCCGCGCGCAAGGACGGGCCTTCGACGTGGGCCGGACGGCGGCCGACGCCGTCGCCGCCCTCGATCGCGACCAGGTGATCGACCGCGTTGCCACGATGGAGAACGTCATGGCTGCGTCGGCCGGGCGACGACGGTTCGCGGCGACCGTTCTCGGGGCCTTCGCCTCGATGTCGCTCCTGCTCGCCGCGATCGGAATTTACGGCGTCGTTTCGCGCGCCGTCATCGCGCGGCGGCGCGAATTCGGAATCCGAATGGCCCTGGGAGCTCCGCGGGCGGCGGTGATGCGGCTCGTCGCCATCGGGACTCTGGGTTGGGTCGGGGCCGGACTCGCCGTCGGAGTGGCGGGAGCGCTCCTCTCGACGCGGCTTCTCCAGGCCGATCTCTTCGCGGTCGGCCCCCGCGACCCGGCAACGCTCTCGGCCGTCGTCCTCCTCATGGCCGCCGTCGGTTTGGCGGCAGGGCTCCTTCCCGCGCGCCGGGCTTCGCGGCTCGATCCGATGGCGACCCTTCGCGACGAATGAGGTGATGAAATGAAAGGAATCGTTCAGGATCTTCGCCACACCGCCAGAGGCCTCTGGAAGTCTCCCGCATTCACGGCGGTCGCGGTGGCAACCCTCGCCCTCGGCATCGGCGCGAACACGGCGATCCTTGGAGTCGTCAACGGGATCCTGCTCCGGCCGCTCCCGTTCCCGAAGTCCGACCGGCTCGTGATGATCCGGGAGGACAACCCTTCGAAGGGCTTTCTGGCAATGACCGCGTCGCCCCCGAATTTCCTCGACTGGCGCGCCCAGAATCACTCCTTGCAGGGCATCGCGGCCTTCGTGAGGGCCGGGGACGCGTTGACCGGCTCGGGCGATCCGGAATGGGTGAAGTACGCCCAGACCACGTCGGAGTTTTTTTCCGTCCTGGGAACGGGGCCCGAGCTCGGGAGAACCTTCTCCGAGGGCGAGTGCGTCGAGGGCAAGGATCGGGTCGCGGTGCTGAGCGACGCGCTCTGGAGACGGCGATGGGGAGGACGGCCGGACGTCGTCGGATCGACGCTCCACCTCAGCGGGGCGCCCTATACCGTGATCGGCGTGATGCCGCCCCGATTCGAATTTCCCGTTTCGGGCCACGAGCTGTGGATTCCCCTGAGCTTTCCCGCCGACGTCGCGACGCAGCGCGGAGCGCACTATCTGTCCGTCATCGGCAGATTGCGGCCCGGCGTCTCGCTCGCGACTGCGGAATCGGAGATGAAGAACATCGCCTCCCGCCTCGCGGAGGCGTACCCGCGAACGAACAGCGGCTCTACGGCTTCGGTCAAAACCCTCAAGGACCAGATCGTCGGCAACGTCCGGCCGGCTCTCCTGATCCTGATGGGTGCCGTTGGGCTCGTCGTTCTGATCGCCTGCGCCAATGTGGCGAACTTGCTTCTTGCCCGCGGCGCCGCCCGGGAGCGTGAGTTCGCGGTGAGGCTCGCACTGGGAGCGGGAAGAGCCCGACTGATTCGGCAGATGCTCACCGAATCCGCATTTCTCTCCTGCGCCGGCACCGGGGTGGCCATTTTTCTCGCAGCCGCGGCCGACCGATTGATCTCGCAGTTCGGGCCTCGCGATCTCCCCCGGATGTCCGAAATCGGAATCGACCCCGCCGTGCTGGCGGTGACGGCGGCGCTCGCCGCCGCGACGACCGTGCTCTTCGGGCTCTTTCCCGCCCTTCGGTCAACGCGGCTCAACCTCGCGGCGTCCCTCAAGGAAACATTTTCGACCGGAGGCCCGGCACGGGAACGGCTCCGCAGCCTTCTCGTCGCCGGCGAAATCGCTCTCGCACTTCTGCTCCTGGTGGGAGCGGGCCTGCTTGTGAAGAGCTTTTCGCGCCTCCTTCGCGTCGATCCGGGCTTCCAACCCGGCCACGTTCTCACCTTCGACCTCAGTCTCGATTCGAAATACAAGGACACGGCGGCTCAATCGGCCTTCTTCCGCACGCTCCTCGGCGAAATCAACCGGCTGCCCGGCGTGCGGGCTTCCGGCAGCGTCTTCTGCGCGCCTCTCTCCGATTCCAGCTTCAGCAGCTCGTTCTCGGTTCGGGGCGCCCCGGTGAGGGAGGAAGACCAGCCCTCTCTGAACCTTCGAGTGGTGTCGCCGGACTATTTCCGGACCATGAAAATCCCCCTCGTCGCCGGGAGGCTCTTCACCGATCAAGACCGGCGAGGCGGGCAGCGCGTGATGTTGTTGACGCGGACGGCCGCCCGGAAATTCTGGCCCGGCGGCAACGCGATCGGCCAGCACCTCCGGCTCGGCGCGCGGCCGAGCTCCGACGAAGTCGAAGGCGACGTGATCGGGATCGTGGGGGACACGCGAGATTCTGCGCTCGATCAGGATCCGCGACCCGCCGCGTACTTTCCACTCGACCAGGTCGCCGTCAGCGAGCTGACGATGGTCGTCCGGACGGCGCAGCGCCCGGAATCCATCGTCGCCGCTGTTCGCGAGACCGTCCGCCGCCTCGACGGAGACCTTCCGATCGTCGGAATGACGACGATGGACGACGTCGTCTCCCGATCCGTCGCGCGGCCGCGGTTCTACGCATTCCTTCTCCTGGCCTTCGCGACCGGCGCCGTCGCTCTCGCGGCGGTTGGCGTCTATGGCGTTCTCTCCTTCTCGGTTTCGCGCAGAACGAGGGAGATCGGAGTGCGGATCGCCGTCGGCGCGGCAAGGCGCGACGTCCTCCTGATGGTTCTTGGCAACGCCGCCCGGCTGTCCCTGTTCGGCCTCGCCGCTGGAACCGCCGCAGCGATCTTCCTGACGCGCCTGCTCTCCGGGATTCTCTTCGATGTGAAGCCGTTCGACCCGGCGACCTATGCGGCGGTTTCGGCGCTTCTGTTCGGGGTCGCGCTCGTGGCCGCGCTCGTGCCGGCCTTGCGCGCGTCGTCGGTCGATCCGATGACGGCCCTGAGGGACGAGTGAGGTGCGATGGCTCTCCGCCCGCGAACGGACCCGATGACGGCGCTCCGAGATGAATGAGGTGAGTCGATGAACGGTTTCCTTCAAGATCTTCGGTTCGCGGCCCGGCTGCTTCGACGCTCGCCGGGATTCGCGCTCGGCTCGATCCTCATTCTGGGCTTCGGCATCGCGGCCAACATCACTCTCTTCGGCGTGGTGAACGCCGTTCTGCTCAAGCCGCTCCCGTTCCGGAATCCCGAGCGCCTTTACTCGATCGTGACGTCGGACGTGAAGCAGCATTTTCGGGCAGCCTCCTCCCCGCCCGATTTCCTGGACTACCGGCGCTCGGTCCCTTCCTTCGACCAGGTTGCCGCCTCGATGCCGTGGACTCCGAACATCACAGATGACGGCAGGCCTGAGCGGCTGAAGGGCCTGCTCGTCTCGGCGAACTTCTTCTCGATGATCGGGGTACCCGCCGTTCGGGGACGAACGTTCCTTGCCGAGGAGGAGCGGCCCGGCAACGAGCGAGCCGTCCTCTTGAGCGACGCCTTTTGGCGATCCCGATTCGGGGCGGACCCTTCGCTGGTCGGCCGCGGGATCCGTCTCAACGGAGAAGACTATCGAGTCGTCGGGGTCATGCCTCCGGGATTCCGTTGGGGCCGCGCCTACGGGCAAAGCGGCGTCGTCGACCTGTGGGCCCCCTTCGCTCTCACCCCTGCCCGGATCGCTGCCGATCAGCGCGGAAACGAGTACCTCGACGTGATCGCACGGCTTCGAGCGGGGGCATCCCGGGCGGCCGCGCAGGGAGAGGTCGATGCCCTGTTCGAGGAATTCCGGCGAAACTACCCTGAGAATTTTCCCCGCGGAAGCGGCCTCACCGCGAACCTCGTGCCCCTTCAGGCCGACCTCGTCGAGGGCGTGCGCGCGCCCCTCTGGATCCTTCTGGGGTCGGTCGGCTTCCTCCTGGCGATCGCCTGCACGAACGTCGCCGGACTGTTCCTCGCGAAAGCGTCCGCGAGGCAGAGCGAGATCGCCATCCGAGTGTCTCTCGGAGCAACCCGCGGGCGCCTCCTGCGCCAGCTTCTCACCGAGAGCTCCTTGCTCGCGGCCCTCGCGGGCCTGGGCGGAAGCGCTCTGGCCGTCGCGGCTCTGGCAGCAATCCGCCGCCGGGGCTTTCAAGCCGCGCCGGGCCTGGAACGGGCGAGCTTCGACGCGGCCGCGGCAGGCTTCTCGCTCGGGATCTCCGCGCTGACCGCGGTGGTTTTCGGCCTCCTTCCGGCCTCGGGAGCGCTGAAATCGGACCTCCGCGGAAAGGCCGATTCCGGACGGCGGTCTTCGGGGAGGACATCGAGCCGGCTTCGTCGGTGGCTCGTCGCCTCCCAAATGGGTTTGGCCACGCTTCTCCTGATCGGCGCCGGCCTCCTCGCGACCAGTCTGTACCGGTTGATGGAAGTCGATCCGGGATTTGAATCCCGGCGCGTTCTCACCGCCCGGCTTTCGCTCCCGAGAGCAAAATACCCCGATCCCGCCGCGCGCGCCCGCTTCACCGAGTCGGTCCTTGCGCGACTTCGCTCGGAGCCGGGCATTCGCTCGGCGGGAATGGCGGAGATTCTTCCGCTCGCCGGCGACGTCAACAGCTCGACGTTTGCCGTGGAGGGTCGGTCGGACGACACCGGGGAGGCCCCGCCCCATGCGGAAAGCTGGCGCGCGTCGGTCGGCTATTTCGAAACCCTCCGGATCCCTCTTCTGCGCGGGCGGTTATTCGATTCCACCGACCGGGACAACTCGCTCCCCGTCCTGATCGTGGACGAGGCTCTCGCAAAGAAATACTTCCGCGGTCGCGACCCGATCGGAAAGAGAATCGACTTCGAAGGAGATCGCGGCGCCCGCCAATGGCGCTTCATCGTGGGAGTCGTGGGGACGATCCGGGCGCGCGCCCTGGACGACGAGCCGGTCCCGGCGTTCTACGTTCCCCTGCGGCAGAGGCCCGCGGCCCTGCTCGCCCTCGTCGCGAGATTCGACGGGAGCGCGGCGCGCGGGGAAAGCAGCCTGCGCTCCGCGGTTGCCCGCGAAGATCCGGATCAGCCCGTGGCGAACGTCGCGCCGCTCGCCGAGATTCTGTCCTCATCCGTGTCGCAGAAACGCCTCGCGGCCGCGGTGCTCGCGGCCTTCGCCTCGACGGCGTTGCTCCTGGCGGCGATCGGGCTGTACGGCGTGCTGGCCTATTTCGTCGCGCAGCGCCGCCGTGAGATCGGAATTCGAATCGCCCTCGGCGCCCGGCCCGCGGCCGTGCTGCGCCTCGTCCTCGGAGAGAGCGCAAGAATGATCGGGGCCGGCGTCGCTGCGGGCCTCGGAATCGCCTTCGTGATGACGCGCTGGCTCGCGACCATGCTCTACGGTGTGGCGCCTCGCGATCCCGTGGTGTTCGCCGTGGTCGCGGCCACCCTGACGGCGGTCGGCCTCGTTGCCAGCGGCCTTCCGGCTCGCAGAGCCGCGACGACCGATCCCATGGAAGCTCTGCGCAGCGAGTGAAGCCACGATGAGCCCCGAGAATCGATCCCAGGGAAGGGCTGAGGCATGAGTTGAGATATGAATAGAGGCGAAAATCGGGAGGCCCATCGATGATCCGGCTCCACAACGTCGAAAAATCCTTCCCCGCCGGAGGCGGCCGCGCCTTCGTCCTGCGTCAAATCGATCTGGCCGTGGAGGAGGGTGAGTTCGTCTCGATCATGGGCCCCTCGGGTTCTGGAAAGACGACGCTCCTCTCGATCCTCGGCATGCTCGATGCCGCCTGGGACGGGGAATACGAGTTCCTGGGTCACGCGGTCCACCGAATGAAGCCGAAAGAGCGAGCCGAATTGAACAAAAAGAACATCGGCTTCGTGTTTCAGCAGTACCACCTGCTCGACAACCTCACGGTCCGGGAGAATCTCGACGTCCCCCTTTCCTACCGGAACGTCCGCGGGTCCGAGCGCGCCGCCCTCGTGGCCGATACCCTCGACCGCTTCCGCATCGTCGGCAAGAAGGACCTCTTTCCTTCCCAGCTCTCGGGCGGCCAGCAGCAGCTCGTCGGAGTCGCGAGGGCCTTGATCGCCAAGCCGAAGCTCATTCTGGCCGACGAGCCGACGGGCAACCTGCACTCCGACCAGGGCCGCGAGATCATGGACCTCTTTCGCGAGTTGAACGGGTCGGGGACGACGATCATCCAGGTGACGCATTCCGACACGAACGCGGGGTACGGGAATCGGATCGTCCGGCTTCACGATGGCTGGATCGCCCGCGATTGACGGGGAACCGCAAACGCGGAATGCTCCCGGGATGATGCCGCCGGAGGAATCGACCCCCAGCCTGCTCGTGGCCGACGACCAGCCGGCCGTCCTGGAGGCGATCCGGCTTCTCGTGAAGCCCGAAGGCTTTCGCATCGAAACGGCCGGCTCTCCCGCCGCCGCCCTCGAGGCCGTCCGGCGGCGTGAATTCGACGCCGTGATGATCGACTTGAATTACGCGCGCGACACGACCTCGGGAAGGGAAGGCCTCGACCTCCTGACGAAGCTGCTGGAAACCGACGAAACGCTTCCCGTCATCGTGATGACGGCGTGGGGCTCGATCGATCTCGCCGTGGAAGCGGTCCGGCGGGGAGCGCGGGACTTCGTTCAGAAGCCCTGGGACAACGCGCGGTTGCTGGCGACGCTCCGCACGCAGGTCGATCTCGGAGCGGCGCTTCGCCGCGGGCGACGCCTCGAAGCCGAGAACCGGCTTCTCCGCGGCCCGGGAGCGCCGGCGATGGTGGCCCAGTCGCCCGCGATGCAGCCGATCCTTCAAATGGTCTCGCGGGTCGGGCCCACCGACGCGAATGTGCTGATCACCGGGGAGAGCGGAACGGGCAAGGGCCTCATCGCGCAGGCCCTCCACTCGGCGTCCCGGCGCGCGGCCGCTCCGATGGTGACGATCAACATGGGAGGCCTTCCGGAGGGGGTCTTCGAAAGCGAGTTGTTCGGCCACGTCAAAGGAGCCTTCACCGACGCCAAATCCGACCGAATGGGACGGTTCGAGCTCGCTCGCGGAGGGACGCTCTTCCAGGACGAAATCGCGAACCTGACTCTCGCGCAGCAGGCGCGCCTTCTCCGCGTGATCGAAACGGGAGAGTTCGAGCCGGTCGGCTCGTCGCGGACTCGTCGCGCGGACGTGCGAATCCTCTCCGCCACGAACGCCGACCTGCGACAGGAAGTCGGAGCGGGCAGGTTCCGGCAGGACCTCCTCTTTCGTCTGAACACCGTCGAGATTTCGATGCCGCCGCTGCGCGAGCGGCCGGAGGACATCCCGGGTCTGGCCGCCCATTTCCTCGGGCTTCACTCGCTCCGGCACCGAAAGAACGCCAGCGCGTTGGACCCCGCCGCCCTCGAAGCGCTGCGGCGCTATCCCTGGCCCGGCAACGTGCGCGAGCTCGAGCACGTCATCGAGCGCGCGGTGCTGATGTCGGAGGGCGGGACGATTCGCGCGCCCGACCTCGGGCTTTCGGCTGGACGGGAGTCCGATCTGCGCGTCGACGAGATGGGGCTGGAAGACATGGAAGCTCTTCTGATCCGAAAGGCCCTGAGCCGCTACGAAGGCAACGTGAGCAAGGCCGCCGACGCGCTGGGGCTGTCGCGAAGCGCGCTTTACCGACGGCTCCAGCGCCACGGAATGTGACGCTCGCCATGGTGAGGAGGCCCCGTCTCAACCACGAAGGACAAATCTTCCGATTGGCGCTCGCCGCCGGGATCCCCGCGCTGTCCGGCCTCGGCCTGCTTCTCTGGCTCGACCGTGCGGACCGCGCCCTGTGCTGGGCGCTCCTTTCCCTCGTGGCAGTGTCGACGGTCCTGTTCGCGCTCGCCATTCGCTCCCGCGTGGCGCGGACCCTCCAGACCGTCGCCAACCTCCTGGGCGCGATCCGCGAGAGTGACTACTCCATCCGCGGGACCGTCACGCCCGGCCGGGACGCGCTCAGCCTCGTCTTCTGGGAAGTCAATGAGCTGGCGGCGACTCTGCGAGGCGAGAAGCTCGGCGAACTGGAATCCGCGGCGTTGCTTCGCGCGGTGGTCGCGAAAATCGACACCGCGATCTTCACGTTCGATTCCCACTCAATTCTCCAGTTCGTGAACCGATCGGCCGAGTCCTTGCTCGGGACGCCGGCCGAACGTCTCGTGGGAAAGTCCGCCCTGGAGCTCGGCCTCGCGGATTGGCTCGACGGAGCGGAAGCTCGAACTGTCGAGCGCGTCCTGTCGGTGCCGGGGCGCTGGTCGGTTCGCCGGTCGGCTTTCCGCGAGGAAGGGCGGCGCCACCACCTCGTCGTCGTGACCGACCTCCGCCAGGCCCTTCGAGAGGAGGAGCGGCAGGCGTGGCAGCGGATCATCCGCGTTCTGGGCCATGAATTGAATAACTCCCTCGGGCCGATTCGCTCGATCGCGGAAAGCCTGCTCTCCGCCTCCTCGCGAACTCCCCGAACGGCAGACTGGGACTCCGACCTTCCTCGCGGCCTACAGGTCGTCGCCTCCCGAGCCGCCGCCCTGACCCGATTCCTCGAAGGGTACCGGCAGCTGGCTCGCCTTCCCGAGCCTCAGCGCCGCCTCCTTTTGCTTCCGACGCTCCTGCGGCGGATCGCAGCGCTCGAAAGCCGCGTGGCAGTGAGGGTCGCCGACGGTCCCGAGGTCGAGCTGGAAGCCGACGGCGACCAGCTGGAACAGCTGTTCATCAATCTGCTTCGAAACGCCACCGACGCCGCGCTCGAGACCGGAGGGGGCGTGGAGGTCGCCTGGGAAGTTTCCGCCGGAAACGTCGAGGTGAGCGTGATCGACGAAGGGCCGGGAATCGCGAGCGCGAGCAACCTCTTCGTCCCCTTCTACACGACGAAGCCGGGAGGGTCGGGGATCGGCCTCCTCTTGAGCCGGCAGATCGCCGAAGCGCACGGCGGCTCGCTCACGATCGACAATCGCGCGGACTCCCTCGGGTGCGTCGCGCGTCTGAAGATTCCCCTCGGCGGAGTGGAAAGCTCCGCCGACGCGCTCGATCAGTAGTACGGCTCCCAGATCCAGAAGATCATTTCGGACACGCGCGCGAACAGGCCCCGGTGGGACCAGTGCTCGTAGGTGATCCGGCGGCATTTCTTCTGGTCCTCGTCGAACATCGACTGAAGCTCCCGGGCAAAGCCTTCATCGTAGAAGGCGAGGCTCTCTTCCGCGTTCTTCCCCATCGACCGCGTGTCGAAATTGATCGAGCCGAGCGTGGAAAAGATGCCATCGACCACGAACGCCTTCGTGTGCATCATCGTCGGCTGGTATTCGTAGAACTTGATTCCCGCCTTGAGCATCGGACCGTAGTGCAGGCGCGAGGCCAGCCTCACCATTGGAAGATCGATATTCGTGCCGGGGACCATCACTTCAACGTCGACCCCGCGCTGAGCGGCGCGGATCAGGGCGTCGCGCGTCTGCTTGTCCGGCAGAAAATAAGCGTTCTGTATGTGAATGCTCTTTCGGGCGGCCTGGATCGACATGTAATACAGCATTTTCGGGAGAGAGGAAGCGTCCCCCCGGGAAGCTTTGATGGCCTCCACCTCCAGGTCTCCCACGGGAGCGATTTTCGGGAAAAACTTCTCCCCGGCGAGAATCTCGCCCGTCGTGAAGGTCCAATCTTCCGAAAAAATCGCCTGCATCTGGGCCGCCACCGGCCCCTCGACCCGGACCTGGGTGTCCCGCCATTCGGAGGTGTTTCGAGCGTTTCCCAGCCAGCGCTTGTCGATCCCCAAACCGCCCGTGTAACCGATCCGGCCATCGACGACGAGGAGCTTGCGGTGCGTTCGTCTCCCGATCTTGTAGATCGAGATCAGGCGGATCGGCCGGTAGACCCGAACCTTGACGCCCGCCTGCTCCAGCGGCCCCTTGAGGTCTCCCAGACTGCTTCCGTAACCGTCGATCAGGAGCCTCACCTCGACCCCCCGCCGGGCGGCCGAGATCATCGCGTCGGAGAACTGCCGACCCGCCTCGTCGGGCTGAAAAATGTAGGTCTCGAGGTTTACGCTCTCCTTCGCCTCGCGGATGTCGCGCGTCATCGCGGGAAAGATCTGGTCGCCGTTCTTCAAGAGCTCGGCCCTATTTCCGGAAGTCATGCTGCTGTCCAGAGTGTCCAGCGACCTGCGGAACTCGGGCGATTCGACGCCGAAATCGGGCTTGAACTGATAGATCTCCCGCTTCTCCGACGCCACGAGGCTGTTGATGACCGTGCAGCCCGTTGCAGCGAACGAGGCCGCCGCCACGGCTCCCAGCAGGGCGGCCAAACGAAAGGTCGAGCCCGCGCGCTTTCGAAAAAGCCCCGCCGAAGCGGGGCTTCCAAATCCCAGCGGGCCGCCGGTCATGGCCCCGGCGGTCAAGGCATCAACCGGATCTTTTCAACGTCGATCTTGTCGCCCTTCAGGTCGCCGACGATCTGGACCCGCTGGCCCGCGTAACCCGCGACCTTTTTCTGATTCTCGATATTGTAGGTCTTGTTCCCGACGGTGTCTGCGAGCACGTACTTCGCGCCTCCCTCCACGCAGTCCTTCGTGCAAACCGCGGTCGAGTACTGCGCGATGCCCCCGTGCTTTCGCTGCATGTCGGAATGGTCGAGACCGCACATACTGTCGCTGATGTATCCCACGATCGTGACGTCGTCGTGAGCGAAAAGGGTTCCGGCGGCGACGAGCATCAGCATTGCGACGCCAACGGCGGAGAAAAGGCGTTTCATGGTCGTACCTCCGTTGGCGGAAAGTGCAGGATTTGTGCCAGCGGAAGCCGCCAAAAACTGCTCCGAGATCGGGCCCTTCGAACGACCCTTACCGCCTCCGAGGACGATACGGGCCACCGAATGCGTCCCGGATGATCTCGACCCGGGGGATCCCGTTCTCCTCCAGGATCGCCACCACGTCGAATCGGGCCGCCGAGCCGAGTTTCTTCCGTTTTGCCAGATACCATTCCGCGGTTCGAGCGAGGCGGCGCTGCTTTTCGGGCGTGACCGCCTCGGCGGGATGTCCCATGTTCTCGTCGCGCCGCCACTTCACTTCGACGAAGCACAGAACTCCCGCCTCCCGGGCGATCACGTCGATCTCCCCGATGGGAGTCCGGAAATTTCGTTCGAGAATCTCGTATCCCTTCTCGACGAGCGCGTCGATCGCGATCGTCTCGCCCCGCTGGCCGACACCCCGCAAGCCTTCCCACTCGGGGAGGTCGTCGTCGCGGCCAAGCTTCGAGAGGGCTTCGCGGATGTAGTCGAGCGGAGTCCGGAGCATCACGAAACGTGATTATCCCACCTCGCGGGCCGCGCGTCGCGCCCCGGAGCTCGCTCCACCGGTTCCGTGTTGCTATTTCCGGTACGGGGCACTAAGCTTCGCGCGCTTTGGACGTCTCTCGGTTCCCCGACATCCGCGAGAGCCTCGTCAGGGCCGTGCGGGGCGCGCTCGAGAGCCTCGGGCTCCCCGAGGCCGAATTCTCGCTGGAACGGCCGCCCAGCGCCTCAAAGGGCGATTTTTCGACGACCGCGGCCTTCGATCTGGCAAAGCGCCTCAAGCAGCCGCCCCGCGCGATCGCCTCGGAGATCGCCGCGCGCCTGGTTCTCCCATCCGGAGTGGCGTCCTCGGCCGTCGAAGGCGCCGGTTACCTGAACTTCCGCCTGGAGCGGGGGCCCTTCGTCGCGGCGATGTTCCGAGACCGTCGCGCGCCAGCGACCGCTCTCGCCGGGAAAGTCATCGTCGAGCACACGAACATCAATCCCAACAAGGCCGCCCACATCGGGCACCTGCGGAACGCGGTGCTTGGCGACACGCTCGTCCGCTGCCTGCGACACCTGGGTCACGCCGTGGAGGTCCAGAACTACATCGACGACACCGGCGTGCAGGTCGCCGACGTCGTCGTCGGCTTTCTCGATTCGAAGCGATGGACTCTCGAGCAAATCGACGGCGCGATCCAGGATCCCGCCTCCCGCGGAGCAAGATACCGGTCGTTCGGCGACCTCTGCTGGGACGTCTACGCCGACGTCGGCCGCGACTACGAAGAGCGCCCGGAATCGAAGGGCCTTCGCGCGGAAACTCTGCACGCGATGGAAGAAGGAGGCAACCTTCGCGCCGCCGCCGCCGAGAAAATCTCGGCCGCGATCGTCGCCGAGCACGTCGCGACAATGGGTCGCATCGGCGTCGCCTACGACCTCCTCCCCCGGGAATCCGACATTCTCAAAAAGCACTTCTGGTCGCGCGCTTTCGCCCTTTTGAAAGAGCGGGAGGCGATCGCTCTCGAGACGGAGGGCCGGCACGCCGGCTGCTGGGTCATGAGACTGTCTTCCTCCGAGGCGTTCGCCGGCCTCGACGAGCCGGACAAGATTCTCGTCCGCAGCAACGGAACGGTGACCTACACGGGAAAGGACATCGCGTATCAGCTCTGGAAATTCGGCCGGCTCGGCCTCGATTTCGACTACGCACGGTACGAGCCGGACTGGGACTCGGGACGCGGGGGCGCCGAAGCCGTTCCGGCCGCGGTCCGAAGTCATCCCGTCTGGCAGACTCTCACGGGCGCCGCCGGCGCCGCTCCGGCTTTTGGGAACGCCGGAAGAGTCTTCAACGTCATCGACGTGCGACAGTCGTATCCGCAGAAAGTCGTCCAGGAAGGACTGCGGGTGCTGGGTTTCACCGAGCAAGCCGACGCCTCGATCCATTTTTCCTACGAGATGGTCGCCTTGACTCCTCGCACGGTCCGACGCCTTCACGACGTGTACGGCGATGAGTACCGGCTCTCGGAGGAGGATGAGAAAAAGTCTTTCGTCGAAATGTCGGGAAGGAAGGGCCAGGGCGTGAAGGCCCACGATCTGCTCGAAGCGATGGTCGAACAGGCCCTCGCCCAGATCCGCGGCCGCGATCCCGGCCTTTCCGACGACGAGGCCAGGAACCGAGCTCGCGAGATCGCGGTCGGGGCGCTGCGATATTTCCTGCTGAAGTTCGGCCGGACCAAAATTCTCGCTTTCGATTTCGACGAGGCGCTGAATTTCGAGGGCGACACCGGGCCGTACCTCCAATATTCCTCGGTCCGCGTCGAGAACATCTTCCGGAAACTGGAGGCAACGGGGATCTCGACGTCGATCGGCCCGGAATCCGCAGAACGTCTGGCCGCCCTGGAGTGGCCCGACGACCTCTGGGAAATCTTCCTCGAAGTCTCCCGGGTCCGGGAAATCGTCGAACGAGCCGTGTCCACGCTCGAGCTGGCCGCGGTGGCGAGGCACGCGTTTTCCCTCGCGCAGCTGTTTTCCCAGTTTTATCACCGGCACCCGATCGCGCAGGAACGCGATGAGGACCTCCGCTTGCAGAGGATCGCGGTGGCCCGCGCGTATCAGGCCGCCCTGGAGTCGCTCCTAGGTCTTCTCGGCATCCCGTCGCCGGAACGGATGTAGGCCGGGAAGAATCTGCGAGCCGGCGAAGCGCGCGACGACCGGAGCCAGCGTCAACAACCACCTCGCCGACCGAAACCCTTTTCGAAAGGTCGTCATGCGCAGCAAGGCGGCCGAAACAAGGAGCGCGAGGCCGCCCCATTTCAGCGAGTTGCCCGCTTTCTCGAGCCCCGAAGTGACCTCGGCGGCCATCTCTCCGCTCGCGAACTCGAGCTCGCGAAAGCGCTGGCGGACCCGCTCCCTTTCCCGGGCGCCCGACTCGATCCAGAAGCTCCATCTCTCGTCGGATCTCACGGTTCTTCTCCGGTCCAGGAGCCGAGGTCCTTCCGGATCTCGGCAGCGGTTCTCTCGAAGATCGGCCGGGAAAGTCGGCCCCGGGTCGCAGCGAGCACCAGGGTAATCGCCGAAACGAGGCAGATCCCGAAGCACACGAAAACGGCGCCCAGGAGGCTTCCCAGCCAGGAGGCGAGGAGAAGAACGAGGCCGACGAGGAGGAACACGAGCGCAAGGAACGAAAGCGCGACAGCGCCCGCAATGAGGGCCACCCGCAAGAGCGCGAAACGGCCCCAATCCTTCGCTTCGGCTTTCGCCATCTCCCACCGGAGGGATCCGAGCGAGCCCAGCGCCCGCGCAAACGAGGCGACCGAGCCCTTCCACTGGCGCCATGTCCCGTCGGGGGCCTCGCGAAGCTCCTCTTCCGGCTCCATCGACGAACCGATCAATCCCGCGACGTGGCGGCAATGACCGCGGCGATCGCCGCCACGGCGGCGGCCGCGGCCAGAATCTTCCAGGGGGAGCGCCGTCTTCGGCTCGGGATCCCCGTGATGAGGGGCACCCCGAACTCGCGCGCCAGCTCCACGCCGTGCCGCGCCGCCAGAGCCAGCAGCTCGGCTCCCTCGCGTTTCGCTTCACCCAGAAGGCGCGCCGCGCGCTCGGCGGCGTCACTGCGAACTTCGTCGTAGCGTTCCGAGACCTCACCCCGGTTTCGCAGGGCGGCGGAGGCCTGGTCCAGAATGTCGGTCAAGGTCGCCATCCGTGATTCCTCCCCACGGTTCGAGTGCAAGACGAGAGCCAGGATCCCATCATACGCCGCCGGCCTCCTGCGAGAAGAGGCGCCGTTCTTCTTCCGGGGTCCAGAGTCCGTCGGGCTCGATTGCCTCGAGGTTCGTGGCCTCCGCCCCCTCCACCCACCGGACGTCGGCCGCTTTGATCGCATAGAAGCCCCGCCGGCCGTCGATCCCGATCGCGCTCGTTTCATCCTCGCGGCTCGGGAGCCCGAGCCGGTCGGCGAGCGGGAGGAGCGGGACCCGGCCGCGCGCAAGAACCAGGTGCTCTTCGATCGTCTCACGGATGGGGGCAACGAACGCGAGCCGTTCGACGGGAAGAAAATAGACCCGGCCCCCCGCGGAGAAGGCGACGCCCGGGCCGCCGGTGCTCAACTCGCGGCCTCCTCCAGCCGGAAGCGCTCGATCTCCCGCTCCAGGAGAGCAATCTCGGAGCGAAGCACCTGAATCGCCTCGCCGACCGCAGCCGCGCTCTGGCTGTTGTCGCCGCTCTGGCGCCGAACGCCCGAGATCAGCTCCACGAGCCTCGCCGACTCGGTCTTCTGGCGTTCCGTCGACGCCAGGACTTCGCGAATCCGGGAAAGCGTGTTCTCGGCCGCCTGCGCGATGGAATCGCCGGCGTTCTTCTGCTCCCGGACGGCCCCCTTGATGGAGGCGGACCGCTCCCGCATGGACACGACCGCCATTTCCACGTGCCGTCCGCCGGCCTTCTGCTGCGACATCGCCGAAGCGATCTGCGTGATCTGCTCCCTCACCCGATCGATCGCCGTGGCAACCCGGTGCGAGCCTTCGCTCTGCTCCGCCGTGGCGCGCGCGATCTCCGCCGCGGACTCGCTCGCGAGGCGCGAACGGTCGAGGATCTTCGAAAGGCGTTCCCCCGCGCTTTGCGAGCGGCCGACGCCGTCCTCGACCCGGCGCACGCTTTCCTTCATCGAATCGGAGAGCGCGCCAATCTCCTGCTGGATCCCCGAGAGGAGCTGGCCGATCTCCGAAGCGCCCGCCGAAGCGCGCTGGGAGAGGGCCCGGATCTCGGCGGCCACCACCGCGAACCCCTTGCCCTCCTCGCCCGACTGCGCGGCGAGGATCGCCGCGTTCAACGCCAGAAGGTGGGTTTCGCCCGCGACCTCCTCGATCATGCCGACGATCTTTCCGACTTCCCTCGAGCGCTCGCCGAGCGCGTTCATCCGGGCGGAGTCCGCTTTCACCGCCTCCCGAACGGCCGACATGGCCGACACGGTCTTCATGACGGCCCCCTGGCCCCCTTCGGCGTCCGTGGCCGCGCCTTCCGAGAGCTGCGCGCTCTTCTTGGCGCTTTCCCGGACCTGCCGGATCGACGCGTCGATCTCGGTCATCGACGTCGCCGTTTCCGCAGCAAAGGCCGAGAGCGTTTCCAGCGAAGAGTCGATCGAGG
Source organism: Thermoanaerobaculia bacterium (assembly GCA_050747885.1). Lineage (GTDB taxonomy): Bacteria > Acidobacteriota > Thermoanaerobaculia > UBA5066 > DATFVB01 > CAWEYG01. Next base: position 18,314 of record JBOGJO010000172.1, read on the forward strand.
AAATGGACTGCGCCATTTCGACGGCGGCCGACGACATCTCCTCGATCGAGGCGTGCAGCGCGTCCATGTGCTGGGAGACCTCTTCGAGCGACGCGGCCATCTCGAGGATCGACGAGCCGGTCTGCTCGGCCGAGGCGGAGAGGTCTTCCATCCTCTCTCCGATCCGGCGAGAGTCAGAGTCGGACTGCTCGATCGAGGCCGACGCCTGATCGACGATCTCGTTCTGGGCGACCGCCCGGCTGGCGACCGCTTCAGTGTCGCGCTGGATCCCTTCCGCGACCTTGCGCACGCGGCGCTGCCCTTCCCGGATGCGAACGGCGATTCCGGCCAGCCCCTCGGCCATCGAGTTGAAGGCCGACGCCAGCACCCCGATCTCGTTTCGCCGGAAAACGGTGATCCGGCGTGTCAGGTCGCCCGAAGCCATCTTCCCCGCGGAGTGGGCGATCCCTTCCAGGGGCTTGATCATGTAGCGCGCGGCGTACACGATGATGAGGATGCCGACCGCCAGACCGACGAGCGTCAGGGCGAGGCCCAGGCCCCAGACCGTTCGGCGCATGTCCTGCCAGTCTCGGGAGTTCATGACCAGCCGCAGCGTTCCGACGATCGCGGATTTTCGGAACGTCTCCACCTCGGCGCGCGCCACTCCCGCGGCGACGACCGCGTCTTCCCCCAGTCGCGCGAGCTCGGGACGGCTCGCGAC
>JBOGJO010000173.1:0-2781 GCA_050747885.1 Thermoanaerobaculia bacterium
CCGCCGGCCTTTACCTGGCATTTCTGTACGGGACCCGTGGCGCCTTCTACAATCCGACGACGGGCTCGGGCTACGTTTTGCCCGTCGAACAGAACGGACTGCTCGGGGCTCTCGGGTTGATCATTACCCAGGGGATCGACCTTCTTCGCGATCGCGGTCTCGCGTTGAGTCTGCTGCTTGCAGTTGTGGGAGCGGTTGGCTGTGTACGTTTTCGAAGTGTCTGGCTCCACATGCTTGCGATCGCCCTTTCGCTCGTCGGTTGTATTGCCGTGTTCAGGTGGCGTCTCGCTGCCCGTTACGTCGAATTTCTCGTTCTGTTCGGGCTCTCGGTCGGCGTCGGGTCGGCCGTCGCCGCGATCCGCTCCGCAGTCCCCGGCGGCAATCGGAGAATGTGGCAAAACGGGGTCATTGGCCTCCTCGGCCTGTCGGCGGGCGCCCTGTTCGTCGCGGGTCGTCATTCCGGTCCGAAAGGCCTGTTTGACGTCGTCGAGCCCGCCGTGTATTGGAGGGACGCCTCGCGTCTGGTTCACGACGCACGGATTCCGCCGGGAAGCCGGCTTCTGCTGGACGACGACGTTGCGTATTGTGTGGTGCTGCAGGCGCCCGGGCGCTTTCGATCGTTGTTTCCGATTCAGCGATTTTCGGTCCTGGGAGGGGCTTCGCGGGATCGAATTCTCGCGAGGACGGATCTTGTCGACGTTTCCAAGGGTTCGCACGGTTACTACTATTTGAACTACCTGCCGATCGAATCCTGGGGAACTGATCCCTTTCGACGAATCCTTCAGGAGCTTGCGGCAGGCGCGGTCGGAGGAACTTACGAGGGCAGGAACCTTGTCGTGGTCGAGAACGATTCGAGAGCGCTTCTCGTTCGGGTGGGCCCGCCGGCCCCCGGTGCAAGCTGAGGAATGAAAGCGAGCCGGCCGCCCCACGCCCGAATCATCGTTGACGAATCCAACGACGCCTGGATCTTCGGAAAGATGGCCCGACGCCTCGCCGAAAACCTTCCGAACGCCGGATGGGTCGCTTCGGTCGCGGCAGAACCGTCTGCCGATGCAGACGTGAACCATTGGATGCTGTACTCGGAGCCCTGGACGAAGTTTACGGAGACGCCGGGATTCTTCGAGGAGAACTTTCGGCTCCCGGGGCAGCATCACACCGTCACGATCACGCACATCGACGACGCTCTCAAGCTCCGCGCTCTCGCGGATGTCGTCAATCGTCTCGTGTCGGCTGGAATCTGCATCTCCCGGATGACGGCCGAGACGCTGGGGCGGTGGGGGATCGATTCGCAGAAGCTTCGAGTCGTTCTGCCCGCGACCGACGCAGCCGCGGAACCTCGCCGCATCGTCCTTGGAATCACGAGCAAGGTCTATCCGGACGGTCGAAAGCGAGAGGGCATGCTCGTGGATGTTGCCAGGCGAATCTCTCTCTCCGCCTTTCGCTTCGAGATCTTCGGGCGCGGATGGGAAATCGTCATCCCCGAGCTCGAGAAGGCAGGCGCCGAGGTCCGGTACGATCCAGGAACGGAGGACGCCGTCGCGGACTACGAGCGGATTCGAGCCGCTCTTCCGTACTTCGACTATTACGTTTACCTCGGTGAGGACGAGGGTTCCATGGGTTTCCTCGATGCCGTCGCGGCCGGGGTCAAGACTATCGTGACGCCACAGGGCTTCCACCTCGACATTCCGGGAGGAATCACCCATCCCGTGACGGGCCCGGAGACCCTGCAGGAAGTGCTTCAGGAAATTCCCCGCGGACGGGACCGGCTTTCCGCCGCCGGCCGCGCGAGGACGTGGGCCGCGTATGCGAACGAGCACGCGCGAATCTGGGAGGAGCTTCTGCGGAAAACGGAAGCCGTTGCTCCGGATTTTCAGCCCCACCGCACCATGACGGACCGCGAGCGTCGCACGTTGTGGCGCAATACCCTTCGCGCCGAACCATGGGTCTGGAGATCGTTCATCAGGAATCAGCGATTTCGGGTGAGAGCACTTCTGTCGTCGCTCAAGCACCGCTTTGTCGGAGCAAGACATCCCGACTGAACTTCCGGAACCCCTTCCGGACGCCCGCTCCGAAGGAGCTCTGAGGATCGCTTTCCTCACGACGGAATACGCCACGGAACCGACGTTTTACGACGGCGGCGTTGCGCAGCTTCTGGGTCGGCAAAGCCGAGCCCTTCTCGAGCGCGGCCATCGCGTGGAAGTCTTCGTCATCGGAGACGACGAAGTCACCTACGAGGCCGATGGGGTGATCGTCCACCGCGTTCGAGCGACGTCGCGCGCCGCGGATTTTCTTCACACTCAGGCAAACCGTGTTTTCCGCCATGGCTGGCACGAGAGCGTTCACTGCCTTTCCGTTGCCGCCAGCCTGAGAGGCGCGCTGCTTCGGCGCCACCGGGAAGCGCCGTTTGATCTTGCGCAGGTTACGAGCCTGCGGGCGGCGCCCCTGTTGCTCGGCCGGGGGCTTTCCGCCCTGCCGGTCGTCGTTCAGCTCTCTTCCGACTTCGAAGCCGTCCGGAAAGCGTATCGCCAGAAGCCGACCGCCGACGGAAGGCTCGCCCGGTGGCTCACGCTTCAGGCGTGCCGGCGCGCGAGAAACATCTACGTCCCGAGCGATCTCGTTGCCCGCGCGATGGCGGAGCGCCACGGCATGCGCGTGAGGGTTCTCCGCCCGACTGTCGAGTTGAAGAAGGTCCCCTGCGATTGGTCGATTTACGAAGAACACGGGAAGGGCCGGGACTATTTGCTGTTCCACGGCTCGATCGGAAGGTTGAAGGGGGTCGCC
>JBOGJO010000174.1:0-10671 GCA_050747885.1 Thermoanaerobaculia bacterium
TCCACGCGCGCTCCGCGACCGGAAGGGACGCCGGCGGCTCAGTTCGCTCAGCTCGACCCGATCGCTCCTGCGCCGGAGCGGGGTCGCCGAAGGCGGCGATCTGGAGAGCCGGCGGATTCGCCGTGCGGTGTCTTGCCCGTTCGACGGCGAGCGAGACCGACAGCGCGATGTGGAGAGGCTTCCACTCGGCGAGATACCGCGGCCTTCCCGGGCCGTCGACCGAGAGGGCGGCGAATGGAAGCAGGTGGAGCGGCCCGTCGGGGCAAATGAGGACCCGGCGGCTCCGAGCGATAACGCCGGATGCCGGCGCGATCAGCGCTCGGTAGAGCCGCCGCCCCGCCTCCTCGCGGGCTTTCCCGGTCGAGGCGTCGCCGCGTTCCTGCCGGATCAAGTTCCGAAAAACCTCGACTTCGCGCGCGATGTCGTCGGCGCCCACGGGAAGGCTCCAGACCTCGAACCGGGAGGACGATTCCGGCGGAATCGCGAACAGCAGGGTCTGCTTTTCGCCGATCGAATACGAAAGAACCGCGGTCCCGGGGTCGAGGGCGCGGCGCGCTTCGGCAACCGTGAGCGTGTGGGGATCTTCGAGCTCGCGAAAGCGCGGGGAAGAGGACCAGATCTTTTCCTGGACGGCGGCGCGCTGCTCCCGCAGGTCGTGAAGTTGCGTCACCAGCCGGTCCGCCTCCTGCATGCGTCGCACCGGATCGATTCGCCCGATTTGCTGCTGAACGCGGTCGTACGAGACATCCAGGCGGCTTCTTTCCTTCAGAAGTCCGGCCGGCGTGCCTGCATCCACCCGCAGATCCCGCTGTCCAGAGAGAGCCAGCAGCTCGCGCGCCCGCGAGCGTTCGATGACCCCGAATGCTTCCTCGTCCCGGTGGAGCTCGTGCAGGAGCGCGGCCGTTTCACGGTAGTAGCCGATCGAGCGCGTCGAGAATGCGGCGCGCTCTGCCTCGGCGCCGCCGATCCGACGGCGCTGAGCCTCGACCGCCGCGAGCGCGTTCCGGTAGTCTTCCGCGGCCTTGCCCCGTTCGCCGCCGGCCGCCTCTGCCCGGGCGACGACCGCGAAGGTTTCCGCTTCTTCCAGGCTCCCGGGCTCGAATTGGCGCCGGATCTCGAGCGCCCGCCGGGCGTCGGAGAGCGCCGCGCCGGGATCCCTTTTCTGCAAATGGTATTCGGCGAAGTTCACGAGCGAGGTCGCGACATTGAGGCTCTGCGGCGCGACTTTCTCCTTGATCTCGAGCGACTCGCGGATGAACGGAAGTGCGGTGTCGGGATCATTCCGAGACAGGGCAATCTCGGCGAGGTTGTTCAAGCTGGCGGCGACGTCGAGGCCGCCGGGCGCCAGCCGGCGCCGGAGCTCGAGCGCGGCCTGCTGGTGGCGCCACGCCCCCTCGAGATCTCCGCGTTCCTTACAGAGCACGCCGAGATTGTTTTCCATGCCCGCCACCGCCACGCTGCCGGGGCTTCGTTTCTCGAAGATCGCGAGCGCGCGCGCGTAGTACTGCTCCGCGGAGTCGTAGTCACCGCGACTCTTCGCGAGGACTCCGAGATAGTTGAGCGGCCCGGCCGACTCGGTCCCGCCGGGGTCGATCTTCTCCTGCATCGCGAGCGCGCGCCGATCGAAAATCTCCGCTCGATCGAGATCACCGCGGTAGAACGCGACGATGCCGAGATTCCCGATCGTCCGGGCGGCCTCGACGCTCTCGGGCGCGGCGACCTCGTCGATCGCGAGAGCTTTCCCGTACCACTCGTCTGCCCCGTCGAGATCCCCGCGCAGATAGGCGATCGCACCCAGGCCGTTCCATGCGGCTGCTTCTTCACGCGTCCTGGGAGCAAGCCGGTGTCGAAGCTCGAGGCAGTCCTTCCAGTCGCGCTCGCTCGCGTCGAGATCTCCCTGACGGAGCTCGATCGAGGCCAAGCGCTGGAGATCGGCCGCTGCGGCGAGAGGCTCGCTCGCTCTCTTCCGTTCGGCAAGCGCCTCTCGAAACACGGCGACGGCCTCCGCGAGCTCGCTTTTCTTCTCGAGCGCGGCGGCGCGCTCTTCGAGCGCGGCCGCAGTCTCCGGCAGTGCGACTTTCGGCGGCGAGGGTTCGGGGCCAGCGAGAAAAAGAACGAACGCGGCAGGACCAATCGCGGCCAGCATGATCTGGCCGCGATTCTATGCCTTCACGGCTCGCACCGGACTTCAGCGAGCCCTGGTCGCCTCTTCGGTCACGGCTTCTGAACCGAATTCCCGTTCTCGTTGGCCACCCAGATGTTGGCGCCGTCGAAGACGAGCGCCGCCGGGTACGCCTCGACGCGAATGGCCCGCCCCGGCACACCCGTCGCGACCGGGACGGCCTGGACGGTGGCGTCGCCGGCATTGGCGACCCAGACGTTCGTACCGTCGAATGCGAGCGCGAACGGATTCGACCCGACCCCGATCGCCGCCCCTGGAGCTCCCGACGCCGGGATCTTCTGGAGGGTTCCCGCCCCGGAGTTGGCGACCCAGACGTTCGCGCCGTCGAACGCGAGCGCGGCGGGCCCGTCTCCGACGCCGATCGGGGCGCCGGGTATTCCCGTGGCGACGGGGATTTTCTGAACCGAGTCGCCGTCAAAATTGGCGACCCAGACGTTCACGCCGTCGAAAGCCAGCGCCTGGGGACCGGCTCCCACGTGAATCGGCGGGCCCGGGACTCCCGTCGCGACGGGAATCTTCTGAACCGTCGAGTCGTCGTAATTTGCCACCCAGATATTGGCTCCGTCGAACGTGAGTGCCGCTGGGTCGCTTCCGACGGTGATCGGTGCTCCCGGAACACCGGTCGCAATCGGGATTTTTTGGACCGTTCCGCCGTCTCCAAATTCGGGCACCATGGCCACCCAGACATTCGCCCCGTCGAACGCGAGGGCCGTGGGGAAGCCGCCGACGACGATCGGCGCGCTCGGGACAGTCGAGACGACCGGTAGCCGCTGCACCGTGCGGTCGGAGTAGGTGGAGACCCAGACGTCGGTTCCGTCGAAGGTCAGGGCGTCCGGTGCGACCCCGACGCCGATCGCAGGATCCCGGAAGCTCATCTCAAATCCGGAGGAGTCCTGGCTCGTGTTGGCAAGCTGCGCGCCGGCGATGATGACTCTGCCCGTTCCGGCGACGACCTCCGCGACGAGCCGGGCGTTGATCGTCGAAACCGCCGGCAACACTGAAGCCACGTTGGGCTGCAATTGCTCGTACGGAAGGAGAGGAAAGTCTGTGCTCGCGAGCGCCACGCCGAGATCGTTCACGAAGGAAACGCGCGCGGTCGCCGCGTGACCGGTCGTTTCCACGAGAGCAAAGTTGTACCGCATATTCTCCGCGGGATTCCCCTGGTTGACACCCTGGATCGAGGCTTTCTCTCCCGGTCCGATCGCGACGCTCGCGGGAACGCCCGCAAAGAACAAACCCTCGGTGGTCCCGAGATTGTCGCTCGCGTGGGCCTGGTTGTAGATTCGCTCGGAAACCAGGATTTCTCCGTCGGACGTGATCCGTCCGGCTCCGATGGCCGAGTTCAGGTGGAGTTTTTCCTCGACGACGTTTTCGTAGATCTTGGTTTGACCGGGCGCCAGCTCGTCGGTGAAGGAGGCCGGGCTCGCGTCGTTGGCCTGCCCCTGCTTTAGGAAACGGAACGTGAAGTGTCTCGTTCGCTCCGAAAGGTTCGTCGTCCAGATCGTCGTGTAGAATTCGGCGCCTCCCTGGCCCGACACGCGTCCCACGGCGGGAAGGAAGACGTCCGAAGGAACCGCCGGGCCCACCTCCACCACCGTTCTGTCGTACCGCTTCGCCACCCACATGTTGGAACCGTCGAAGGCGAGCGCCCACGGATCGCCTCCCACGGCCGTCACGGGTCCTGGGACGCCGGTCGAAATTGGAATGGGGCAAACCCAGTCGTATCCGGCCACCCACATGTTCGTCCCGTCGAAAGCAAGAGCGGTCAAGAAGGATGACGCACGGATAGGAATCGGCGCCCCCGGTACACCGGTCGCGACCGGGATCCGCTGCACCGTGCCGGACTCATCCGCCTCCCAGATGTCGGCGCCGTCGAACGCCAGCGCCCAGGGAAACCCGGCAACCGTGATCGGCGGCCCGGGTACCCCCGTGTCGACCGGAACGCGCCGGACAGTCTTGTCCAACGAGCTGGCCACCCAGATGCTCGCGCCGCCAAACGCGATGGTTTGAATCTGGTATCCGACGGCGATCGGCGTCCCGGGAACGCCCGTCGCGATCGGGATCGGCTGCACCGTCCCATCGATCTCGTTGGCCACCCAGACGCGAACGCCGTCAAACGCGAGAGTCGCGGGCCCGCGCCCGACGGCGATCGGAAGCCCGGGAACGCCCGTCGCGATCGGGATTTTCTGGACCGTGTTGTTATGGTTATTCGAAACCCAGATATTGGCGCCGTCGAACACGATCCCCTCGGAAAATCCCGCCACGGCAATCGGCGCGCCCGGGACACCCGTCGCGATGGAAATTTTTTGAACCGTTCCGTCGCTGGCATTGGTGACCCAGACGTTCGCGCCATCGAACGCCAGGGCCTCCGGATAGTTGCCAACGGCGATGGACGGCCCGATCCGAAACGGCGGGACCGGGAAGCTCATTTGAAAACCGGAGGAGTCCTGGCTGGTATTGGCGAGTTGCGCTCCCGCGATGATCACTCGCCCCGTCCCCGCCGTGACCGACGCCACGATCCGGGCGTTGATCGTCGAGACGCCGGCGAAGAGCTGGGCGACGTTGGGCTGAATCTGCTCGTACGGTTGAAGCGGGAAGTCAACCGCGCCCAGGGAAGCGCCCAGATCGCTTGCGAGAGAGACGTGCACCGTCGCGGGATGCCCCGTCGTCTCGACCAGTGCGAAGTTCGTTCGCATGTCCTGGGTCGGATCTCCCTGGTTGACGCCCTGGATCGACGCCTTTTCGCCGAGACCGATCGCCACCGAGGAGGGGACGCCCGCGAAGAAGAGACCCTGTGTCGTTCCGAGGTTGTCGGTGGCGTGCGCCTGGTCATAGATCCGCTCGGAGGCGAAAATCTCTCCGTCGGCGGCGAGTCGGCCGGCGCCGATGGCGTTCGAGAGATGAAGTTTCGCCTCGATGAGGTTCTCATAGATCTTCGTCTCACCGGGCGCCAGAGTATCCGTGAAAAACGGTGCGTCGCTCGCGTTTCCCTGGCCCTGTTTCAGAAATTGAAACGTGAAGTGGATCGTTTTCGAAGCAGAAAGGCTCGTGACCCAGATCGTCGTGTAGAACTGCGCTCCTCCCTGGCCCGCGATGCGGCCGACGGCGGGCAGAAAAATCTCGCGCGAAACGAATCCGCCGAAGGCGGATCCGGCGCCGACCGCGGCCGCCACGGCGACTGCGAGAATTCGCGATGCGGTCTTTCCCGGGTTCTTCTGGTTCGTCTTCACGTTCTGGACCTCCTTGCCTGTATTTCTGTTCATTTGGCCGCCTGCTGAACGGCGACGGCGCGTTGGATCGCGGTGAGCTGATGCTCGAGCCCCGCGAGGCGCGCGGCGTTGGTCTGGTCTTGCGCGGCGAGCCGAGCCCCGAGGTCCCTGTTGGCTCGTTCCAGGCGGGCGACTTCGCCCCGTTGTTTCTGCAGCTCGTTCAAGAGCAGGGCGGAAAGCATCTGATACTTCACGGTCTCGGGCTTGCCGTCTCTTCCCAGAGCCACGAGCTCCGGGAAAGACCGGGCGACCTCTTCGGCGATCAGGCCGTACTGAATCGGCTTCTCGCCGTTCGCGAAAGGCTTCTTGTAGCGGAACGTCACCGGGCGAAGGTCGAGCAGCCGCCGGGAGGCGTCGCCCATGTCGTGGATGTCTTCCTTGTACCGCCGGGAGGAGCTGACCGTGCCCAGCTGACCGTTGCTATCGATGACGACGTTCACCGCGTTGTTGTTGCCCGTCGTGATTCCGCGGATGCCCGCGATAAACGCGGCGGTCTGGTTGTCCCCGATGCGGATCGTTTGTGCCTCCACGGCACTACCGCCCGCATTGCCGATGTCGATGTTTTGATCGCCGGTCGTCAGTACGACGCCCGCGTTGAGCCCGATCGCGATGTTTGCGTTGCCCGTGGTGTTGCTTTCAAGCGCGTGCGTGCCGATTGCCGTGTTTCCGACGCCCATGGTGTTGCTGAAAAGCGCCTCGACGCCGCTTGCCGTGTTGCTGCTGCCGGTGGTGTTGAGCGAAAGCGCATTCCGGCCGGTTGCCGTGTTCTCTGAGCCCATGGTGTTGGAGGAGAGCGCAGCCTCGCCGGTCGCCGTGTTTACTGAGCCCGTGGTGTTGGCGGAGAGCGCAGCATTGCCGCTTGCCGTGTTTCCGTCGCCTGTCATCGTAAAATTGCCGGCGCCGCCAATAAACGTGTTATTCGTGCCGAAACTGTGGATGAACGGGAGGCCGCTGATGTAAACGACGCCCGTGGTCGCGCTGCTCGTTGGCAGGTTCAGGTTGCCGTCGAGAGACAGCGTGTCCATCGCGAAGCTTCCCGTCCCGTCGCGCAGCGCGGCAGTGTTCGGCGTGTCCGTCGAAACGGCGTTGACCGGGCCCGCAGGTCCGGGAGGTCCCTGAATGCCGGTCGGACCCCGTGCACCCGCCGGGCCGGCCGGTCCTGCCGGCCCCTGGGCGACGGTGGCCGAGATCTTCAGGGTGCTCGCGCCATCCTTTGTGATCGCGATGTTGCTTCCCGCCTCCAGCGTCAACGCTCCCGTGAGACCATTCAAGCTGGTGACGACGTTGGTCAGAATGTCGGGGAAGCTCATCTCGAATCCCGTGCCGTCCTGCGAGACGTTTGCGATCTGCGCGCCGGCCAGGAGGACCGAGCCCGCTCCCCCGGTCACCGTGGCCGTGATCCTCGCGTTCGTGGTGGAAACGCCCGAGAGAATGTCCGCCACGTTGGGCTGGATCTGCTCGTAAGGCCCGAGCGCATAGTCCCTCGATCCCAGCGTCGCGCCGTCGCCGTCCTGCAGCGCGACGTGGACGGTCGGAGAGCCTCCGCCGGTCTCGACGAGAGCGAAGTTGTAGCGGAAGCTTTCCGACCCTCCCTGGTCGATCCCCTGGATCGAGGACGACTGGCCCAGCGAGATCGAAAAGCTCTTCGGAACGCCGGAAAAGAAGAGTCCTTCGCTCTTGCCCGGGTCATCGCCCGGCGCCTGGTTGTAAATCCTCTCGGCTAAGAGGATCTCGCCGGAGGAGACGACGCGCGCGGCGCCCAGAGCGTTCGTCAGGCCGAGCTTCGATTCGACGACGTTCTCGTACATCTTCGTCTGGCCGGGAGCCAGAGAATCGGTGAAGCTCGCCGGGCTCGGGTTGGCCTGACCCTCCTGGAGGAAGTAGAACGTGAAGGAAACCGAATCGCTGGTCAGGTTGCTCGCCCACACGGTCGTGTAGAACTGCGCCCCGTTGGCGCCCGTCTCCCGGCCGACGGCCGGAAGGAACGTCTCGGCGGAAGGGAATCCGGCGAAGGCCGGAAGCGCCATGCCGACGGCCAGCGCAGCAGTCAATACAATCCTTCGAGGCCACCCGCTTCGATAGGTTTTGATAGCCATGGTTTTCCCCTCCTCACCTGGAAGGAAAGACGCGTCCGCCCCTGTCCGGTATTAGATCTGCGCTAACATTCTGATGCGATGGCCGCACAGCTCTCGGGCTCGCGATCTCCGCAGATCGACGCGTTCCGCGACGTTTTCGTGGAGTTTTTCCCGCGGCTGCGAAGTTTTTTTCGTTCCCGCGGATTTTCGCGCGACGACGCCGAGGATCTAAGTCAAAAGACTCTCTGGAACGTCTATCAGGCATGGGATCGATTCCGGGGCGAGGGAAGCCTCGAGAGCTGGATTTACGCGACCGGGCGAAACGTGGCGAGTGACGAATGGCGCCGGCAGGGACGAAGAAGGGAGACGCGACCTCCCGCTGAAGAAATTCAAGACCGTTCCGCGGACCCGGAGACGGCGACATCTTCGCGGCAAGAGAGCGAGCGCGTCGTCGATGCGCTTGCCGGGCTGCCCGTCCGAATGCGCGCGTGTCTTCTCCTTCGCGTTCAGCACGACCTGGCGTATCGTGAGATCGCACGGCGCCTCGGAATTTCGGCGGCCACGGTCAAGGTGCAAATCTGGATGGCCCGCAAAAGGCTCAAGGAGGCGTTGAGGACATGATGAAACGCCTTGACGCGAACCTGCCGCCGGAGCCAAAGGTTCATCCTTCTCCTGAGGAGCTCCTCGAGGCGACCCGGGACGGGGCGACCCGGGAGGGAGCCGACGTCTCCGCCCGGCAGGCGATCCTTCGGCATGCGGCCGCCTGCGCGACGTGCTCGGCGGAAACGTTGCACCTCGCCGCATTCCGGGAACCCGCCCCACTTTCTCCGGGCCGGGCGGCCGCAGCCTGGCGCAACTTTGGCAAGCTCAAGACGGATGATCGGCATCGCCGGAGACGACTCTCGGCCTGGACCCTGGCGTTCGCCGCGGTGATTGTCGGAGCCATTGCGATCGTTCCCTTTCTTCAGAGGTTGCGGCCTCCGGATCGCGAGCGCGGCGCGGGGGGCGAGGCGGTACTGCTTTCGCCCGCAGGGCCGCTCTCGGCGCCGCCCGTGGAATTCGTTTTTCAGAATGCGTCCTCCCGAACGGTCCGCGTGACGGTCTTTGACTCCGGTCGGAACTTCGACTGGACAAGCGCGCCGACATCGGCCGGCCGCGTCGTTTTCCCTGAATCGGAAAGGCGGTTGTTGAAGTCGGGGCGGCAATACTTCTGGACGCTGATCGGCAGCGGAGAAGCCGGGCCGGTGGCATCGTTCCGGATAGAGTCTCGGAGTGTCCCCTCTCGATGAAGTCGTTCTTCCGGGTCGCCGTCCTTCTCACGGCCTTCGGAGCCGCACCGCGGCCCGCTCTCGCCGCCGAACCGTCGGTCATGAGCTGGACGGTCAACGGGGAGGCGAGGGAGGCGCTCGTGTTCGCGCCGTCGTCGCGGGCCGCCGGAAAAGCTCCGGTGGTCCATGCTTTTCACGGGCATGGCGGAAACATGCGGGGCGCCTCGACCTGGATGCGGTTTCAGGACTCGTGGCCGGAGGCGATCGTCGTTTACCCGCAGGGCCTGGCGACGAAGACGAAGATCGACCCGCGCGGCGTCCGGCCGGGCTGGCAGAGGGAGCCGGGTCAGAATGGCGACCGCGACCTGAAGCTCGTCGACACTATTCTCGCGACACTCCGGCAGAAGTTTGCCGTCGACGAATCGCGAATTTACGCGGCGGGCTTTTCCAACGGGGGCTTCTTCAGCTATCTCCTGTGGGCCAGGCGCGGCGCCGAGTTCGCCGCGTTTGGAGTCTGCGCGGGTCTCGTCGTTCCCGACCTTCCTCCGGCCGAGCCTCGCCCCGTGATCCACATCGGAGGCGAAAGCGATCCCATCGTCCATTTTTCCGACCAGGAGGAAACGATCCGGACGATTCTTCGGTGGAACGGGTGCTCGACACCCGGAGAACCTTGTGGCGAACGCTGCACGCGCTATGCCTCGTCAAGGAGGGCTCCGGTTGTCGTCGTGGTTCATCCCGGCGGCCACGTTTTTCCCCGGTGGGCGGGTGTGCGAATCGCGAAATTCTTCCAGTCGCACCCGTTGACGGGCGCCCGGAACTGAGATTCGCTGATGGACCCGGAACCGTTTCGGCGCAATCGCGAAAGAGAAGGTCGATCGTCCGGGAAAGCTCACGCCTCCTTGTAGAGCCACGCCCCCACGATTGTCACGAGGATCGATTCGACGAGCGTCCAGACACACGTGGTCGTGATGAGGCTTGTCGGCACGATGCCCATGTTCGCCATCCCGACCTGGGAGAGAAGGCCGGCGAGGAGCCATGCGACGAAACCCGCTTTCGCGGCCGTGCCGGCGCCGGGGCCGAACCGGGGACGGATGGCCGTGTACAACCAGACGCACAGAATTCCGTACGCAAAGCCCCAGATGATCCAGACGACCATCGCGGACGGGTCCATGGCGGTCATCGGCTTGCCGAGCGCCTTCATGGCCGCAGCCCACCGGTCTTTCAGCACGACGGCGTTCAGAACGGTTTCCGAAACGTTCACGAGGATGCCGGCGACGATTCCGCCCAGAATCAGACGGCCCGTGTTGATCTTCCCCATGGCCACCTCCCTCAATTTTCTTTTCCTTGCGGTTGCGCGCAAGGGTAAACGAGCCTGAGGGGAGAGTCAAAGGGCGTGACCGGGGGAGCCTCGGCCGCGGAGGCCTCAGCGGCGGTTCTTGTCCACGATGGCGGCGAGGATGACCAGGAAAGCGACGGCGCGGAAGACGTAGGCGTCCGCTCCGACGTCCGGAAGGGACACGACGAGCCGGTCGATGCCGAGAAGCAGAAACGCAAGCCCGAAAAAGAGGAACAGACGGTCGCGGCTGTTTCGCCAGAATCGGAAGAAAAAGAGGCTCGCGACCCCGTACCCCATGGTCAGAAACCCCGACAGGAAGGAGACGGCCGTCTTCATCGCGCGTCCAGGACCATCCCGAAGACCAGGACGGCGATTCCCGCGACCGCCGGGATCACGCGAAGCAGCGAAAGGTCCATCTCGGGGAGAACGCTCAGGTCCACGAAAAGCAGGATGTTGTTGAGCGTGAGGCCGACGAAACAAAGGCCGCTCCAGAGAAGCAAACGCACGCCGCCCCGCCGGTAGGCTCGCAACAGCATGAACG
>JBOGJO010000175.1:0-1015 GCA_050747885.1 Thermoanaerobaculia bacterium
GTGGACGGGCGACTGAAACCCCGGTCCGGTTCGGTCGAGCCTCGGTGATCGGCCCCCGATGGGCTGCGGTTGCTCGAGGACCTACCGGTTGTGTCTTTCCGGCGACAGGCACGGATCGACGCTTCCCCCGAGGACCAAGAGGGCCCCAAGCGAGACAACGGGAAGGGCGATGATCGCCACCAGGTCAATCACGACGCCGCATTCTCACGGCACCTCCCAACCCGTTCCTTGTTCTCGCTAGCAGAACTGCAAAAAAAGGAAGAGTCAGCTCGTCGGACCGCGAAACGCTTGCCATTCAGGGATCGGTCGGCTGAACAGCCAGGTCGCCGCGATCGCGAGCACGGGGAGAAGTGCCACCGCCGCGACGACCTCGGGCACCGGCACGACGAGCGGCGCCTTGCGTGTCACGAGGAGTCCCCACACCGGAAGCAACCCCGCGGGGACGGCAAGGAGGCCACCGAGCAAGGCGATCACGCCCGCGCGAGCCGCCGTGATCTTCCGGCGCAGCCTTCGATCCGCCCCAATCGCGAGCAACGTCCGCTGCTCTGGGCGCGATTCCGCTTCTCCGAGAGCGACGGCGATCCCCGTCACCGAGAGGGCAAAGAGGACGCTGCCGCCGATGAGGACGATGCGGAAGCCGCTCCCCGCGATCTCCGGCGGGCGCGAGGTCAGGGTCCACGTATCGGGGTACTTCGCAGCAATCGCCGCGACGCGCGCCGCGTCGGCGTCGGTGCCGGGATGGCCGAGCCGGAGGAGATAGCGCTGAGCCTGGCCCGCGGGGACGCCGAGACGCGCGGCGGTCTCCGCCGAGATGACTGCGCCCGGAAGGTCCTCGAAGGAGATCCCGAGCGGGACGACGTGGACGGGCAGCCTGACCGTCGAGACGTCCGAGCCATCGGTCCTGCTCGCGACGTGCACGGTCATCTGTGTCAGGCCGGCGGGTTTCTCGGTCAGGAGCACGATCGAGCCCCGTGCCAGGTCGTCCGCGGCGGCCTCCGCGCCGAGGGCCTTCAGG